>JBGTUD010000027.1:0-18608 GCA_041939405.1 Sphingopyxis sp. | reverse complement strand
CTTCTGCTCTACCATTGAGCTACACCCGCTTGCCGCTCCGGCCTTTGCCGCCTTCCGGCGCGGCGGTCAATGCTTCAGCGCGCCGATTCGAGGATCGTTTCCATCGCCACGAAGGTCGAGGTGCTCGCGACATGCGGCAGGCTGGATATTTTTTCGCCGAGGACGATGCGATAGCGGCGGATGTCCTGGGTGCGGACCTTGAGCAGATAGTCGAAGCTGCTCGCGATCATGTGGCATTCCTCGACTTCCGGGATTTGGCGTACGGCATCGTTGAACTGCTTGAGCGCCGCCTCGCGCGTGTCCGACAGCTTGACCTCGGTAAAGGCGACATGGTCGAGCCCGATCTTGGCCGGATCGACGATCGCGCGAAAGCCGGTGATCAGCCCGCTGTCGACCAGACGCCTCACGCGCTGCTGGCACGGGGTTTTCGAAAGCCCGACCCGCGATGCGAGGTCGGTGTAGGTGATTCGTCCGTCGCGGCCCAGAATCGCGAGAATCTTGCGATCGAAATCGTCCAGATCGACTGTTGAAGAAAGATTTTTCATATAAATAGACTATAGCTTATTCGAAATATGGTCAATTGATGTGTAAAATTCCCGCAAACAAGTCGGATCGCCCTTGGTGGCTATGCTATTCGTTACGGCATGACCCCGAACCCCGACCGCGCGCCCATCCGCGCTCTCGCCCGCCGCGACGAAGCCGATCTTGTCGCAGAGCTGCGCGCCGCCCTTGCCACTTCGCCCGCGAGCGTCGAGGCGGTGACGCGTCGCGGGCTCGCCCTCATCCGCAAGGCGAAGGCCGAGGGCGAGCGCGAAACGCTCGTGGCGCAGCTGATGAACCGCTATCGCCTGTCGACCGAAGAAGGCGTGGTGCTGATGTGCCTTGCCGAAGCGCTGCTGCGCGTTCCCGACAATGCGACTGCCGATGCGCTGATCCGCGACAAGATCGCCGGGCGCCATTGGGCCGAGGGCGACGATGACGACAGCCCGCTGATCGTCGCGCTGTCGGCGCGCGGCCTCTCGCTCGGCTCGGCGACCTTGATGCTCGACGCGATGGGGAGCAAGGCGAACCCGCTCAGCCTGCTCAAGTCGATGATCCGCCGATCGGGCGAGCCGGTGATCCGCCAGGCCGCGCTCGCGGCGATGAGGCTGCTCGGCCAGCAGTTTGTGATGGGGGAGACGATCGACGCCGCGGTCAAGCGCGCCGACAAGGAACAGTCCGAACTGGCGAGCTTCGACATGCTCGGCGAAGCGGCGCGCACCGCCGAGGATGCGCAGCGTTACTGGAACAGCTATGCCGCGGCGATCGGGCGGATCGGCGAGCGCGCGAAGCCCGGCGACCCCCATGCGAACCACGGCATCTCGATCAAGCTGTCGGCGCTCCACCCGCGCTACGAATATCTGCAAGCGACGCGCGTCCGCGAAGAGCTGGTCCCGCGCGTCATCGACCTCGCAAAAGCGGCGCGCGCGGCGAACATCCCGCTGATGATCGACGCCGAGGAAAGCGACCGGCTGGAACCGCATATGGACGTGTTTGCGGCGCTGATCGATGCCGGCATCGCCGACGGCTGGACCGGGCTGGGCATTGTCATCCAGGCGTATCAGAAACGCGCGCCAGCGGTGATCGACTGGCTGGCGGCGCGCGCGCGGGCGCGCGGGGTCAAACTGTCGATGCGCCTTGTCAAAGGGGCCTATTGGGATACCGAGATCAAGCGTGCGCAGACGCTCGGCCTCGGCGATTTCCCGGTGTTTACGGCCAAGCTGCACACCGACCTCAACTATATGCGCTGCGCGCAGCTTCTCCGCGGCTATCAGGACTGCATCTATCCCGCCTTTGCGAGCCACAATGCGATGACGCTGGCTTTCGTCGCCGAACTCTTTGCGGGCGCCGATTACGAGCTGCAACGGCTGCACGGAATGGGCGAAGGCGCGCACGACGCGCTCGTCGCGCTGTCGCCGCCACCGCGACCGGTGCGCGTCTATGCGCCCGTCGGCACGCACCGCGACCTGCTCGCCTATCTGGTCCGGCGCCTGCTCGAAAATGGCGCCAATTCCAGCTTCGTGCATCAATTCTCCGATCCCGACGTCACCGCCGAGGAACTGGCGGTCGATCCGCGCAGCATCGCGAGCGCGCCCTCTTCAAATATCGCCACAGGGCTCGCGCTGTTCGACCCGGCGCGGCGCAATTCGCGCGGCTACGACCTCGGCGAGCCGGGCGTGCCCGAGGCGCTGGTCGCCGCGATCGACGCGGCGCGGCGCGCCGATCGGGTCGCGGCGCCGATCGTCGGCGGCATCGCGCGCCCAGGGGACCATGAACCGGTGCGCAATCCCGCGACGGGGGCGGTCGTCGGGCAGGTGATCGAGGCCGATGCCGATACCGTCGCCAATGCCGTTGCGGCGGCGCGCCGCGCGCAAGGCGACTGGAGCCTCGCGGGCGGGGCGTTCCGCGCCGCGCGGCTCGAACGCGCGGCCGACCTGCTGGAGAAACAGGACGCGACCTTCCTCGGCCTCGCGATCGACGAGGCGGGCAAAACGCTTGTCGATGCGATCGCCGAGGTGCGCGAGGCGGTCGATTTCCTTCGCTATTATGCGGCGCAGGCGCGCGCGGGCTTCACCCATCCGCTCGTGCTTCCCGGCCCGACGGGCGAGCGCAACGAACTGATGCTCGAAGGCAAGGGCGTGTTCGCGTGCATCAGCCCGTGGAATTTCCCACTCGCGATCTTTCTGGGTCAGGTTTCGGCGGCGCTCGCCGCGGGCAATGCCGTGCTCGCGAAGCCCGCCGAGCAGACCCCGCTCATCGCGCACGCCGCTGTCGAACTGCTGCTCGAAGCCGGGGTCCCCGGCGATGTGCTCGCCTTTCTGCCCGGCCGCGGCGAAACGGTGGGCGCGGCGCTGACCGGGCACCCCGGCATCATCGGCGTCGCCTTCACCGGGTCCACCGAGGTCGCGCGCGCGATCAACCGGGGGCTGGCGATGCGCGACGGCCCGATCGCGACCCTTATCGCCGAAACCGGCGGCGCCAACGCGATGATCGTCGATTCGACCGCGCTGCCCGAACAGGTGGCGCGCGACGCCCTCGCCAGCGCCTTTCAGTCGGCGGGCCAGCGCTGTTCGGCGCTGCGCCTGCTTTGCGTGCAGGAGGATGTCGCCGAAACGATGATCGCGATGGTTGCGGGCGCGATGGCCGAGCTGAACATCGGCGATCCCGCGATCCTTGCCACCGACGTCGGCCCGATCATCGACGAGGAGGCGGAGGCCAGTATCGCGGCCTATATCGCCGAGGCGCGCGCGGCGGGCCGCGTGATCGCCGAAGCCGGGCGGACGAACACGCCGGCGGGCGGGCATTTCGTGCCGCCCGTGCTGATCCGGCTCGACCATGTCAACGATCTGAAGCGCGAGATTTTCGGTCCGGTGCTGCATGTCGCGACGTGGAAGGGGGGCGAGCTCGATGCGCTGATCGACGCGATCAACGCCTCGGGCTATGGTCTGACGCTGGGCGTCCACACGCGGATCGACGGCGTCGCCGCGCACATCGCCGCGCGCGCCGCGGTCGGCAACGTGTATGTCAACCGCAACCAGATCGGCGCGATCGTCGGCTCGCAGCCGTTCGGCGGGCGCGGGCTGTCGGGAACGGGGCCGAAGGCGGGCGGCCCGCATTATCTCCACCGCTTTGCCGAGGAAAAGACGATCAGCACCGACATTACGGCCGCGGGCGGTAATGCCGCGCTGATGGCGGGATAACCGACCGCAAAGGACCGGCGCGTGCGTCGAATGCGGGGCTTCAAACCCCATGAACCGCGCGGCCTGATACAGAGTGGACAGCTATCCCAGGCAATACGTCCGAAATCGTCACGCGGCTTGGTGCCGCGGCGACCCTTTGTTCTGGTTCCCCCCGCAGCGCCCGCAATATAGCCTTTATGCGCGGTTATGCAAAATTTCCGCGTCGAAGATGACCGCGCTAGTCAGGCCGCCCGTCAACCGCCTTGATCCGGTCGACGAGGGCGCGGACGCGCCGCAGCTGCGCGGCAACGGCATGGGGTCTGGCCGGATCGTCATAGGAATAGATAAACAGCATCTGGCCGCCGACGGTCGTGCCGCACCCGCCGACCGCGACCGGATAGGAGATCGCGGCGCTCGAAACGCTCACTTCGCCGCCCATATAGACGCAGCTGGCATCGGCGCCGCGCGGCTTGATCTCTCCGCTGAGGTCGATCTTGGTCCCCATCGTCTCGGTGAGGTGGCCCGACGCATCGTTCAGCGAAGCCTTGCCCGAACGGCCGTCCTGATATTCGGGAAGCGCGAGTTCCTTGGCCATCATCGCGATGAAATCGGCCCGCTTGAGCGCCGGCATCGGGGCGCGCGGCGATTTGATCAGATAATAGTCATATTGCATGCTGTCGGGCTTGCCCTGGCGGTCGCAGCGCATCAGCGTCGCCTGGGTCAGATTTTCGCGGTCGCCCTCGGCAAGCAGATCCGCGGCGCGGCGCTCCTGCCCCGTGGGTACGCAATAGCCGTCGGGAATCGGCGCGGTCATGGCGACGCCGCCGACCGAAAAGCGCACGACATCGCTTGCTATCGCGGTCCCCGGCATCAAGGCCAGCGCCGCAAGCATCGCGGCGCCGCGCGCCCATTTCGTCGTCATCATACCCCCCTTCGATCGAGTCATGGATCAGGCGCCCGGCACACCGAGCAATTGTCCCTGCGCCTTCAGTCGTGCGGTCGCGCCCGGATTGGCCGCTATCGCGTTCTTCAGCGCCTGGGCCGCCTTTGCTGTCTCACCCAGCGTCATCCGGCTGCGCATCAGCATGATCCAGCGGTCGACGTCGGCCGGGTTCGCCTTCAGCTTTGCCTCCAGCCCGTCGACCATGCCGGCGATCATCGCATCCTGCTGGCCCTTCGGAAGCTGCGATGCCGCTTCCATCTCGGCGCGGCTCGGCCCCGGAATCGCGCGCGCGGCGACGGGCATTTCGCCGGCGGTCGGGGCGCGCGGCCGGGTGCTGGCGAGGCGCGCTGCAACGTCGATCTTGTGGATCGCGCCGACCTGTTCGATCGTCCGGCGCAGATCGGCCTCCCACGGCGCGCCTTCGGGCGTGTCGGCCAGCAGCGCGAACCAATCGTTGATCGCGCCTTTGTGATCGCCGCCGATGTCCTTTTTCACCGCGAGGAAATAGCGCGCGCGCGGATCGCTGGCGTCGATCGCGATGGCCTTGTCAAAGGCCTGCGCCGCCGCGGCCGGCATCGGATCGCGCTCGCTCGCCATCACGCGCGCTTCGCCCAATGCCGACCACAGGCCCGCCGCGTCCGGCGACAGCCGGGTCGCCTTTTCATAGGCCGCGATGGCGCCCGCAAAGTCGCCAAGGTCGAATCGCGCCGCGCCCAGCGCGGCCCAGGCATCGGCGCTGTTCGGTTCGCGCACGGTGCGCGCCTCGAGCGCGGCAAGCTGGTCGCGCGGCGGCGCGACACCTTCGGCCGCCGGATCGGCGGCGGCGGGCGTCGTATCGCGCCACACCGAATAGCCGATCGCCGCGGCGAGCAGGGCGAAGGCGGCGATCAGGACCGCGCGGTTGATGCCGCTAAGCCTGCCCGCCTTTTCGGCCTCGATGCCATTGGTCCCGCTCATTTTTGCCCCCCGCGAAAAATAGCCGGCTTCAGGCGCTGCCATATTGCCTTTGGCCCGCGATGGTGTAGCCTTGAACCCACGAGGTCGGTCAACGACAAAATCGTCAGGGGTCGCACCGGCTTTCCCAGTCAGCAGGGGAGGGGTGCATGGCAGTGTCGGATCACGTCGATTTTTCGACGTTCATGGAGGGCGTGAAACGGCGCAATCCGGGGCAACCCGAATTCGTCCAGGCGGTGCAGGAAGTGTCCGAGGACATTTTCGATTTCATCGCCGACAAGGAAGAATATCACGCGCAGCAGATATTGCGCCGCATCGCCGAACCCGACCGGGTCGTCTCCTTCCGCGTCTGCTGGGAGGATGATAATGGCAATATCCGCGTCCAGCGCGGTTGGCGGGTGCAGAACAACAATGCCATCGGCCCCTATAAGGGGGGCATCCGCTTTCACCCCAGCGTCACCGAAAGCGTGCTCAAATTCCTGGCGTTCGAACAGACGTTCAAAAATGCGCTCACCGGCCTGCCGATGGGCGGCGGCAAGGGCGGGTCGAATTTCAACCCCAAGGGCAAGAGCGTGCGCGAGATCATGCGCTTTTGCCAAAGCTTCATGACCGAGCTCTACCGCCACATCGGCGCCGACGTCGACGTACCCGCGGGCGACATCGGCGTCGGCGGGCGCGAGATCGGCTTCATGTTCGGCCAGTATAAGCGCATCACCAACGAATTTACCGGCGTGCTCACCGGCAAGGGGCTCGAATGGGGCGGCTCGCTGATCCGCACCGAGGCGACGGGTTATGGCGCGGTCTATTTCCTCGCGAACATGCTCGCCGCGAAGGGGCAGGATCTGGTCGGCAAGAGCGCGGTGATTTCGGGGTCGGGCAATGTCGCGACGCACGCCGCCGAAAAGATCGTGCAATTGGGCGGCAAGGTGCTGACCTTGTCCGATTCTGGCGGGTTCATCCACGATCCCGACGGCATCACGCAGGACAAGATCGATTGGGTCAAGGCGCACAAGACGCATCGCCGCGGCCGGATCGAGGAATATGTGGACGCGTTCAAGGGCGCGACCTTCACCGCCGGCAAGACCCCATGGGGGGTGAAGTGCGACGTTGCGCTGCCGTGTGCGACGCAGAACGAACTCAACGGCGAGGATGCAAAAACACTCGTCAAAAATGGCTGCATCGCGGTGAGCGAGGGCGCGAACATGCCCACCAATCTCGACGGCGTGCATCATTTCAAGGATGCGAAAATCATGTTCGCGCCGGGCAAGGCCGCCAATGCCGGCGGGGTTGCCGTGTCGGGGCTGGAAATGAGCCAGAACAGCGGCCGCCGCGCGTGGAGTGAGGGCGAATTGCAACAGATGCTGCAGGACATCATGGACGGCATCCACGCGCGCTGCCTGACCTATGGCGACCAGGGCAATGGCTATATCGATTATGTAAAGGGCGCCAATATCGCGGGATTCAAAAAGGTTGCCGACGCGATGCTGGCTTTCGGGGTGGTGTAATTCGGTTCAAGGCGTAAAAGCGCCGTTGGGGAAAAGGGGAATTGCGGATGACGGCGCACGCTGGGAAGGAGCGCGGCGATCGGCCTCGGGCGGCGTTTGCCGCCCGTCTTCCCATGCGCGCGGCATTTGCCGCCCGTCCTCCCCTGCGCGCGGCATTTGCCGCGCTGGCGGCGACGTTGCTCGCGCTCGCTATCGCGGCGCTTGTCTTTGCGCCCCCGGCGCAGTCGCAGGGCGGCGGTAGCGCGCGCTACACCGGCGTCGCGTCGTGCGCGGGGTCGACCTGTCACGGGCGGATGGAGGGTGACGGCACCGTCGTCCGCCAGGACGAGCTGATGAAATGGCAGGAACCCTCGACCCCCGGCGGCGCGCACAGCCGCGCCTGGGCGGTGCTGAACAATAGCCGCAGCCAGTTCATCGCACGCAATCTGGGCATCGGCGATCCCGCGAAGGCTGAGATGTGCCTGGGATGTCACAGCACGGCGGGGACATCGCGGGCGGTGCTCGCCGAGGATGGCGTCGGCTGCGAATCGTGCCATGGCCCCGCGGGCGGTTGGCTCGCGAGCCATTATGCAGGGGTCGGCACCAACGCCGACCCCGATGCCGAGATGCGCCAGAAACATCTCGCCAACCTGTCGGCGGGGCTCAAAAAGCTGGAGGATCCGGTGGTGCGCGCCGGGGTCTGCGTCGATTGCCACTTCGGCTCGGCCGCCGACGGCCAGTTCGTCACGCACCGTATCATGGCGGCGGGGCACCCGCGCATTTCGTTCGAGCTCGACCTTTTTTCTTCGCTGCAAGCGCATCATCACGAGGACGCCGATTATGGCTGGCGCAAATTCGGGGCGCCGGGCCGCCGCACCGACCATGTCCAGATGTGGGCAGTCGGACAGGCGGCCGCGATCGAGCGCAGCCTTGCGCTGTTCCAGTCGCGGCGCGGGACCGAAGGTATCTTCCCCGAATTTTATTTCCTCGATTGCCACAGCTGCCATCGCCGCATTTTCGACCAGGCAAAGCCCGTGCGCACCGGGATCGACAATCCCGGCCGCAACCTGCCCGAAGGGATGCCGCCCTATAATGACGAAAATCTGATCATGCTCGCCGCGGCGGCGCGCATGGCGGCGCCCGCGCTCGCCGATCAGCTCGCTGCGCGCACGGCGGCGTTCCACAGGGCGATGGCGACCGACCGCGCGAGTGCGGTGCAGGCGGCGGCTGCGCTGGCGCAAACGGTCGCGGCGCTGAAGCGCGCCTTTGCGTCGCGCAGCTTTTCGGGCGCCGATGCCTTTCAAATGGTCGACGCGATCGCGGCGAAGGCGACGAGCGAGCGCTACACCGACTATGCGGGATCGCAGCAGGCGGTGATGGGGGTCGACACGCTGCTGGGCGCGATGGTCTCGTCGGGGCGCGTCACCGTCGGCGCGGCGGCGGGGATCCGCGGCGACATCGACCGCGCCTATGCCGCGGTGAAAGACCCCAATGCCTATCGACCCGCCGAATTTCAGGCGTCCTTCGGCAGTGCGGTGCGCGCGATCGGGGCGCTTCGGTAAGATGATGCAAGGCAAGACCCGTTTTTTCCGTTCGGCCGCCGTTGCGGCAGCCAGCGCCCTGCTCCTCGCCTCCTGCGGTGGCGGTGGAGGCGGTGGCGGCGCACCGGCGCCGTCGCCTTCACCGGCGCCAACTCCCACGCCGACCGGCGGGCTCTATACGCCGCCGGCCGCCGAGGCGCTGAGCACGGGCGACGTGCAGACGATCCTCGCCAACGCCATTTCGGAGGCGCAGGCGCGCGGGCTGCCCTCGGTCATCGCCGTCACCGACCGCGTCGGCAACGTCCTCGCCGTCTTTCGCATGAATGGCGCGCGCGCCACGGCGACGACGTCGGCGGCGTCCAACGGCAACAGCATCGACGCGCAGAACGTCACCTTTCCCGCCGAGGGCGGGGCGATCGCGAAGGCCGTGACCGGGGCGTATCTGTCGAGCGGCGGCAATGCCTTTTCGACGCGCACTGCAAGCCAGATCGTGCAGGAGCATTTCCCGCCCGCGCCGACCACCGCGGGGCTCGAAAGCGGGCCGCTTTTCGGCGTCCAGTTCAGCCAGCTTCCGTGCAGCGACCTGGCGGCGCGTTTCGGCGCCGCGGGACCGGCGGCGCTGATCGGCCCGAAACGCTCGCCGCTCGGCCTCGCGGCCGATCCGGGCGGGCTGCCGCTCTACAAAAATGGCGTGCTCGTCGGTGGCATCGGTGTGATGGGCGACGGCGTCTATGGCAGTGACCCCAATATCCTCGACATCGACGATGATGCCGAAGAGTTCATCGCGCTGGCGGGAACGCGCGGGTTCGCGGCGCCGAGCAGCATTACCGCCGACAAGATCGCCGTCGACGGCACGACCCTGCGCTTTTCGGATGCAAGCTTCGCCGGGGTGATGACAAATGGCGGCGCGAGCTTTGCGAGTCTCAACGGCAGCGCGGGGAACCTCGTCGCGGTGACCGGCTACGCCAATGCCGCGATCATCGCCGGGACCGCCTATGGCAGCGAAGCGTCGGGCATCCGCGCCGCGACCGCTGCCGAATTTTCGAACCGCGACGCCTTCATCCTCACCAACGGCAGCGGCACGAACCGCTATCCGATTCGCGCGGGCACCGATGGCGCGAGCATCGCTGCCCCGCTGAGCGCGGCCGAGGCGCGCGCGGTGCTGGAGGAAGCCTTTGCGGTGATGAGCCGCGCGCGTGCGCAGATCCGCCGCCCGCTCGACAGCCGCGCGCAAGTGACGATCAGCCTGGTCGACACGCATGGCGCGGTGCTCGGCATCGTGCGCTCGCCCGACGCGCCGATTTTCGGGACCGACGTGTCGCTACAGAAGGCGCGCACCGCCGCCTTCTTTTCAGGACCGCAGGCCGCCGCGGAGCTGTCGGCCAACGCCAGCGCCGATGTCGCGGCCTTCGTTCCCGCGGTGCGCAGTTTCCTGAACGACCCCGCCGCCCTCACCGGCACCATCGCCTTTGCCGACCGGTCGGGCGGCAATCTGGCGCGTCCCTATTTTCCCGATGGCGAGGTGGGGCGGCCGCACGGGCCGCTGTCGCGCCCGATCGCGCAGTTCAACCCCTTTTCGACCGGGCTGCAATCGGCGCTGGTCATCGGCAATCTCGGCGCGCACCTGGGCTTTGTGTCGGGGGCGAGCCCGACCGACACCCCTGCGCGCTGCACGACCTTGCCCGACGCCGCGCCGGGGCAGAACCGGCTGCAGAACGGCATCCAGATTTTCCCCGGATCGGTCCCCATCTATCGCGGCAACGCGCTGGTCGGCGCGATCGGCGTGTCGGGCGACGGCATCGACCAGGACGATATGATCAGCTTTCTGGGCACGCACAACGCCGGCGCGCGCGTCGGCGGGATCGGCAATGCCCCGAAAGCGATCCGCGCCGACACGATCGTCGTCACGCTCGCCGACCGGCGGACGGTGCGCCTTCGTTACATCAGCTGTCCCTTTGCCCCCTTCCTCGACACCGCGGGGCAAAATGTCTGCGACGGGCTATAGGCGATGATGGCGGGGGGCAGCCTTTGGCCGGTCATCGCGACGCTCGCGGCACAGGGTGCGCCGGGCGCCGATGCACCGCCGCCGCCAGCGACTGACATGCGCCCGGCCGATAGCGCGCCCGCCGGGCAACCGGGCGAAGACCTTTCCCCGCCCCCGCCGCCGGTCGATTGGCAGGAAATCCTCCCCGACGATCTCGTCACCGACATGATCGAGGGGCGCCGCCGTCCCGGCTATCGCCCCGATCTGCCCGATGCGCTTGCGCAGGACAATGTCGGCGCGCTGCGCCCCCCGCCGCCGCAGGCCTTTCCGGGGATCGAGGACCAGCTGCCCGTTCCCGACCGCTGGCGCCTCATCGAAACGCTTGGCGTCGTCAAGGAACGCTGGTTCGACCCCTATCACCAGAACACGCTGAAGGGCGACCGCGCGATCGACCCCGACAAGGTCAAATGGCTGCCGATCAAGGGCGACGACTGGTTCTTCGTCGCCAATGCCGTGTCCGACACGGTGTTCGAACCACGCACCTTTCCGATTCCCGTCGGCGTCCAGACGACCGAGCGGCCGGGCAGCCTCGACGTCTTTGGCAAGGATCGCAGCTTTGTCTTTGCGCAGACCTTCATCGGCGGCGTCGCGCTGATCAAGGGATCGACCGCGTTCAAGCCGCCCGATGTCGAATATCGGCTGACGCTCGCCTGGCAGGCCAATTATGTCGACGTGCCCGAACGGCGCGTGCTCGACGTGCGCCCGTCGAAGCCCAGCCATCGTTACGACAGTTTCCTGGGCGTGCAGGAGCTTTTCGTCGACAAGCATCTCGGCAACACGTCGGATCGCTACGACTTTTATTCGATCCGTGTCGGCATCCAGCCGTTCCAGAGCGACTTCCGCGGTTTCCTGTTCAACGACAGCCAGCTTGGCATCCGGCTGTTCGGCAATCGCGACAACAACCGCTTTCAATATAATCTCGCGGCCTTCTGGCGGCTCGAAAAGGATACGAACAGCGGGCTCAACGACATCACCCAGACGCCGCGCGACGATTTCATCCTCACCGCCAACCTCTATCGCCAGGATTTCCCGGTCGTCGGGCTGACCAGCCAGGTCAGCGTGACCTATAATATGAACCGCGAAAAGAAGGATGTTCAGATCGACCATAATGGTTTTCCGGTGCGCCCCGCGCTGCTCGGCGACCTGCGCGGGCGCGAATATGATGTCGTCTATCTGGGCTAT
This sequence comes from Sphingopyxis sp., assembly GCA_041939405.1. Lineage (GTDB taxonomy): Bacteria > Pseudomonadota > Alphaproteobacteria > Sphingomonadales > Sphingomonadaceae > Sphingopyxis. Next base: position 6,741 of record JBGTUD010000027.1, on the reverse strand, counting down.
AGCGCCGACGGGCGGATCGGGCGGATCAACCTGACCGCCAGCTTCTACGCCGCGCTGGGCGAGGATCGGAACAGCTTTTTCACCAGCCAGCCCGCGGAAATCCGCGCAGGCTTCGGCGCGGTCGAACTCAGCTACGATTACGACTGGATGCGCTTTCGCCTGTCGGGGCTGTACGCGACGGGCGACGGCGATCCCTATAACAAGACCGAGGGCGGTTTCGACGCGATCTTTGAAAATCCGATCTTCGGCGGCGCCGACACCAGCTATTGGATTCGCCAGACGATACCTTTCGCGGGCGGCGGTCGCGTCATTTCGGTGAACGGCCGCAACGGCATCTTGAACTCGCTGCGTTCGTCGAAGGAAGAGGGGCAGTCGAACTTCAACAACCCCGGGACCGTTTTTGTCGGCGCCGGCGCCGATTTCGACCTGTCGCCGCAGATGCGCGTCAGCGTCAACGCCAACCATCTGTGGTTCGAAAATACCGCGACGCTGCAGGCGCTGCGCGTCGAGGGCTCGATCCCCAAGGACATCGGTTTCGACCTGTCGGTTGCCGCGATCTGGCGACCCAAGGCGACGCAGAATATCGTCGGGCGCCTCAGCGCCGCGGTGCTGCTGCCCGGCGACGGGTTCAAGGACCTGTTCGACAACAAGCAGAAGAACGACGCCTATGTGTCGATCCTCGCCAATGCGATCTTGAGTTTTTGATATGCTGATGCGCAAACTCTTCGCCCTGCTGGCTTTCGTGACGCTGTGCGCTGCCTTTGGCGCCAGCGTCGGCCGTGCGGCCGAGGAGGAAAAGCCGCTCAAGATCACCTATCGCTTCACCCCGCCCGCGCCGCGCGAGCAGAGCGACGCCGACGTCGCGGCGAAATCGGCGGGCTGTTACAGCTGCCACACGCAGACCGATCAGCCGTCGATGCACGCCACCCCGGCGGTCAAGCTTGGCTGCACCGATTGTCATGGCGGCGACGCGGCCTCGCCCGCCGCCTTCGGCAAGCCCGAGCTGGGATATAAAAGCGCCTACAATATCGCCGCGATGAAGGTCGCGCACCCGCAGCCGACGCTGCCCGGCGCGTGGCACGACAGCTCGGCGAACCCCGTGCGCAGCTATACTTTGCTCAACAAGGAAGCGCCCGAGTTCATCCGCTTCGTCAACCCCAGCGACTATCGCGTCGCGCGCGAGGCGTGCGGGGCGTGCCATATGGAGGTGATCGAGGCGACCGAACGCTCGCTGATGTCGACCGGCGCGATGCTGTGGGGCGGCGCCGCGTATAACAACGGCATCCTCCCCTATAAGAATTACATCTTCGGCGAGGCCTATACGCGCACTGGCGACCCGGCGTGCATCCTCTCGCCCTCGTCGAAGCTGACGCGCGAGGAATATGCCGAGGCGTGCAAACCCGCCTTCCCGTCAGACAAGATTCTGACCGATGCGGAGAAGAAGCGCGGCGCGCTCGCCAAAATGTATCCGCTTCCGCGCTGGAGCGTGATCCCGCCGGGCGACGTGTTCCGCGTGTTCGAGCGCGGCGGGCGCAACATCAACACGCAATTCCCCGAAATCGGCCTGCCCAACCCGACGGGGCAGATCCAGCGGCTCGAGGAGCCGGGCCGCCCCGACCTCAAACAGTCGAACCGCGGCCCCGGCACCGGGCTGCGCGTCGCGATCCCCGTGCTCAACATCCACAAGACGCGCCTCAACGACCCGTTCATGTGGTTCATGGGGACGAACGACCAGCCGGGCGACTATCGCCATTCGGGCTGCGCGGGCTGTCACGTCATCTATGCCAACGACCGCGAGCCGCGCCACAGCCTGACCTATGCCCAATATGGCCGCGATGGCGAGACCGCGACGGTCGATCCGACGATCGCGGAGAAAAAGTGGAAGGGCGGCGGGCATGGCGACGAGGCGCATGCGGCGCCCGCCGACGGTCATCATGCGGGCGGCGGGCACGGCGCCCTGATCGACCCCGCCGACCCCGATGTCCCGGCACGCCCCGGCCAGAAACCGCGCCGCGAGGCGGGGCATCCGATAAGCCATGCCTTCACGCGCGCGATCCCGACGTCGCAGTGCATGACCTGCCACATGCACCAGCCGAACATCTTCCTGAACTCCTATCTCGGCTACACGATGTGGGACTATGAATCGGACGCGCCGCAGATGTGGCCCGGACCCGAAAACACCGCGCCGCGTCCGCCGGGAATGAGCGACGAAGACTATCAGAAACTCTTCAAGCAACAGCGCTACCCGACCGCCGCCGAGGTGCATCAGGTGCTCGAACGCAATCCCGAGGCTGCCGCGCCGCGCGGCCTCTGGGCCGATGTCGAATTCCTGCGCGACGTCTATGACGTCAACGACAGCAACAAGGATACGCAGTTCGCCGACTATCACGGCCACGGCTGGAACTTCCGCGGCATCTTCAAGCGCGACCGCAATGGCAATCTCCTCACCGCCGACGGCAATATGGCGACCTGGGGCACCGACACCGCGCATATCGTCGACCCCGCCGACCCCGAAAAATGGCGCAAGAGCTGCTCGAGCTACAGCGACCCCAAGGAACGCGACCTTTGCCTTTTGAGCGCCGATCCGGGGCGGCCGGGGGTCGAGGGCAAGTTTGTGCCGCCGGGCATCAACCCCGGAAAATCGGTGCATATGATGGACATCCACGCCGAAAAGGGGATGCAATGCGCCGACTGCCACTTTGCGCAGGACGCGCACGGCAACGGCTATATACAGGGCGAGGTCGCGAATGCGGTCGAGATTTCGTGCAAGGATTGCCACGGCACCGTCGACGCGTTGCCCAACCTCCTGACCTCGAACGTCGCCGCGCGGCCGCAGGGCACCAATCTGGCGCTGCTGCGCAACCCCGATGGGCGCCGTCGCTTCGAATTCCAGTATAATGACGATGCTGAGATAATCGGCCTCATCCAGCGTTCGATCGTCGATCCCAAGCTCGAATGGCAGGTCAGCCTGGTCAAGCAGGCGGTGACACCGGGGCCGCAGTTCAACGCGAAAGCGGCGCGCGCCAAGCTGATGGCGCGTTCGGGCAGCGACGACGGCAAATATGAATGGGGGCCGGGTATCGCGAAGGAAGACCGCGCGCACGGTGACGACAAGATGACCTGCTTCACCTGTCACCTCTCTTGGACGACGAGCTGCGGCGGTTGCCATTTGCCGATCGAGGCGAACTGGAAGACCAAGATGCACCATTTCGAGGGCGAGGAGACGCGCAACTTCGCGACGTACAACCCGCAGGTCGCGCGCGACGAAATGTTCCAGCTCGGCCGCCACCAGCTCACCAAGCCCGGCGAACCCGACGCTGACGGCAACCCGCGCGGCATCATCACGCCGGTGCGCTCGACCTCGGCGCTGATCCTCTCGTCAACCAATATCAACCGCGAGCGCATCTATATCCAGCAGCCGCCGATCTCGTCGGCGGGCTATTCGAGCCAGGCGTTCGCGCCGCACTTTCCACATACGGTCCGCAAACAGGAAACCAAGCAGTGCACCGACTGCCACCTGTCGGCCGCCGACGACAATAATGCGATCATGTCGCAGCTGCTGCTGCTCGGCACCAATTTCGTCAATTTCGTCGGGCTCAATGTCTGGTCGGGGATGGAGGACGGCTTTCAGGCGACGCGCGTGACCGAATGGGACGAGCCGCAGGCGGTGATCGGCTCCTACCTCCACCGTTATGCCTATCCCGATTATTGGAAGCTCCACGTCGACCAGAACGGCCGCGAGCTTAAAAATTGGGTGCGCGGCAAGACCTTCGACGCCAGCGGGTCGGGCGAGACCAAGGCGCTCGAGGAGTTCGCCAATATCGTTCAGGACACCAGCGGCCGGGTGAACTGCCTGCAACAGCGCGGCGAATATATGTTCGTGGCGGAAGGGCGGGGCGGCTTCCGCGTCTATGACGTCGCGTCGATCGGCAACAAGGGCTTTTCCGAGCGCATCGTGCGCGCGCCCTTCTCGCCGCTCGGCCACGACACGCATGTGCGGACCAAGAATGCGACCTGCATGGCGCTCGCGACGACGCAGCCGATCAGCGTCAGCCGCAACGAGAATATCGTCAAGAATTTCCCCGAGAATCTCGAACAGGAAATGCACCCCATCTATCGCTATGCGGTGATCACCGACAGCGTCGAGGGGCTGGTGCTCGTCGACGTCGACACGCTCGCCGACGGCGAATTCCGCAACAACAAATTGAAGCGCGCGCTGACGTGGAATGAGGGCAATGTTCTCGCGGGCGCGCGGCATGTGACGCTCGCGGGCAGCTTCGCCTATATCACCACCGACGCGGGACTCGTCGTGCTCGACCTCTCCGCGCCGCTCGAACCGAAAGTCACCGCGCAAATCCCGCTCGGCGACGCGCGCGCGAGCGCGGTGCAATTCCGCTACCTCTGGGTCACGGACGCCGAGGGGGTGAAGCTGTTCGACGTCACCGACATGGCGCGTCCGGTGGCGGTGCCGTCGGGCACGGTGCGGCTCGCCGACGCGCGCAAGCTCTATCTCGCGCGCACCTATATGTATGTTGCGGCGAAGCAGGACGGGCTCGTCATCGTCGACGTCACGCGCCCCGCCGCGCCGGTCGTCTGGCCGGCGCTCACCTTCGACGGCGCGATGCGCGATGCCGAGGATGTCATCGTCGCATCGACCAACGCGTCGCTCTTCGCCTATGTCGCCGACGGGCGCGGCGGCATCAAGGTGGTGCAGCTCACCAGCCCCGACAATCCCGGCCTCTATGGCTTCTCGCCCAAACCGACGCCGCAGCTCATCGCCTGGGCGAAAACACCCTCGCCCGCGCTTGCGCTGTCAAAGGGCCTCGACCGCGACCGCGCGGTCGACGAAAGCGGCGGCCAGATGGCGGTTTTCGGCCGCCTCGGCTCGCGCCCCTTCACGCGCGCGGAGATGGAGAAGCTGTTCCTGAACAGCGAGGGCCTCGTCTACAAGGTGCGCGACGAGGTTGACGAAAGCGCGTGGCGGCCGCCGTTGCTGTATGCGAATTGAGGGTGGCGTCAGCTTTCGACCGAAAGCGGACCCTTCTCTCATCGTCATCCCGGCGAAGGCCGGGATCTCCCCCTGACCGTTGACCGCACCGGCGAGATCCCGGCCTTCGCCGGGATGACGGAATTGAAGAAGTCCGCTTCCCACCCCACAACAGACGTCGCGAACCTATAACCGCTCCGCCTGCACCACGCTGTCCGACGCGCGCAGCGCCGACAGGATGCGCATCACATGCTGGACGTCGCGCACCTCGACGACAACGTCATAGGTGTGGAAACCTCCTTCGCGGTTCGACAGGCGCAAATTGGTGATGTTTGCCGAATTGGCGGCGAGGATGCCCGACATTTCGGCGAGCGTACCGGGTTCGTTCAGGATGACGATGCACAGCCGCGCATTGCCGCCCTCGCTATCCTCCTGCCAGCGCAGGTCGATCCAGTCGGCATCGACCCCGTCGGCAAGGCTTGGGCAGTCGATGACATGCACTTCGATCCCCTCGCCGGGGCGCGACAGGCCGACGATACGGTCGCCGGGCACGGGATGGCAGCAATCGGCGAGCTGATAGGCGACGCCGGGGGTCAGGCCGGCGATCGACACCGCCGCACCCTGGACGAGCTTGCCGGGCTTGGTCTTCATTTCGGCGGTGATGCCGGGGACGAGCGCTTCGAGCAGGGCGTTGTCGGTCAGCCGCTGCTTGGCGATCGCGACATAGAGCGCCGTGTCGTCGTCGAGCTTCAGCCGTTCGCGCGCCGCTGCGCGGGCCTTGTCGCCGACCTTGTTCGGCAGGCGCGCGACGATTTCGTCGTACATTTTCCGGCCGAGCGCCGCGAGTTCGATCTTTTCCTTTGACCGGACATGGCGGCGGATCGCTGCGCGCGCCTTGCCGGTCACGGCAAAGCCGAGCCACGCGGGTTGCGGTGTCTGTTTCTCCGACGAGAGGATTTCGACCGTATCGCCGTTGACCAGCTGGGTGCGGAGCGGCACGAGCCGCCCGTTGACCTTGGCCCCGACCGTGCGGTCGCCGAGCCCGGTGTGGACCGCATAGGCAAAATCGACCGGCGTTGCCCCCTTGGGCAGCTGGTGCAGGCTGCCCTTCGGCGTAAAGGCGAAGATGCGATCCTGATACATTGCGATGCGCGTATTTTCGAGCAGCTCGTCGGGATCGTGCGTCTGTTCAAGAATTTCGATCAGGTCGCGGATCCACCCCGCCTGGCCGTCGGGGGCGCTGCCGCCCTGTTTATACGCCCAGTGCGCGGCAAGGCCGAATTCGGATTCCTGATGCATGCCGATGCTGCGAATCTGGATTTCGATGCGCATATTCTGCTGGTGCATGATCGTCGTGTGCAGCGATTTATATCCGTTGCGCTTCGGCGTCGAAATATAATCCTTGAACCGGCCGGGGACCATTTTCCACTTGCGGTGGATTTCGCCCAGCGCGGCATAGCAATCGGCGTCGGTCGGCGTGACGATGCGAAACGCGATGATGTCGGTCACCTGTTCGAAGCTGACGTGGCGTTCCTGCATCTTGCGCCAGATCGAATAGGGGTGCTTCTCGCGCCCTGACACTTCGGCCTCGATTCCCGCGGCGGACAGCAGCTCCTTGAACTCGCGGCTGATCGCCGCGACCTTGTCCTTGCCGCCCGCGGTCAGCTTGGCGAGGCGGCCGGTGATCGTCGCATAGGCTTCGGGTTCGAGCTCGCGAAAGGCGAGCAGCTGCATCTCGCGCATATATTCGTACA
>JBGTUD010000026.1:0-19743 GCA_041939405.1 Sphingopyxis sp. | reverse complement strand
GATCGCGGCATCGCGCGCGCCCGCGCGGCGGTCGGCAAGGTCGCTCCAGTCGCGCGCATCGATCAGCTGCGACAGGTCGAAATGGCTGTCGGCGAGCCGCGGGACGAACGCCTCCAGCTGCCGCCGCCGTTCGCTCCACGGCAGGCCGCGCAGGTCGTTGCCGTCGACCGCGAGCAGATCATAGACGCGGACGAACGCCGGATAGTCGGCAAGCATCTTTTTCGAGACGGTCTTGCGCCCCAGCCGCTGTTGCAGCGCGTTGAAACTGGCGGCCTCCCCGCCCTGAGCCTCGCCGCGCACCAGCAGCTCGCCGTCGATGACCGCATCCTGGTCGAACGCCGCGACGAGTTCGGGAAACGCCGCGCCGATCTCCTCGCCACCGCGGCTATAGATGCGCGTCTCGCCGCCGCCCCGGACGATCTGGACGCGGATCCCGTCCCATTTCCACTCGGCGGCATAGTCGGAAAGGTCGACGCTTTCCTGCTCCAACGGATGCGCAAGCATGAAAGGACGGAAAAAAGCGACGTCGGCCAGGTCGGGGCGCCCGGCGCGCCCCTCGCCCCATGCAAAGAGCGGCGCATAGGGCGGCGGGATGGCGTGCCACAGCTCCTCGACATCGTCGATGGGCACATCGAATGCCTGCGCAAAAGCCTGTTTCGCAAGCCGCGCCGACACCCCGACGCGCATCCCGCCCAGGGCGAGTTTGAGCAGCGCGTAACGCCCGTCGGCGTCGAGCCGGTCGAGCAATGAGGCGACGATGGCGGAGGCGTCGCTGCGGGTGGCGGAGGAGAGGGCGTCGACGGCTTCGGATACGCTTAAGCCCCTCCCCTTGAGGAGTGCCGGGTCGTCCGGTCCCCCGGACCGGACTGAAACTGCCGGGGGCAGTTTCACCCGGCACTGGGTTGGGGTGGGGTCTTGCGAGGTAGCGCCCGCCTTCGAAACCCCACCCCCAACCCCTCCCCTGAAGGGGAGGGGCTTATTTTCACCTGCCCCGACCGGCTCCGGCCACAGCAGCGCCGCCGTCTCCGCCGTATCGCCCACGAAATGCCGTGAAAGGCGGAACAATTCCTCGTCGACCCGCGTGGCCAACAACGCGCGCACCATTCCCGCCTTCACCGCCGGAAAATCGAGGCTCTCGGTCAGCGCTGCGATCGCCCAGCCGCGGTCGGGATCGGGGGTGCGCTTCAGATAATCGACGATCAGCGCGAGCTTCGTATTGCGCGAACGCGTGTAGATCAGCCGGTCGATCAGGGCCGCAAAGCGCTTCACGCCTCGGCCTCCAGATCGCGGCCGACGAGGTGCAGCGCGCGCGCCTTGCGCTGGGTGAGTTCGCACCAGCGCAGGAGGCCATCCTCGCTGCCGTGCGTGATCCACGTCTCTTGCGGGTTCACTTCGGCGATTGTCGCGGTGAGTTCGTCCCAGTCGGCATGATCCGAAATGACGAGCGGCAGTTCGACCATCCGCTGCCGGGCCCGCTGCCGCACGCGCATCCAGCCTGACGCCATGGCCGTCACCGGATCGGGCAGCCGCCGCGACCAGCGATCGTTCAGCGCCGAGGGCGGCGCGAGGACGATCTGCCCCGCCATTTCGGCCTTGTCGCTTTCACTCACCAGCCGCAGTTCGCCAAGGTCAACGCCATGCCCGGCATAAAGCGCGCACATGCGTTCGAGCGCGCCGTGGATGAAGATCGGCGCGGTCCACCCGGCGGCGCGCAGTTCGGCAATCACGCGCTGCGCTTTGCCCAGCGCATAGGCGCCGACGAGCACCGACCGGTCGGGCTCGGCGCGCACGGCGGCGATCAGCTTCGCGATCTCGTCCCGCGTTGGCGGGTGGCGGAAAACCGGCAGGCCGAAGGTCGCCTCGGTGACGAAAATATCGCACGGCACGACCTCGAACGGCGCGCAGGTCGGATCGGCGCGGCGTTTGTAATCGCCCGTCACAACGATGCGCTCGCCCGCATGGTCCATCAATATCTGCGCGCTGCCGAGCACATGCCCCGCGGGATGGAAGCTGAAACGCACCCCGCCGCGTTCAAAGCCATCGCCGTACGCAAACGCGCGATTGTGGCTCGCTTCGGCGTCGACGCCATAGCGCAGCGCCATGATCGCCAGCGTTTCCGCCGTCGCGAACACCGCACCATGGCCGCTGCGCGCATGGTCGGCGTGGCCGTGCGTCACGACCGCGCGGTCCACCGGCCGCGACGGATCGATCCACAGGTCGGCAGGCTTCACATAGATGCCGCTCGAATGCGGCTCGATCCAGGTTTTCGCCTTCGCCATCAGGCGGCGAGTTTCCGCGCCCGCGCGAGGTCGCCAACAAAGGCTGCGCGCTCCTCGGCCGCTCGCGCGCGATCGGGCATACGCAGCAGATAGGAAGGGTGGATCGTCGCGATCAGCTTCGTTCCCCCTTCAAGCTCGTGCATCGTGCCGCGCATCGACTTGATGCTCGCGCTTTTGCCCATTACCCCGCGCAGCGCGCTCGCGCCGAGCGTGACAATCAGGTCGGGCTGGACGAGCGAGCGCTCCTTGTCGAGCCACCAGCGGCAGATGTCGATCTCTCCCATTGTCGGATTCTGGTGCAACCGGCGCTTGCCGCGCGGTTCGAACTTGAAATGTTTGACCGCGTTGGTGAGGAACAGCCGCGTCCGATCGAGCCCCGCCTCCGCCAGCGCTTCGTTCAGCATCTGCCCCGCGGGACCAACGAAGGGCCGCCCTTCAAGATCTTCCTGGTCGCCTGGCTGCTCGCCGACGAGCATGATCCGTGCCGCCGCCGGCCCTTCGCCCGCCACGCCCTGCGTCGCATGGCAATAGAGCGGACAGCGCGTGCAGCGATCGACCGCTTTCGCCAAATCGCCCAGCGTTTTCACATCGTCATCGAGGACAAGCTCTTCGGGCACGCGCGTCCGCCATTTGTCGGTCAGGGGGTTTGCAAGCGAAACGGCCGTTTCGCGCATCCGTTCCACCCGCGCCCCGGCTTCGGCAAGCAGCGGCGCAATATCCCGCGTCTCGGGCAGATTCTTCCAATATTTCATCGGCATTTCGGCGCGCATCGCGGCGACCTTGACCCGCGCGGGGTTGAAGATCGCGCCATAATAGGTTCGCCATTGATCCTCGACGAGGTCGCTTTCGGGCACCTCGTCCCGCGTCCCGCCGGGGCCGTAGCTGAGCGTCTCTACGCGCCAGATCGCGCGCGCATCGGGCGTCAGGATCGCCCAGTCCATGCCGAAAAAGCGCCGCTGGAAAAATGGCGCGGTGAGCCGCAAAATGCGGTGCGACGGTTCGAACCACGCCGCGAAGCTTTCACGGCCATTCGCTTCGCCCAGCCGCCGGAAGCGCACGAAGGCATGCATCTTGTGAACATCGCGCCGAACGGCCTTGTCGGCCTTGTGCAGCCAATCGACATCCGCATCGGTCGTCCGCGCCAGCAAATGCCGGTCATCGAGCGCGCGCCACATCATCCGGTACAGCCGCGCCGGAACCCCGGGATCGCGATGGCAAATCACCCGCTCGGCAATCTCGATCAGCTGGCGCGGGAGGCTCAAGCGATCGGCAGGGGGCGCCGCGAGTGCATCGCCGAACAGCGACGCGCCCTCTTCGCCGTCGCGCCAGCTCACCTCATCGGGCGGGATGCCGCCAGCGAGCAGCCCCCGCGCGGCATTCCGCCACTCGGCAAAATCGCCGGGCACCTTCAGCACGACCTCCTTCACAGCGCGAGCGCCAGTTGCTCGGCAGGCGGCGCAAAACGCGCGCGAAGATCGGCGCTGTCGGTGAGCTTCCCCGGCCGCCAGTCGGGTGTGACGATGAAGGGCAGGAGTTTCTTCACCGACGCCGTCAGCTTGGCAAGATCGCCGAGCCCCAGTTTCCCCCACCGCCGCGCCGCGACGATGCGATCCACCGCGCGCGTCCCCAGGCCCGGCACGCGAAGCAGCAATTCGCGCGGGGCGCGGTTGATGTCGACGGGGAAAATGTCGCGCCGCTGCAACGCCCAGGCGAGCTTCGGATCGATCGCCAGGTCGAGCATCCCCCCGCTCGCCCCCTCCATAATTTCGGCGCGCTCGAAGCCATAGAAGCGCAGCAGCCAGTCGGCCTGATACAAACGATGCTCGCGCATCAGCGGCGGGCGCACCGGCGGCAGGTCGCGGCTCGCGTCGGGGATCGGGCTGTACGCCGAATAATAGACGCGCCGGAGGTGATAGCCCGAATAAAGGTTCGTCGCGGTTTTGAGGATGTCATCGTCGCGCGCGCCATCGGCCCCGACGATCATCTGCGTCGACTGCCCCGCCGGGGCAAAACGCGGGGGCTTTGCCTTGGCGATCAGCCGGCTCTTGGCCGCGTCGGACACATCGGCCTCGCGCGTGCGCACCGACGCCATCGTCTTGCGGATCGTTTCGGGCTTCTTCTCCGGCGCGAAACTGGAAAGACCTTCTTCGGTCGGCAGCTCAACATTCGTCGAAAGGCGATCGGCATAAAGTCCCGCCAGCGCGACGAGGTCCGGATCGGCTCCGGCAATCATTTTCAGATGGATATAGCCCTGAAAGCGATGCTCCTCGCGCAATATCCGCGCGACCTCGACCAGCTGCTCCATCGTATAATCCTCGGACCGGATGATGCCCGACGAAAGGAACAGCCCCTCGACATAATTGCGCTTGTAGAAATCGAGCGTCAGCGCCGCGACCTCCTGCGGATTGAAGCGCGCGCGCTCGACATTGCTCGACGCGCGGTTGATACAGAAGCGGCAGTCGTAAATGCAGAAGTTGGTGAGCAATATCTTGAGCAGCGAGATGCAGCGCCCGTCGGGCGCATAGCTGTGACAAATGCCCATGCCCTCGGTCGATCCGATGCCTTTCGTGGCCGTCGAGTCGCGCGTCACCGTGCCCGATGAGGCGCACGAGGCGTCATATTTGGCCGCATCGGCCAATATTGCGAGCTTCTGGAGGATCGGTTTTGCGCTCATGTCCTCCATCTAGCACGAGAACATAAAAAGAACAAAACCGTTTGGCGCCGTCAGGCCTCGCGCCACCGCGCGGGAAGCGTAATGTCGACTATCAGACCATCGGGCTCCCAGCGCCGGGCGATCGTGCCACCGAGATTATTTTTGACGCTGCGCTCCATCAGCAGGGTACCAAAGCTCGTTTGCTGGGGCGGCGCGATTTCGCGATCGGCGCCGCTCTCGGCCCAGCTGAGGCGAAAGCGGCGGTCGGCGGCGCCTTCTACATCCTGCGTCCAGCGAACCTCGACCTCGCCGCGCTGTCCCGACAGCGCACCGTGCTTGGCGGCGTTGGTCGCGAGCTCGTTGAACAGCAGCGCCATCGCCACGAGCGCATTTTCGGGGAGCAGCAGGTCGGGGCCCGACCAGCGGATGCGCGGAAAGCTCGCCTCGACCTCGCGCAACAGCGCGTGCATCGATCCCGTCATGAAATTGGCGCCGAGCAGGACGTTCTGCGCGCGGTTGAGTGCATCGAGCCGGCTGCTGATCCGCTCGACATAATCGTCGACATCGCGCGCCGCATGGCGGGTGAGCGAGATGATCGCACCGACCGTCGCGAACAGGTTCCGCATCCGGTGATGCAGTTCGCGCATCAGCAGATTGGCATTTTCCTGGCGGCTTTTCTGTTCGGTGATGTCGATACTCACGCCGGTCAGAATCGCATCGTCGGCCTGGACGTCCCAATCGGCGTGCACCGCGATCCATCGCACACCCCGTTCGGGATGCTGGATGCGATATTCGGTCGTATAATGCGCCCCCTGGGCCACCGATTGGCCCAGCACGCCGCGCACCGCATCGCGATCGTCGGGGTGCAGGCGCTCGAAGAAGCCATCGATATGGGCAAGCGCAGTTTCGTAATCGGCGCCCCACAATTCGGCGACGGCGCCATGCCATTGGATTGCGCCCGTGCGGGCGTCGTAACGCCAGGTGGCGATCCCCGAAAAGTCGAGCGCGCGTTCCAGCGTGCGTTGCGCTTCATCGCGTTCGGTCACGGTGCGGCGCAAATCGGCCTCCGCCATCACCAGCGCGGCAAAGTCCTGAAGCCGCTCCACCTCACGAAAGCTGAGTACCGGTCGCACCTTGCGGTCGATCAGGCACAGCGTCCCCAGAATCTCTCCATTATAGGCGCGCAGCGGCACGCCCGCATAGAAACGGATATAGGGCTCGCCCGTGACGAGCGGGTTGTCGCGAAAGCGCGGATCGGCCGATGCATCGGTGACCAGAAGCGGCATTTCGTCGTCGACGACAAATTTGCAGAAACTGATGTCGCGAGGCGTTTCGGCGACGTTGAGCCCGTGCGCGGACTTGAACCACTGGCGGCATTCATCGACCAGCGAGATAAGGGCGATCGGCGCGTCGAACAGGTCGGCCACCAGCTTCGTAACGCGGTCGAACGCAGGTTCGGGGCTGGTGTCGAGCAGGCGATATTCGCGCAAAGTTTCAAGCCGGCGGCTTTCGCGCAGAATCCGATCATCTTTGGCTGGCAACGCCCGTCCCCCACCCTTTTTCGATACCGCCCGCGCCGCATCGCCTGACTTCCCTGGGGGCCGCTCTGCCATGAACCCGGTCCTAAACAAACAAACTTTCGATCAGGGCGCAAAACGACACGATTCCGCCGCCTTACCCTGTGGCCGCAGCGCATCCCGGCTGACTCTACGCACCAACATGCGACAGGTTGCAGCGACGCGCACGGAACCCAAACCGCGCACAGGCGTATGGCTTGTTCGAGAGGGAGGCATCTTGATGACATTGGGTGACGAAATTCGCGGGCATCTTCCCTATTTGCGCCGCTATGCGCGCGCGCTGACGGGGAGCCAGCAGCACGGTGACAATTTCGTCCACGTCCTGCTGGAAGCGATTGTCGCCGCGCCCGACGAATTCCGCAGCGGCGACGGCACGCGCATCGACCTGTACCGGGGTTTTCACCGCATCTGGGAAAGCGCCTATCTGGACGATGGCGAAGGCGACGACGATGGCGAAGACCCGCTCGTTCGCGCCGCGCACCGGCGTCTGGTCCAGATCACGCCGCTCGGCCGTCAGATCCTGTTGCTAACCGCGCTCGAAGGTTTTTCGGTCGAGGAAGCGTCGCAGATCACCGGGACCGACGCCGCGACGGTCGAAACGCTGCTCGCCGACGCCGTGACCGACCTCGACCGCGAATCGCGCACATCGGTTTTGATCATCGAGGACGAGCCGTTGATCGCGATGGAGCTCGAACAGATCGTCCGCGACCTCGGCCATGAGGTCGCGGGGATTGCGACGACGCACGAGGATGCCGTCGCGGCGTTCGAGGATACCGACGCCGGGCTGGTCCTGGCCGACATCCAGCTCGCCGACGGATCATCGGGGATCGACGCGGTTCAGGATATATTGGCCCGCGCGCCGGTGCCTGCGATCTTCATCACCGCCTATCCCGAACGGCTGCTGACGGGGGGACGGGTCGAGCCGACCTTCCTCATCTCCAAACCGTTCCGCGAAAATACCGTGCGCGCCGCAATCAGCCAGAGCCTGCTCTTTACGCCCCAGCTCGCGGCTTAGCGCCGGTAACCGAACCGGCCCTCAATCGGGGGCGTTCGCGCCGCTGGTCAGCTGGTCGACATTGTCCATGATCGTACGAAAGGCCTCGTTCGAGGGCAGCGCATCGCTGCTCCGCCGCGGCATGTCGCCGCTTTCCAGGATCGTCTGCAACGCCGCACGGCCGCGTGACACGCGGCTTTTCATCGTGCCGACCGCGCAGCCGCAGATCGCCGCGCCTTCCTCATAGCTCAGCTGCCCCGCACCGATCAGGATCAGCGCTTCGCGCTGGTCGACGGGCAACATCAACAGCGCGCGCTGGACGTCCGCAAGATGCAGGCTGTCGTCCTGATCGTCGGGCGCAACGAGCAGGCGTTCGGCGGCCAGCTCGTCATATTCGGCCGTGAACTTCTTGCGCCGCATCTGCGACAGAAAACAGTTGCGCAGGATGACAAAGGCCCAGCTTTTCATGCTCGCGGGGCCGGGCACATATTGCGCGCGCGCCTTCCACGCCTTCAGCATCGTTTCCTGCACCAGATCGTCCGCCAGATCCGCATTACCCGTCAAACTGCGCCCGAAAGCGCGCAGGTGCGGCAGCATCGCCGCGAGTTCGCGCTTGAAGCTGGCGTCGTCGAGTGGTTGGGGGTTTACGGTGCTGATAACAAGGCCTTTGTCTGGTGCGCCGATCGTGTCGGGCGCACGACCGGCTTAACGCACTCACCCGTCATTGCAAGCCTGCCTGCCCACCCGGCGGCGGCGACCGACGACCAAGAGCGACGAAATTGCCCAGCATTCGCTCGAACTCGGGATCGAGCCGGCCGTTGGCCGCCAATCGCGCAAACTCCGCCTCATGTCCCCGAAGGCCGGGTTCATACAGCATCGACCAATCGGCGAAATCGCGTTGCTCGATCGGGCGCCGCCGGATTTCGATCATCCCGCTGTGCCGCTCATCCGCGCGGATCGCCGCCAGGCAAGCGTCGAGACGATCAGCCGGCCCTTCGAGCAGCTGCATGAAATTATGCCCGTTATAGATGAGCGCTCCGGTCAGCGCGTCGCGCGCATTGTTGCGGCGCGCCGTCGCCAATATGGCATCGATGTCGCCCTGCGAAAGCAGCGGGTCGGCGACGCTGACATAGATTACAGAAAGCAAGTGGTCACGCTCCAGTCGTTCGGCGCAATGGCCGCCATAATGTGACCCCTCACATGCGCCTGATTAGGGCCGGTGTGACTTCTTGGCAACGCATTCATCGCAAAATGCAACGAAGCGGGGAACCCGCGGCGCTTTTCCTCGTTGCTGACGCATGGCTACGCAAGGCAACAAAGGAACGAATGGCAGCGGCGCTCCGCCGCCACCCGGCGCCGATGCTCCGCGCCGTGCGCAAGGGGACTTTCCCGGAACGCAGGGCGACGAATGGCATCGCACCCTGACCGGCCGGCAGGCGCCCGAGCCGGTCAGCGCGAAACTGCGAATGATCTATGGCAATATCGTCGCCGAACAATTGCCCGACCATATGCTCGACCTGTTGTCAAAGCTCGATCAAAAAAGCCCGAAATCCTGATGCCCGCCCCCTCCGCCGCTGCTTCGCAGCCCCAGGCAGCAACGCTTACGGACAGCGAATTCAAGGCATTGCTGGCCGGCGTCATCCCGCATCTGCGTGCCTATGGCCGCAGCCTGTCGGGAAACCCCGACCTCGCCGACGATCTGACGCAGGACACGATGGTCAAGGCATGGGCATCGCGCGACCGGTTCGAGCGCGGAACGTCGATCAAGGCGTGGACCTTCGTGATTCTCCGTAACACCTTTCTGTCGCAGATGCGGCGCAACAAATTCGTCGGCGAATATGACGAAACCGCGGTCGAACGCACGATTTCGACCCCCGCGAGCCAGGAAAACAGCGGCGAGATGGCCGACCTGCAACGCGGACTCATGGAATTGCCGCAGGACCAGCGCGAAGCGTTGATCCTCGTCGGCGCGGGCGGCATGTCGTACGAGGAAGCGGCAAGCATCTGCGATTGCGCGCTCGGCACGATGAAAAGCCGCGTGTCACGCGCCCGCGCTGCGCTCGAGGAGATTATGAGCCGCGGCCAGTTTTCGCAAAAGCGCGCCGATGCCCCTCCGGCAAGCGAAGCGGTCGATGCCATCATGGACAGCGTCGAGGAAATCACCGCGCGGCGCGAGGCGGCGAACCGCTAGACTTTCCGGCGGAGGCGCTTCAGAAACAGCCGGTCTTCCCCAGCCAAGCGAGCTTTTCCGATGAAAAATCTTTCGCCCTTTGCCCTTGTTGCCGTGCTTGCAGTCGCCGCCTGCACGGCGCCGACGACGACCGAGGCGGCCTCGGCCGACACCGCCGCCTTCGATGCTTCGGGCGAACATCCCGCCGCCCCCCTTGCCGACGCGCCCTTCACGGTGGAAGAGGTCGCCGCGTTTAACGAACCCTGGGCGATGACCTTTCTCCCCGGCATGCGCGCCGCGCTGATCACCGAAAAGGCAGGCAGGCTCAAGCTTTGGCAGGACAATGGCCCGACGCTGGATGTCGCGGGCGTTCCAACGGTCGCCTATGGCGGCCAGGGCGGTTTCGGCGACGTGATCGTCGCGCCCGATTTCGCCTCGTCGGGCATGATCTACCTGAGCTGGGTCGAGGCGGGCAGCGGCGGCACCTATGGCGCAGTCGCGGGGCGCGCAAAGCTGGTTCCGGGCGCCGCGCCGCGGATCGAGGGGCTGGAGGTGATCTGGAAACAGCATCCCAAGGTTACCGGACGCGGCCATTATTCGCACCGCCTCGCCTTCTCCCCCGACGGCCGGTATCTTTTCATCGGATCGGGCGAGCGGCAGAAATTCGACCCGGCGCAGGACATGACGGGCAATCTCGGCAAGATTTTGCGCCTGAACCCCGACGGCAGCATTCCCGCCGACAACCCCTTTGTCGATCAAGGTGGCGTCACTGCGCAAATCTGGTCGCTCGGCCACCGCAATATCCTCGGCCTCGCCTTCGACGGCGCGGGGCAGCTCTGGAATCAGGAGATGGGACCGCGCCACGGCGACGAGGTGAATCTGGTCGAAGCCAAGGCGAACTATGGCTACCCGATCGTATCGAACGGCGATCATTATGACGGCCGCGACATCCCCGACCACCCGACGCGCCCCGAATTTGCGGCGCCGAAGCTGTGGTGGAACCCCGCCGTCTCGCCCGCCGGTCTCGCCTTCTATGGCGGCGACCTTTACCCCGGCTGGAAAAACAGCCTGCTGATGGGGGCGCTGTCGGGCGAAGGACTCATCCGCATGAGCATCGACGGACAGACGCTCCACAAGGCAGGCCGCTGGGACTTCGGAACGCGCATCCGCGAGGTCGAGGTGCGCGATGACGGCACTGTCTGGCTGCTCACCGATGGCGAGGACGGCAAGCTGGTGAAGCTCGTCCCCAAACGCTAAAGGCCGCCGCATGTTTCGCGGTTTCCTTACCCGCCGCGCCGAATGGCCTGCGCGCATTCCCGATCCCGACGCACCGCCGCCGCTGAACCTGCTGTGGCGCGAAATCGGGTCGCTGGCGCGCGCAATCGGCGGGCGCATCCGCCCCCTGCCCCCCGAACCCAATCCCGACAGCGCGCATCCACCGGTGATGGTGCTTCCCGGTTTCCTGTCGGGCGACTGGGCAACGAAAGGCCTGCGCGCCGACCTGCGCCGCGCGGGCTTTCGCTGTTACGCCTGGGGGCTGGGTTTCAACCGCGGCGCGACCCCCGACATCATCGAACGGATCGACACGCGCGTACAGTGGATCATCGACCGTACCGGCTACGCCCCCGCGCTGGTCGGATGGTCGCTCGGCGGCATCTATGCGCGCGAATATGCCAAGCATCATCCGGGCAAGGTCGCGCGCGTGGTCACCTTGGGCTCGCCCTTTTCGGGCAGCCGCCGCGCCAACCGCGCGTGGCGGCTCTATCACCTGATCGCGCGGCACCCGGTCGACAATCCGCCGATCGACTTTCACCCCGCCCCGCGCCCCGAAATGCCGACCTTCGCCCTGTGGTCGAAGCATGACGGCGTGGTCGCGGTGAACAGCGCACGCGGCCTGCCCCACGAAAGCGACCGGCAGGTCGAGGTCGATTGCGGCCATATGGGCTTTGCCTATGCCGCCACCTCGGTCGCCGCGATCGTCAAGGCGCTGACCGAAGAGGTTTCGCAAGCCGAATGATCCTCCCTGTGGCGAACCCATGGAGGAATGATATTCAGCACACGTCGATGCGCCAGGCGGGCGCCGCGCGCCATTCCATCAAAATCCGCCCCGGCCGCTTGCCTGGCCGTCCGGTCGAGGCGAAGCCGACCCGGCGCAGCAGCGCGCGCGAGGGCTCATTATCGGGATGGCATTCGGCAACGATCCGTGTGCCGGGCCGCGATGCCGCGAGCGCCGCGACCACCGCGCGCACCGACTCGGTCGCGATGCCCTGGCCGCGTACGCGCGCCGCGAACCAATAGCCGATTTCATATTCGCCGCCCGCCCGGCGATGCACCCCGATCACGCCATATAGGTCGACGCCGCTGACGTCGCGGACAGCGTGAAAGACATCGCCGCCGCCCGACCCCGCGATCAACGCGCGGGCGTCGGCTTCGGTGAAGGGCGCGGACAGGAAATGAACGCGGGACGTCACCGTTTCGTCGGTGATCGCGGCGAGCGCGCGCGCATCGTCGGCAAGCAGTGGCGTGATGCGGCAATGGTCGGTCGACAGGGCAAGCAAAGTATCGGTCATGTCGCGTCTTCTTCTCAAAACGCGCGCCGCGACCGGATTTTGGGTTTGGTGATGTGATGACAACCATTCGCCTTCCGGACACGGCGGCGATGGTCACAGGTGATGCCATGCCGCTCCTATGTAAAGGAGCGCCAATACGCCTTGAATCGGATGGATCGGTCGTTGGTCATCGTGGGCGTGGCTAGCCGCTCGCCTGTCCGCGGTCAATCCCGCCACTTGACGGTCGCGTTTTACGCACTAATTAAAGTTACATGAAACGCGACAGCCGACTCTCGGGCGTGCTCCACGTCCTGCTCCACATGGCCGAAGCCCGCAGGCCGCTGACCTCCGAGCAGCTGGCGAAGGCGATGCAGACGCACGCGGTCGTGATCCGCCGCACCCTCGCCGGGCTGCGCGACAGGGGTTTCGTCCACAGCGAAAAGGGCCATGGCGGCGGCTGGACGATTGCAAGGCCCCTTGCCGACATCACGATGCGCGACGTCTATGACGCGATCGGGCGGCCCAGCCTGATGGCGATGGGCAATCGCACCGACGCCCCCGGCTGCCTCGTCGAACAGGCGGTCAACGCCGCCCTCGACACCAGCTTTCGGGACGCCGAGGCGCTGCTCCTCGCGCGCTTCGGCGAAGTGACGCTCGCCGCGCTCGCCGCCGATTTCCACGCGCGCATGGCCGCGCGATCCCTCTCCCCCACGATACAGGAGCAAATCCATGGCTGAAGGCGCGCAGCATTTCCTCGACAGTTTCAAAGACCCCGCGGCGGTCGCGCACTATACCGAAGGGCCGCGCCGCTTCGTTCCCGGACTCGACGGCCTCCACCGCATGACCGGGCTGCTGCTTGCCGAGCGCGTACCCGCCGACGCGCATATCCTGGTCCTGGGTGCCGGCGGCGGCAGCGAGATGAAGGCGATGGCCGAGGCGCATCCCGGCTGGCGCTTCACCGGCGTCGATCCAGCTGGCCCGATGCTCGACCTCGCGGCCAGGGTGATGGGCTCGAACGCCCCACGCGCCCAGCTGATCGAAGGCATAATCGACGATGCGCCGGAGGGGCCGTTCGACGGCGCGACCTGCCTGCTCACGCTCCATTTCCTCGACACCGAAGAGCGCATCCGCACCGCCGCCGAACTGCGGAAACGCCTCAAACCCGGCGCGCCCTTTGTTGCCGCGCACGGCAGTTTCCCGCAAGGCGCGGGCGAACGCGACCGCTGGCTGGACCGCTACGCATCCTATGCCATCGCCTCGGGCGGCGATCCCGATAAGGTCGCCAAAGGCCGCGAAGCCGTTGCCACTCACGTCGCGATGCTCAGCCCCGAAGCCGACGAAGCGGTGCTGCGCGCCGCAGGCTTCACCGGGGTCGAACAATTTTACGCCGCCTTCACCTGGCGCGGCTGGGTTGGCTATGCGTGACGGCAGATAACAAGCCGTCGCCCCCGCGAGGGCGGGGGCCGCTGTCGGTTTGCGCAGCGCCGCTGAATTAGGCCGCAACCGGCCCCGCCCTCGCGACCATCATGGAAATGTTCGCTCCCGCTTCCTTGCCTCGTCGCGCAACGGAAGACTTGCCTCGATCATTTATACAATATATTGCGCAATATATTGTATAAATGATCGAGGCAAGTGACAGATGAACATCAGGCCCTGGGCAGCCATTCTGGCGGCCGCAGTGATTTCGTTCGCGACCGCCGCGACGGCGCAGGACGCTCCGCTCACCGCCGCCGAAAAGCGAGCGCTGGTCGAACAGTTGGGGGCGACGCTCGAGGCAAATTATGTCTTTCCCGCCAAGGCGAAGACCATCGCAGCGGCGCTACGCCAGCACCTCGATAAGGGAGATTATGACACGGTGTCCGACCGGCGCGCGCTCGCGCGGGAATTGACCGACGACCTGATCGCCGCGAGCAACGATCTGCATTTCGCGGTCGGGGTCGATCCCGAATGGGTTGCCGACTATGCGGCGCGGCAGGACCCCGCCCGCGCCGCCGCGCGCCGCGAAGAAGAGCGCCGCGACGAGGCCCGGCAGAATTTCGGCTTTGCGGGCCTGCGCTATCTGGACGGCAATATCGCCTATGTCGATCTCACGCATTTCGCCGACCCCGAACTCGGCTACGACGCCGCAGCGGCGGCAATGCGCTTCATCGAGAATGGCGACGCGGTGATCTATGATCTGCGCTACAATAATGGCGGCCATCTGGAAATGGCGCAGCTGCTGCTGAGCCAGCTCTTCCCGGCCGACAAGGATCAGGAATTGTTCGATTATTATTATAATCTCGATGGCCGCCGCGTCGAGCGCGGCCAATGGGTGCTTCCCGCTCTCCCCGCGAAACGGCTGACCGGAAAACCGGTCTATGTCCTCATCGGCTCGACCAGCTTCTCCGCCGCCGAATGGTTCGCCTATACGCTGAAGAAGCTCGGCCGCGCGACGCTCATCGGCGAACGCACCGCGGGCGGCGCGCATCCGGTTGACCGCAAGCCCGTCGGTGCCGACTTCTTTGTGCAGGTTCCGATGGGCCAGATCCGCGACCCCGTCGACCGCGGCGATTTCGAAGGGCAAGGCGTCGTCCCCGACCACCCGGTCGCCTCGGCCGACGCGCTCGCCTTCGCGCACAGCCTCGCGCTCGCCGATCTTGCAAAGGCCGATCCTGCGAAACGCGCCGCCGCCGACTGGTTCGCTCCGCTGCTCGCACCGCGTCCGCGGCTGTCCGCCGCCGCGCTCCAGGCGATGACCGGTCGCTACGAAGGACGCCGCATCGACCTTGTCGGGGGCAGGCTCTTCTATACATGGCGCGAACGCCTCCGTCTGGCGCTCCAACCGCTCGGCGCCGACCTGCTTGCGATCGAAGGGGTACGCGACTTCCGCTTCCGCATCCTGCGCAAAGGCGGCAAGGTCG
Organism: Sphingopyxis sp.; assembly: GCA_041939405.1. GTDB lineage: Bacteria > Pseudomonadota > Alphaproteobacteria > Sphingomonadales > Sphingomonadaceae > Sphingopyxis. The sequence goes on along the minus strand of JBGTUD010000026.1, from coordinate 4,621 downwards.
TCGCACTCGAACGCATCAACCGCGATGGAACGACCCAGAGCTATGCCCACCTCCCCTAACCTTGCTTCCGAACTCGACGACATCTCCTTCCTCGGCCGGCTGAGCGAGGCGTTGAGCAACCGGATCGAGGAACAGACGCGCGACCTGTTCGACGACGCCGGCATCACCGTGCCGGTGCGTTCCTGCTCGCTGCTCACCGAGCTCGGCGAGGCGGGCGAAGCCTCTGCCGCCGAGCTTGCCCGTGCGCTCGGTCAGTCGCATCAGCTGGTCGTCCAGAAATGCCCGGCGCTGCTTCGCCTCGGCCTCGTCACCCAGCACGCCGACCCCGCCGACGCCCGGCGCAAAATGTTCCGGCTGACGGCCGAGGGGCGCGATCAACTCGCCCGCATCACCGCCTATCGCTCAAAGATCGGCGCCGCCTATCGCCAACTCGCTGCCGAGGCGGGCGACGTCCATGGCGCCATCCTGCGGACGCTCGACGCACTCGCGGCAAGACCGCTCCGCGACCGCCTTTGAATCAAAGCGTGCGAAACATCACCAGCGCGTCGACGAATCCCTCGGCGGGATGCGCGAACGCGTCCGGCAGGCGGCCGACGATCTCGAACCCCAGCGACCGCCAGAGCCCGACGGCGCGGGTGTTGGTGCTGACCACGAAGTTGAACTGCATCGCACGAAAGCCGCGCGCCTTGGCATGGTCGATCGAATGCAGGCCCATCGCACGCGCAACGCCGCGTCCGGTCGCCGCCGCGCCCGTCATATAGCCCGCATTGCACACATGCGCGCCGCCGCCCGCCTGATTGGCGCGCAGATAATAGGTGCCGAGGATCGCGCCGCTCTCATCGACCGCGACGAAAACCTCCTTATCCGCCCCGAACCAATAGGCGAGCGCCGCGTCCTTCGGCATCGCGCGATCGAGCGCATAGGTGTCGCCCGCCCGGATCACGGATTCGAGGATCGTCCAGATCGCGGCGGTATCGGCAGGGACGGCAGGTCGGATCAGCATCGAACTTGCGCCTATGCCGATACTCCGGCTCCGGCAACCCGCGCTACGCCAGGCACGCCTCCGCGATCGCCGCAACATGGCGCAGATCGGTGCCGCAGCAGCCACCGACGACGCGGATCTGCGGGAAACGCTCGATCAATGCGCGATGGCGAGCCGCAAGGTCGGCAGGGTCGCCGACATCGAGTTCGGTCATTGCATCGAGTTCCGCGTGGCTGAGGGACGACGCATTCGCGCGCACTCCGCCGATCCGGCCTGTCCACGGCGCACCCGCATCGAGCACGCCGTCGAAATGCGTGGGGTGTGCGCAGTTGATCATATAATAGGCGGGATAATCCCCTGTCGCCGCGTCAACGGCGCCGATTGCCTGGCCAAGGGCATCGCCGGTGGGCAATCGACCGTCGGTTTCGACCGTGAAGCTGATCGCGACCGGCAGCGCCAGCGCCTTCGCTGCGTTCGCGATCCCCACCGCTTCGGGAATATTGGTCATCGTGATCGCGGCCAGCATCTCGGCCCCCGCCGCCGCCAGCACGCCCGCCTGATGGGCGTGATAGGCCTGCGCCTCGTCGACCGACATGATCCTGCCGGGATCGTAACCATCGCCGCGCGGCCCTATACAGCCGCTGATCACGGTCGGGACATCGGTATATTCGGCGCGCAATTCCTTCAGAAGGTCGATCGCAGCGCGGTTGAGCCCGTCGAGTTCGGCCGCCGACAACCCCAGCGGCCCCGCCCAATCGGGACTTGCGCGCCAGGTCGCGCTTTCGAGAACCAATCCGGCGCCCGTGTGCCGCGCAAGGTCCAGAAAGTCGCGGTAATAGGCTTTGAGCACATCAAGGCGGTCGTCCGACGTGAAGAGCGTCACCGACGAAAAGAGGGGCAAGTCTATGCCCTTGTTGAACAATATATCGGTTTCGAGTCCGGCATCGGTCAGAAAAAACCGGTCCATCTGCGGCAAGGAAGAGTTCGCCATACGTCGCCCCCGTCACCTATTTGCCGTCGATATTACCGGCGAAGCGGCAGGCTGTCCATCGGCGCCGTCAGCCCGCCGCTATCCCAGAAACGGCGCGACCACGTCCGCCGTCACGCGCAGCGGGCGCCCGCTGGCCTTGTCGAGCAGCGCCCAGACCGTCCGCGCGCGAACGTGGACCTTGCCGTCATCGCCCGTAAATTCCATGAAGCGGTCGAACTTCGCCCCCTGCGGCTTGTCGGCGACCCAGGTGCGCGCCGTTACCGTCTCGCCGGGACCCAGCGCGCGCAGATAGTCGATTTCGTGCCGAACGACGACCCAGATATAGGCGTCCTTGTGGCTCTGCGGCGCCGCCGCGTCCCAGTGCCCCGTTGCAACCTGCTGAATCCATTGGACCCAGACGGCGTTGTTCACATGGCCAAGCTCGTCGATGCTGTCGGGCATGGCGGTGAGTTGGAGGGTGAAGGATTTCATCGACGTTGTTTAGCCTCGGCACGGCACGACAAAAAGCCTCGTCATTGCGAGCTGAGCGAAGCAGTTCAGCGCGGGTTTACGCCACGCTGGATTGCCGCGTCGCTACGCTCCTCGCAATGACGACCCGTAAAGTCTAGGCCAGCTCCACCGTCGTCACCATATAGCCCGCGTCGCGCAGCGAGGCGACGAGGCTGTCGAGATGCTCGCGGTCGCGCGCCTCGCATTCGATGTCGGTGATCAGGCCCTTGGCCGGCAAGGTCGTGAAGATGCGCTGGTGATAGATTTCGATGATGTTGACCTGTTTCTCGTCGAACAGCTTCATCACCTTGAACAGCGCGCCCGGCCGGTCCTGTAACCGTATGCGCAGCCGCGCGATACGCCCCGACCGCGCGAGGTCGCGCAGCAGCACGTTCGCGAGCAGCCGCGTGTCGATGTTGCCCCCGGTGAGCACCAGCCCGACCTTGCGCCCCGCGAATTCTTCCGGATGCGCGAGCATCGCGGCGAGCCCGGCGGCGCCCGCCCCCTCGACCACCGTTTTCTCGATCTGGAGGAGCAGGCTGACCGCGCGTTCCAGATGGCGTTCGGCGACGAGCACGATGTCGTCGTTGAGCTCCGCCACAATCTTGCGCGTATATGCGCCCGGCGCCTTCACCGCGATCCCTTCGGCGAGCGTGTCGCCTTCGCACGCCATGTCGACGCCGTTGAGTTCGGCGTACATCGACGGATAAAGCTCGGCCTGCACGCCGACGAGGCGCATGTCGTTCTTGATCCCGCGCGCCGCGGTCCCCATGCCGGCCAGCAGCCCGCCGCCGCCGATCGGCACGATCCGCGTATCGAGTTCGGGCACATCCTCGAGCATTTCGAGCGCGACGGTGCCCTGCCCCGCCGCGACATGCGGATGGTCGAAGGGATGCACGAAGGTCAACCCGCGTTCGACCTCCAGCAGCCTCGCGTGGGCATAGGCGTCGTCGAACGTCTCGCCGTGGAGCACGATCGTCGCGCCGTGGCTCGCGGTCTGCGACACCTTCACCTGCGGCGTCGTCTTGGGCATCACGATCGTCACCGGAACGCCCAGCCGTTTGCCGTGGTAGGCAAGGCCCTGCGCGTGATTGCCCGCCGACGCCGCGATCGCGCCGCGCGCCTTGGCCTCGTCGTCGAGCAGCAGCAGCGCATTCAATGCGCCGCGCTCCTTATAGGCCGCGGTAAATTGCAGATTCTCGAACTTCAGCCACACTTCGGCGCCGACCAGCTCGGACAGGGTCTGCGACTTCAGCGTGGGGGTCCGCACCACCGCGCCGTTAATTCGCCCCGCCGCCGCACGCACATCGTCCAATGTGATCGCCGGAAGATCGGCGGCGGATGTCAGGGTGAGTTGATCGGTCATAACGGCAAGCGCCCTAGCCCATCTGGCGCGCGAAGCAAACAATGCTATGGACCCTGTATGAGCGAACAGAAATTGCGCATCGGCTTCATCGGTACCGGCGTCATGGGCGGGCCGATGGCAGGACATCTCGCGAAAGCGGGACACGACCTCACCGTTTACAACCGCACCCGTGCCAAGGCCGACGCCTGGGCGGCACAATATGGCGGCGCCGCCGCAGCGACCCCCGCCGAGGCCGCTCGCGAGGCCGATGTCGTGCTCACCTGCGTCGGCAACGACGATGATCTGGCCCAGGTGACGCTGGGCCGCGACGGCGCGTTCGGCGCGATGCGCAGCGGAGCGCTTTTCGTCGACCACACCACCGTCTCCGCGCGCATCGCGCGCCAGCTCTCGGTCGAAGCCGAGGGGCGGGGCCTCCTTTGCCTCGACGCGCCGGTTTCAGGCGGCGAGGCGGGCGCGCAAAACGGCACGCTGTCGATCATGTGCGGCGGCAGCACCGCCGCGTTCGACGCCGCCGCACCGGTTATGCAGGCCTATGCCGCGCGCATGGTGCATATCGGCGGACCCGGCGCCGGACAGACGACCAAAATGGTCAACCAGATTGCGATTGCCGGGGTGCTTCAAGGCCTGTCCGAAGCGCTGCGTTTCGCGCAGGCATCGAAGCTCGACACCGACAAGGTGTTTGAGGCGGTATCGGGCGGCGCCGCGGCCAGCTGGCAGATGCTCAACCGCTGGGGCACGATGGCGAAGGACGAGTTCGATTTCGGCTTTGCCGTCGACTGGATGCGCAAGGACC
>JBGTUD010000025.1:0-20289 GCA_041939405.1 Sphingopyxis sp. | reverse complement strand
GAGCAGCGATGGCGCGACCTGATTGAGCTGGCGAATGTCGTTGGCGCCGCTGTTCTGCAGCGTTTCGGCGCTGACCGCCGAAATCGCGACCGGAACGTCGGACAGAAGCTGCGAACGCCCCTGCGCGGTGACGATAATCGGCGTGTCGTCGCTGTCGTCGGTTGCAGTCGCACTGTCCTGTGCGAAGACCGGCGCCGCGATGCTCGCGACGGCGATCGATACGCCCATCGCGGTGGTGCGCAGCAAGCGGGCAGCAAGAAGGGAAGAAGATTTCATTGTGGGCACTCCTCTCGACATTTCATTTTTTTGTTGCGCGCGGAACATAACGCAATTGCGTTCGCGATCCAGCGAAACGCCCGCATTTGCGTCATTTTTGCCAGGGTGATGTTTTTTGGTCACAGCCCGATTCGGGCCTTCACGGCCTAGCGGATGACGGCAGTCGAGCGTGCCGTAGCGTCATCGGCGGACCTGCCCGAGCAAGGAAAAACAAGCCGCCGCCCGCCCGCGACGAGCATCGCCCGATAAGGACCGGAAAAATTTTCGGCGATTGCCGGGTCGTGCGCTGCCAATCCCCCGGTCAGACTGCCGAAGGCGGGCAGAATCAGCCGCCGGTCATCGGCGACGAAGCAGGCTCGCGCAACATGGCGGCCGCGTACATGCGTCCGCAGCTTGGGGTGGAAATGCCCCGATATTTCCGGCCGCACCTCGTCGCGTGCCACCCGGTGGCGAAAAACGATGCCGTCGACCACCAGCTCGTCGGCGATCGTCCCGCCCCAAGCGCCGGCGCTGAGCCCGTCGTGATTGCCGGCGATCCAGACGAAGGCGGCCGATTGCGCCTGCGCGGCAAGGCGCGCGGCGACCGCGGGAACGACGCGGCTTGCGGCATCGCGGTCGTGGAAGCTGTCGCCGAGGCACCATATCGCGCGCGCGCCGGTGCGCCCCGCGAGCGCCGCGAGGCGGTCGAGCGTATCGTGGCTGTCATAGGGCGGCAGCGGCTGGCCGAGCGCCGCGTACCAGCTTGCCTTTTCCAGATGCAGGTCGGCGACGATCAGCGCGCCGTGGCGCGGCCAGAACAAGGCATTGCCCGCCAGCATGTGAAAATGCTGGCCTGCAAAGTCGAAAGGCGCGTGGGCGGGCATCGTGCGGCTATGGCTGCAGCGCTGCACCGCCGCAAGCGGCTATCCGCCGAGCGCACCCCGGCTTGCCGCAAAGCGCAGTCCGGCGCCGCGATGCGCGCGTTCGGGCAGGTCGAACACAACGCGCTTGTTGGGAAAATCGATCTCGATCCGGTCGAACAGCGACAGGCTGTCCATGCCGAGCAGCAGCGCCGGCCGCTCGTGAAGCCCGAGCGCGCGGAACGCCTGACCGTCGGCAAAGCTGACCGGCAGGTCGTTGATGTCCATGCCCGCGATGACGATGCGTTTGATCGCGGTGCGCGTCGCGCGCACATCCTCTCCCGTCACCGCGGCGAGGACGGTCGGAAAGAAGGGCACGCTATTTGCGCGCCGTTTCGCGACCAGCCGTTGCAGCGCGAGATTGCCGACGCTGGTTTGGGCACCCGTGTCGACGATGACATCGATCCGCTTTCCGTCGATCCGCGCGTCGGACAGGATCAACCGCCCCGCCGAGTTGCGCGCGGTGACGACGATCGCATCATCGTCGCGGATCACCGGCCGCGCGCGCTTGCGGGTCTCCAATATCTCCATCCGTTCGTTTTGAAAATCGATGAGGACGCGCCGTTCCTCGAGCATGTCGACCCCGATCAGCCCGGCAGCGCCGATGTGGCGGCCGTGAAAGGCCGGGGCATTGACCTTGGCCAGATGGAGCTTGGCCATTTGCAGCGCCGCGACATGATAGCTCGGCACCGTCGCCGAGCCGCCGATCGTCGCCATCCGAAGCTTTTCGCCCGGAACCAGTCCGAGCCGGTCGGCGAGTTCGCGCGCGATCACCGTCCGTTCGGCCCCGGTATCGACAAGGAAGGAAAAGGGGCCTTCGCCCCCCACCATCACCTGCACCGCCATGCGCCGCGTCGCGTCGAGGTCGAAAGGTTCGATGAACGGCACGACGCCGACCGGCGGCGTCGCGGCCTGCCCCGCGGGTGCGGGCGTGGCAGCGGGCGTCGGCGGCGGCCCCGCGGGCGCGGGGGTCGCGCCGAGCAACAGGGGTGCGGCGGCCGCGAACAGCGCCGCAAGGCCGAACCGTCTGATCGTGGAGGCCATGACAGACATCCTCTCCTTTATCGCGCCCAGTCTACGCCTCGTCGGCGTATCCGGCAAGCGAAACACCCCGCGCGGCGCCGGCAGGTCAGTCCGCGTACATCGCGGTTTCGGCGAGCGAATCGGCGAGTTCGCCGAGCAAGGCGTCGTCGAGATCGGCCGCCGCGACGCTCTCGCGCCCGATCAGCACGAGCACGGGGATCGCGAGCGGGCTGATCCGGTCGAGCGTGACATGGCGCATCGTTCCCGCGGCGCGATCGAGCAGATCGCCGAGCCGGGCGACATCGGTAAGCCGCTCGCGCGCATCGGCCCACGCCGCCTCGATCAGCAGATGATCGGGTTCATATTTGCGGAGCACGTCGAAGATGAGGTCGGTCGAAAAAGTTACCTGCTTGCCCGTCTTGCGCTTGCCCGGATGCTGGCGCTCGATCAGCCCGCCGATCACCGCCACCTCGCGAAAGGCGCGCTTCAGGAGGTGCGAATTTTCCACCCATTCGACAAATTCGTCCGACAGGATTTCGGCATCGAACAGGCTTTCGGGGCGCGTCACCGGCCGCAGCGACCAGACGGCAAGCGCATAGTCGGACGCAACGAAGCCCATCGGCTGCAACCCCGCGCGGTCCATCCGCTTGGTGATCAGCATTCCGAGCGACTGGTGCGCGTTCCACCCCTCAAACGGATAGGCGACGAGATAATGCAGCTCTTCGTGCGGGAAGGTTTCGACGAGCAATTCCCCCGCGCGCGGCAGGACCGAGCGCAGCTGCTGCATCTCCAGCCAGAAACGCACATCGTCCGGAAAGCGCGCCCAGCTTTCGGGATCGGCGAGGAAGGCGCGCACGCGATCGGCGAGCCGCGTCGAAAGCGCCATGCGCGCACCGACATAGGAAGGAATGCGCGCCGGCCGCGTCGTCGCGCGGACAATGAGGTCGGTATCGCGGATCGACTCGACCTCGAGGCTCAGACCCGCAAAGGCAAAAGTGTCGCCTGGGACAAGCGTGCTCGCGAAATATTCCTCGACGGTGCCGAGGCGCCTTCCGTTCCTGAACCGCACGTCGAGCGTCGGCGCGTCGACGATGATCCCGGCGTTGAGCCGGTGCTGCGCCGCGAGCCGGGGATGGGCAATGCGCCAGCCGCCCTTTCCGTCGGGCGCTAGGCGACGGAAACGATCATAGCTTTTGAGCGCATAGCCGCCATCGCGCACGAATCCGAGCAGACGGTCAAAAATTTCGGCATCGATCCACCGATAAGGCGCGGCGCCGCGGATTTCCGCGAGCAGCCGCTCCGTATCGAAAGGCGCGGCGCAGGCGAGCGCCATCACATGCTGCGCGAGCACGTCGAGCGCGCCGGGGCGGAAGCGGTCGGCGTCGCGCTCCCCCGCCTCGACCGCGTCCAGCGCCGCGCGCGCCTCCAGATATTCGAACCGATTGCCCGGGACGATCAGCGCCTTGCTCGGCTCGTCGAGCCGGTGGTTCGCGCGGCCGATCCGCTGGAGCAGCCGCGACGACCCCTTGGGCGCCCCCATCTGGATCACGCAATCGACATCGCCCCAGTCGAGCCCGAGGTCGAGGCTCGACGTCGCGACGAGCGCGCGAAGGCGCCCTTCCGCCATGGCCTGTTCGGCGCGCTGGCGCGCCTCGCGGTCGAGGCTGCCGTGGTGGATCGCAATCGGCAGCGACGCGTCGTTGACCTTCCACAGCTCCTGAAAGGTCAGTTCGGCGAGGCCGCGCGTATTGCAAAAGATGATCGTCGTACGGTTCGCCGCGACCACCTCCATCACCTGATGCACCGCCCAGCGCCCCGAATGGCCCGCCCAGGGCACCGCCCCTTCGGGCAAAAGGATGGAAATATCGGGGTCGGCGCCCGCCTCGCCTTCGATGAGTGTCACCGCGTTCGGCTCGGCGTCGGGCGCCAGCCAGGCGCGATATTGATCGGGATCGGCGATCGTCGCCGACAGGCCGACGCGGCGAAGGCCGGGCGAGATCGCCTGAAGCCGCGACAGCGAGAGGCTGAGCAGATCGCCGCGCTTGCCGGGCGCAAAGGCGTGGATCTCGTCGATCACCACGGTCTTGAGATCGGAAAACATCGTGAAGCTGTCGGGATAGGAAAGCAAAAGCGACAGCGATTCGGGCGTGGTCAACAGGATGTTGGGGGGCTTCGCACGCTGGCGGGCCTTTTTGTCCGAAGTCGTATCGCCGCTGCGGCTTTCGACGCTGATGCCCAACCCCATGTCGGCGATCGGCCCCAGCAGATTGCGTTCGACGTCGGCCGCGAGCGCTTTCAGCGGCGATACATAGAGGGTGTGGAGGCGGTCGGAGGGCTCCGCGGCCAGGTCGACAAGGCTGGGCAGAAATCCCGCCAGTGTCTTGCCCGCGCCCGTCGCCGCGACGAGCAGTGCATGCTCGCCGCGCTGCCCCGCGCCAAGCATATCGGCCTGATGCTGCCTGAGCCGCCAGCCGCGCGCGGCAAACCAGTCGGCAAAGGGGGCGGGGAGGTGCATGCCGTCAATTTGGGGCGCGCGGGGGATAGGCGCAATGCTTGTCTGATGGTCTGAACGACCGGAAGCGACCATCCCTTTCATCGTCATCCCGGCGAAGGCCGGGATCTCGCCGGTGCGGAAAATCGTTAGGGTGAGATCCCGGCCTTCGCCGGGATGACGGACTTGAAAAAGTCCGCTCACCACCCCAAAATCGGCCTTCCTTCAAAGCCCCGCCGCCATCGCCCTCAGCAACGCCCGCCAATGCTCTCCCAGCCGCCGCTGGAACAGCAGCAGCTCGAACCCATGCCGCGCGACATGGCGTTGCGGGATGGCGTCCCAGCCGCGGTGCTCGACCGTCACGCGCGTTTCGGCGCCGAGGGCTTCGAAGCGGACATCGACTTCGGTGGCCTGATCGGCCGCGAAGCTGGGCAGGCGCCAGCCGAAGGCGAGCCGCTCGCCCGGCAGCCAATGGCGCACCCGCCCGATTTCCCATTCCTCGCCGTCGTCGAAGCGCGTGACGAGCCGCCCGCCCGGCCCCGCGGGGTCGAAGCGCAGCGTGCCGTCGCCGCGCCGGCTGAGCTGGAACAGGGGATGGCTCTGCCACCACAGGCCGATGTCGCGGGTAAAGGCCGCGAACGCCGCCTCCGGCGTCGCCGCGACGCGCAGCGCCACGATCACCGCGGCGCCGCTCATTCGCCGTGCTCGACATGGGCCTTGAACGCGGCAAGCTGGCGCGTCCACAGCGCCTCGGTCTCGGCGAGCCATTGCCTCAGTTCAGCGGTCGCGCCATCCTTCAGCGAATAGATGCGCACGCGCGCATCGAACGCCGGGTGCCCGTCCTCGACCAGCCCGCCCTCTTTCAGCGCGCGCAGGTGGCGGCTCATCGCGGGCGGCGCAAGGCCGAGTTCGCGCGCTAGTTCGCCCGCGCTGCGCGGGCGCTCGCCGATCAGCTCGACCGCGCGCCGCCGCACCGGGTCGGCGAGCGCGCCGAGCGTCCGGTCGAGCGCCGCGCTCAAGCGTCGAGCCGCGTCTTGGTCGTGAAGCCGCCCGCGGCGTCCCATTCGGCCGCGGTCTTGGCCTCGACCGTCACGCCGAAGGTCCAGATATGCCCCTCGATGTCCTTGGCGCGGTATGTACGGTCGCCGTAGAATTGCGTTTGGGGTTCGGCGACAATGACGGCGCCCGCCGCGCGCGCGCGTTCGCAGTGCAGGTCGATGTCTTCGCCCGCCGCCAGATGGACGTGCACCGACTGCGTATTCTTGCCGCCCAGATTCGCGGGGCTGCGATGGTCGTCGGACCATTCATTGCCGATCATCACCACCGAATCGCCGAAACCCATTTCCGAATGCGCAAGATTGCCGTCCTGGTCGAGCAGCACGAACAGCGGCTCGAAACCGAAGGCCTCCTCCAGCCAGCGGAACGCCGCCTTGCTGTCGCGATAGGTGACGGCGCTCGAAAGCCCCTTGGAACGCGGATGATCGGCCATATCCTGTCTCCCGATTCGCCAAAGTGATTTCGTATATGTAGAATATTTCTCTAAAAATGAAAATAGTCACTGGCAGGCGCGATGATGCTAAAGCTCCGCGATGAACCACGATCTCAACCAGCATATCGATGAAGCAATGACGCACGCCCGAGCACAGCTCGGCAAGGGCCGCGTCGCGGACTATATCCCCGCGCTAGCCAAGGTCGATCCGGCGAAGCTGGGCTTCGCGCTCGCGCTGCCCGACGGGACGGTCCATACGGCGGGCGATGCCGACGAACCCTTTTCGATCCAGTCGGTGTCCAAGGTCTTTACCCTCGCGCTCGCGCTGCGCCGGGTCGGCAGCGCATTGTGGGCCAGCGTCGGACGCGAGCCGTCGGGCAGCGCGTTCAATTCGATCGTCCAGCTGGAAAGCGAGGCGGGTATCCCGCGCAATCCGCTGATCAACGCCGGCGCCATCGCGACGACCGACCGGCTGATCGACGGGCGGAGCGGCGACGCGGTGGCCGAAGAAATCGTCGCCTTCATGCGCGCCCGCGCGGGCGACGCGGCGATCGCGATCGACGAGGAGGTGGCGTCCTCCGAATCCGAAACCGGCGCGCGCAACCGCAGCCTCGCGCATTTCATGGATGCGTTCGGCAATCTGCGGCATCCGGTCGAAAGCGTCGTCGGCGTCTATTTCCGCCAGTGCGCGATTGCGATGTCGTGTCGCCAGCTTGCGCGCGCGGGGCTGTTCCTGGCGATGGAGGGGCGCGACCCGCGGACCGGCGAACAGGTGCTCGACGCGCACCGGGCGCGGCGCATCAACGCGATCATGATGCTGTGCGGCCATTATGACAATTCGGGCGAATTCGCCTTTCGCGTCGGTCTGCCGGGAAAAAGCGGCGTCGGCGGCGGCATATTGTGCATCGCGCCGGGACAGGGATCGATCGCGGTCTGGTCGCCCGCGCTCAACGAGGCGGGAACCTCGCTCGCAGGCGCCGCGGCGCTCGAACATTTCGCCTATGCGGCGGGGTGGTCGGTGTTCGATTGAGCGCCATGCTAAAAAAGGGCGTTGGGATGATCGCCGGGCCGGTCGGGGATAACAATGGGCGCCTTCAACGGCCTGTGATCGCTGTCACTTGGCGATCGCCCGCCCAAGGCATATAGAAGCGCGAACCAGAATAGATTCCGGTCGCATCATCCGCGGGGCCAGTCCCGCAACAGGGAGGTTTGCATGCGTTCGAGTCTGCGTTTCGTTTCCGTCGCCGCTGTCGCCGCGACGCTCGCCGCCGTTCCCGGCTCGGCGCAAAAGACCACCGGTCCCAAGGAGCGCTACGAAATGGACGTCGCCACGGCGTCGGGTTTCGCCGCGATGGCCGCGGGCGGGCGCAAGCCCGGCGTCGGCGGGATGATGGGGATGATGTTCGGCGGCGGCCCCGACAACCAAGTCGCGCGCACGATCGAACTCCGCCTGGGGTCGAACCAGCCGCCGACGAAGCCGCCCGTCCGCGCCGACCATTTTTTCGAGCCGCAGGCAAAGCTCGGCGCGTCGCTGCCGCTGTGGGGCCCCGAACCCGGAAAGCCGCGCCCGCGCGAGGATGGCAACGAGATGCCCGACAATTTCGAGCGCCCGAAGGGCCGCCTGCTGCTCTTCTGGGGCTGCGGCGCGAAAGCCGGCCCCGGCCAGCCCGTCGTTATCGATTTTGCAAAGGTCGCCGCGGGACAGGTGCCGCCGAACCTCTTTACCTCGACCGTCCCGCGTATCCGCGAAGTGATGCTGTCGAACAGCGCCTCCTACGCCGACTGGCCGAACGCCAAATCGTCGAAAGCGGTGCCGAAGGACAGCTCGCTGCTCGGCGCGCACCGCATCGCCGGCAATGTCGGGCCGGAGATCAATTTCACGCTGGCGCAGGATTATATGCCCGCGCTGAACGCCTCGACCGCGATGCAGGGCGACGGGTCGGTGATGATCCGCTGGAACCAGCTTGCTCCCGCGACGGGCTATGTCGCCTGGGCGTTCGGCGGCATGGACCGCGGCGGCGGGGGCGGCGACATGGTGTGGTGGACAAGCAGCGCGTCGCAGCAGTTCGGCGGCGGCCTGTGGGACTGGTTGCCGCCCGCGACCGTCGCCCGGCTCGTCACGCAAAAGATCGTGATGCCGCCCGCGCAGACGAGCTGCCAGATCCCCGCCGAGGTCAAAAAAGCGTCGGGCGAGATGATGTTCGGCAATTTGAACGCCTTTGGGCCCGAGGCGAATTTCGCCTATCCGCCCAAGCCCGCGGGCAATGCCGTCTGGAACATCGACTGGACGGCGAAGGTGCGCTTTCGTTCGCACACCATGCTGATGATCGGCGCCGATTTCGGCGGCATGGGCGGCATGGGCGGCGACGGGGACGCTCCGGCGGAAAAGCCGAAGAAGAAAAAGTGCAAGGGGCCCCTTGGCATCCCGCTCCCCGACGGCGCCTGCTGACCGCGCAGTCAGCACCGGTTCACACGCTCTCGGCTAAACGACTCGGCGGTAGGGATATTGGAAGACAGGAGTTCAAGCCATGCGTCATCTGATCCCGGCGCTGATCGCCGCCGCCGCGCTCGCGGCCACCCCCGCCGCTGCGCGCGACAAGAGCGATCCCGAAGCGCAGCTTGCCAGGATGCTGGAAGGCCGCGTTGCGGGCGAACCGCAAAAATGCATCACGCTGTCGAGCGTCAGCAGCTCGCAGATCATCGACGAAACCGCGATCGTTTATCGCATCGGCAATACGCTGTGGGTCAACCGTCCCAAAGGCGGCGCCCGGTCGCTCGACGACGACGATATTCTCGTCACCCGGATGACCGGCAGCCAGCTGTGCAATATCGATACGGTCGAGCTGCGCGACCGCGGCAGCCGGATGTACGCCGGCTTCGTCTCGCTCGGCGATTTCGTCCCCTATCGGCGCGCCAAGACGGATTAGCTTAATTCGGTCATGGCGAGCGCAGCGACGCAATTCAGGGTTGCGTAAACCGCCCTGGATTGCTTCGCTCGCGCAGGGCGCGAGTGTATCCCGAGCGCCTGCAAGGCAGTCGAAGGGCTCGCAATGACGAACGATTCCGAAACCCCGCCGCCCCCCGCCGATTGGGCGCGGCAATTGCTTGCCTTCTGGTTCGACGATCACACGATGGACGACTGGTACGGTGGCGGCCCCGATTTCGACGCCGAGGTCCGCGACCTCGCCGCGGACTGGCACCGGGCGCTTCGTTCGGAACCCGCCGAAGCCTTTCTGACCGACCCCGACACCGCGCTCGCCGCGACGATCCTGTTCGATCAGGTGCCGCGCAACATCTATCGCGGCCACGCCGACGCCTTTGCCACCGACAGCCTTGCGCGGGCGATCGCGCGCGAGGTTGTCGCGCGCGGCTGGCACGAACACTGGCCCGACGAACGGCGCCAGTTCGCCTGCCTGCCCTTCCAGCACAGCGAGGACATCGACGATCAGCGCGAATCGCTGCGGCTCTTCGCGGGGTTCGACGACCCCATGTTCATGGATTATGCGCAAAAACATTTCGACATCGTCGACCGTTTCGGCCGCTTCCCGCATCGCAACGACGCGCTCGGTCGCGCGACGCGCGCCGACGAGGAGGCCTCGATAGAAGAGGGCAGGAATTGGTGATAGGGCGGACGCTCTGACGGAGACGAGCGATGGCCGAATTCACCGATACGCTGACCGACAAACATATCGCTTTTATCGAAAAACAGCCGGTCTTTTTCACCGCAACCGCCGCCGAGGGCGCGCGCATCAACCTGTCGCCCAAAGGCTATGCCGACAGCTTCCGCGTGCTTTCGGAAAGCCAGGTCGCCTATCTCGACCTCGGCGGATCGGGCAACGAGACGCACGCGCATCTCGCGGCCGACGGGCGGATCACGATCATGTTCTGCGCGTTCGACCGCAGCGCGCTGATCCTGCGTATCTACGGCCGCGGACGGGCGGTGCTGCCGCAGGACGCCGAATGGCGCACGCTCGCCGCGCATTTCACCCTGCTCCCCGGCACCCGCCAGATCTTTGTCATCGACGTTGAAAGCGTGCAGACGAGCTGCGGCTGGGGCGTGCCGATGATGGCATTGCAACACGAACGCGATACGCTGCAGAAATATCATCGCCAGGCCGACCCCGGGCTGTGGGTCGAAAAGTTCAAGGAACGCACGAAAAGCATCGACGGGCTGCCGACGCGCGCCACTGACCGCTTCATCGCGGGGGACGCTCAGGACGTAAACCCGTAGATTGCGCGTTCGAGGTTTGAAGCGATTTTGTTCAGGGCAAGGAAGCGAGGCGCAGGCATATGAGTATATTCCAAGGCTCGCTGACGCGGCCATGGACAAAATCGGTCAAATCCCGAAAGGACGCCGAAATGGCTTCGATCTCGCCTTTGCGCGGCCTTGCAGATGGAACCACCATCCGCGGCGGCCGCCCGAAGACGATATCTTTGCCATTTCGGCGCCTCGAACACGCACTCTACGGATTTACGTCCTAATGCCGCTCGTCGAACTCGTCCGCCTGCCCAACGGCGCCGAGGCCGAGTTGCTGCGCGGGCGCCTCGAAAGTGCGGGGGTCCATGCGGTGTGCTTCGACGCCGGGATGAACATCGCCGAAAGCGTCGGCCTGATGATTCCCGTGCGGATCATGGTGCTCGACGAGGATCTGGGCGAAGCGCAGGCGCTGATGGCCGAGTTCGAGCGCGGCGGGAACGGAAACGCCGGCTGAGCGCTTGAACCCCAGGTCATGATCAAGGTCGCCAGCTACAATATGCGCAAAGGTATCGGGCTCGACCGCCGCCGCGACCCCGGCCGCGTGCTCGCGGTGCTGCGCGAACTCGACGCCGACATCGTCGCGCTGCAGGAGGCCGACCGCCGGTTCGGCACCCGCGCGAGCGCGATCCCGCCGCATATGTTCGAGGAGCATAGCGACTATGTCCCCGTCGACCTGCTCGGCGGGCGGCCCTATGCGATCGGCTGGCACGGCAATGCGCTGCTCGTGCGCAAGGGCGCCGAGGTCGAGGAAAGCCACGCGCTGCACCTGCCGACGCTCGAACCGAGGGGCGCGGTCGCGGCGACGGTGCGCGTCGGCGACACGCGGCTGCGCGTCGTCGGGATGCACCTCGACATTTCGGGGCTGCGCCGCCGCCAGCAGGCGCGCGCGATCCTGCACCATGTCGCCGAGGGCGAAAAGCTGCCAACGATCCTGATGGGCGACTGCAACGAATGGCGCCCCAGCGGCGGCTGCCTCGCCGACTTCGGCGCCGAGCACCGGCTGGTCGATACCGGCCACAGCTTTCACAGCCGCCGCCCGGTCGCCAAGCTCGACCGCATTTTCGCGACCCCCGACCTCGAAGCCATCGAAGCCGGCGTCCACCGCAGCGCGCTCGCCGCGCGCGCGTCGGACCATTTGCCGATCTGGGCGCGGTTTCGGGCGGCGGGATAGCTTGGGCGAAACTGGCCGTCGGCTTTTTGGTGGGAAGCGGACTTCCTCAATTCCGTCATCCCGGCGAAGGCCGGGATCTCGCCGGTGCGGTAAACCGCTAGGGTGAGATCCCGGCCTTCGCCGGGATGACGATGCAATGAAGGTCGTATTTCGGCCGCCAGCCGCCCGGGTTTCCACCCGCCCTGCCAAATCCCACCACAAGCCCTGCCCAAAAATTAGGCAGTTCTCTGCCTCTCCTGCCCACCAAACGCACGATCCGACACACCAGCGAGTCCAAAACCGTCACAAAATGTTAACTTTTGCGGCGCCCGCGCAATCTGGCACGGCTGTTGCACCGCGACATGGTGCCATTAGCAAAAGGGGGCATCATGAAGCTGATCCTGGCCATCATTAAACCGTTCAAGCTCGACGAGGTGCGCGAAGCCCTCACCGGGCTGGGCATCGCCGGCATGACCGTCACCGAGGTCAAGGGGTTCGGTCGGCAAAAGGGGCAGACCGAAATCTATCGCGGCGCCGAATATGCCACCAACATGGTGCCCAAGGTGAAGATCGAGCTCGTCTGCGACGACGCGCTTGCACCGAGAGTCGTCGAAACGCTCCAGCAAAGCGCGGGCACCGGATCGATCGGCGATGGCAAGATTTTCGTGCTCGACGTCGGCCAGGCGGTGCGCATCCGCACCGGCGAGACGGGCGAGGCGGCTCTCTAAATGACGAAGGGGGAAATTATGACGTTCGCAAACAAGATTGCGGCGGGCGCCGGGGCCGTGGGCCTTTCGCTGTTCGCCGCGCTGCCCGCCTGGGCGCAGGACGCGGCGCCTGCCGTCGCCGAGGCCGCCGCGCCGACGCCCGACAAGGGCGACACCGCCTGGATGATGATCTCGACCGTGCTCGTCATGGCGATGATCGTGCCGGGCCTCGCGCTCTTTTATGGCGGTCTTGTCCGCACCAAGAATATGGCGTCGGTGCTGACGCAGATCCTCGCGGTCGCCGCGCTCGCGATGATCATGTGGGTCATGTTCGGCTACAGCCTCGCCTTCGGCGGCGATGCCAATCAGTTCGTCTCGTCGGGCAAGGCCTTTCTCGCCGGCGTCACCGCCGATTCGACCGTCGCGACCTTCACCGACGGCGTCGTGATCCCCGAATTTGTGTTCATCGCCTTTCAGATGACCTTCTCGGCGATCACCGTCGCGCTCGTGCTCGGCGGGCTCGTCGAGCGCATGAAATTTTCGGCGATCATGGTGTTCGCGATCGTCTGGCTCACCATCGTCTATTATCCGATCGCGCACATGGTCTGGTATCTCGGCGGTGACGATGCCTCGACCGGGCTGATCTTCGGCTGGGGCGCGCTCGACTTCGCGGGCGGCACCGTGGTGCACATCAATGCGGGTATCGCGGCGCTCGTCGGCTGCCTGATCATCGGCAAGCGTGCGGGCTATCAGAAGGAAATCATGGCGCCGCACTCGCTGACCATGACGCTGGTGGGCACCGGGCTCCTCTGGGTGGGCTGGTTCGGTTTCATCGCCGGCTCGGCGCTCGAAGCCAATGGTTCGGCCGGCCTGGCGCTGATCAACACCTTCACCGCCACCGCCGCCGGCGTCCTCTTCTGGATGCTCGCCGAACGCGCGCTCGGTCACAAGGGGTCGCTGCTCGGCGCCTGTTCGGGCGCGATCGCGGGGCTCGTCGCCGTCACCCCGGCCGCGGGCAATTCGGGCCCGTTCGGCGCGATCCTGCTCGGCGCGGTTGCGGGCATGGTCTGCTGCTGGTTCGTGATGAAGGTCAAGCCGAAGCTCGGTTTCGACGACTCGCTCGACGTCTTCGGTATCCACGGGCTCGGCGGCATCATCGGCTCGGTCGGCACCGCGGTGACGATGCTCGCCGCGCTCGGCGGCCCCGCGGGCGACGATTATGTCCTCGGCAGCCAGCTCTGGGTGCAGATCAAATCGGTCCTCGTCGCGATCCTGTGGTCCGGCATCGGTTCGGCGATCGCCTTCTATATCGCGAAGATGGTCACCGGCGGGCGCGTTTCGCCCGAAGTCGAGCGCGAAGGCCTGGACCTCGGCGAGCATGGGGAGCGCGCCTACAACTACTGACCACGAGACAGGATACCCGTCGCCGCACGTCTCTCTCCTTTCAACCGACGGCGGCGGGATCCTCCCCAGGTTCCTCCTGCGAACCACTGGCCGGGGTTTTGCCCCGGCCTTTTTTTATCTGCGGCCGGAACGGCCATGGGCCGGGGTTTCGCCCCGGCCTTTTTGGCGCCGTTCGCCGACCGTGGCCCGGATGCAACAGGCCGCGCGCAATCGGCCGCGAAAGATTCGTGCGCCATTGCGCAATCGCGCCAAGAGGCGCACCTTCGCCGCCGGACCGACGCCAGATCGGCCACCAGGAGGAGGATTATCATGAATGCACGGGCATATTTGCTCGCGGGCTTTTCGCCGCTTGCGCTTTTCAGCGCCCCGGCGCTGGCGCAGGACGCCGCCCCAAGCGCCGAAGATGACGGCAATATCATCATCGTCACGGCGACCAAACGCGACGCCAATCTTCAGGACATTCCCTTTTCGATCAACGCGCAGACCGCCGAAGACATTCAGAAATCGGGCGCGGTGACGCTGGAGGATCTGTCGCGCAACGTCGCGGGTCTGTCGGTGCAGAATCTGGGGCCGGGGCAAAGCCAGGTGTCGGTGCGCGGCGTCTCGGCGGGGCAGGTTGTGCGCGACCAGCCGGGGGTCAAGGAGCAGGTCGGCGTCTATCTCGACGAAAGCGTCATCTCGCTCTCGCTCTTCACTCCCGACATCGACCTTTATGATTTGAACCGCGTCGAAACGCTGCGCGGGCCGCAAGGCACTTTGTTCGGATCGGGATCGGTCGGCGGCACGATCCGCTATATCACCAGCCAGCCCAAGATCGGGGTGATGGAGGGCAGCGTCGAGGCGAATTTGAACCTCGTCGACGGCGACGACCTTGGCGGCCATCTGAAAGGCGCGGTCAATGTACCGATGGGCGACAATGCGGCGATCCGTGCGGTCGGCTATTACACGCGCTACGGCGGCTTCATCAACGCGATCGGCCCGGCGGGCAAGGACGATGTCAACAGCGGCGAACGCTATGGTGGACGCCTCGCGCTGACCTTTGAACCGAGCGACAATCTGTCGATCACGCCGCGTGTCGTCTATCAGAAGGTCAAGGCCGATGGCTTCAACCGGCAGGAGATTTACAACCTCTATGCCAATGAATTCACGACGACGCGCCCCGCGGTGACGTTCGACGAGCGCGAGCAATATCTGATGCTGCGCGAAGCGTTCGAAGACGAAACGCTGATCGCCGACCTCAAGATCGACGTCGGGCTCGGCGGCGCGACGCTGACGTCGGTGACGAGCTATATCAACCGCGACATCCTCGTCAGCCGCGACGCGAGCGCGCTCACCGGATCGGTGTCGGTCGACCTGGGTTTCCCCGACGCGGGTGTCCTCCTGCCCTCGAACCTGCTCGACACCACCGACCTCGAAACCTGGACGCAGGAGGTTCGGCTCGCCTCGGACAACGACGGGCCGTTCCAGTGGCTCGTCGGCGGTTTCTATTCCAAGATCGACCGCGTCTATACGCAGACGCTGCCGACGCCGGGCTATGACGCCTTTACCGATGCAACGCTGGGCGCAGGCACATCGGACGCGGTACGCAACGGGTTCGGGACCGATTCGCCGTACAACGCCTTCCTGCCCTATGACATCAAGCAGTTCGCGATTTTCGGCGAGGTCAGCTACGACATCACCGACGCTTTCACCGCGACCGCGGGCGGGCGCTATTACGACTTCAAGGAAACGCGCAGTTTCGTTTCGGGCGGGCTGTTCGCGAATGGCGACAACCGCACCGACAGCACCAAGTCGAGCGGTTTCACCCCGCGTTTCCTTCTGTCCTACGACGTCAGCGACAATGTCACGGTCAATGCGCAGGCGTCCAAGGGTTTCCGCCTCGGCGGGGTCAACGATCCCCTGAACCTGCCGCTCTGTTCGGACGAGGACGAGGCGCTGTTCGGCGCCTTCCAGGACTATGACGACGAAACGCTGTGGAACTATGAGCTTGGCATCAAGACGCAGGGCCGCGGTTTCACCTTCAACGCCGCGGGCTTTTACAACGACATCAAGAATCTGCAGGTCACGCTCGATGCCGGTACCTGTTCGTCGCGCATCGTCTTCAACGTGCCCAAGGCGCATTCGATGGGCGTCGAGTTCGAACTGGGGCTGTCGCCCGCCGACGGGCTCGACCTCAACCTGTCGGGCAGTCTTATCGAGGCCGAGTTCGATTCGACGCTCCCCGGCGCGCTGACGGCGGCGACGGGCATCCGCGACGGCAATCGCCTGCCCTCGGTGCCCAAGTTCCAGCTGACGGCGTCGGGCAGCTATGAATGGCCGATCGGCGACACCGCGAGCATGTATGTCGCGGCGTCGGTCCAGCATGTCGGGACGCGCTATACTCAGCCGGCGGACCAGGAAAACAACCCGCGCACCTTCGTCCACGGCCTGCCGTTCGGCGGCGCGCCGGCGGGGGCATCCACGACGGTCGACCTTCAGCTTCCCGACTATCAGCTCGTGAACCTCAGCGCCGGGGTCGATTTCGACAATGGCCTGTCGCTGATCGCCTATGTCAACAATGTCTTCGACGAGAATGCCCTGCTGTCGTTCGACCGCGAACGCGGCGGCCGCGCGCGCCTCGGCTATACTGTCGGCCAGCCGCGCACCTTTGGCATTACCGCGCGCAAGACATTCTGACGTGCCGGAAAGGGGGCGGGCCCATTGTCGGCCGCCCCCTTTCTCAACTGAAATGCTGCACATTTTTTGTGCAGCATCGCCTCAAATTTAGCCTTTCCAACATGACATTAATGTGGCATTCATTGGGTCGACAGTTTCAGGAGGGGAGAGCCTGAAAGGCTGGGCCGGGATGAAAATCCCGGCCCTCTTTTTTTGCGCAGCAAGGATTTGAGCCGGAATTGGCGGTTTTCAGGGCGTGTTGCGGCGATAGTGCAGCATGGCAAAGCCGCGCCACCGGCCACCGTCGCGCAGCACCGAATCGCTAATGCTCACCCTTCCTTGCGCCGAACGACGGCGCGGGGGGTGCCCCGGCAGCGTTCGCCGTAACCGGCGCGGCCGGCCAGCCGCTATGCCGCCATTTCGGACTGCGAGAACATGAAGGCGTTGCCGTCGGGATCGTAAAAGGTGAGCAGCTTCACCAGACCCGGAATGTGCTGGATCCCGCCATCCTGCCGCACGCCTTCGGCGTCGAGATGCGCCTTGGCCGCATCGATGTCGGCAACCTCGAACACATTGGTCGCGCCGCCGCCCTGCGCGACATCCTCGACCTGGCTCAGTCCGATATTCACCCCCGCCATCGGCGTTTTCAACTCGCACCAGCCAATCTCGTCGGCGCGGTAGAGCAGCTCGCACAACATCACGCGTTCGTACCAGGCGATCGACGCCGTCATATCTTTCACGCCCATCGAACAGGTGAGTTCAGACCCGATTTTCAATGCCATGTCATCATCCCTTTTCGCCGACTGACGCCGTCATTGCGAGGAGCCGAAGGCGACGCGGCAATCCAGAGCGAGCGCAAACCACCCTTGGATGCTCCGTCGCTCCGCTCCTCGCAATGACGGAGTGCAGGAACCGTAGCGCGCACTCCAACGTCCTTGCTTCGATAGTCCGATTTGTATAGTTAGTTACAAATGCCGTCAACAGCATTCGATCCGCTGCTGGTCCAGCTTGGCAGCCATCGCTGGCTGGTGCCGCTGCTCGCCGATCTCGCCGCGCACAATGGCGCGCGTTTCGTGGAGCTGCTTCACCGGCTCGGCCTGCCCCGCGACAGCCTTGCGCGTACGCTGGAGGCGGCGCAGGCCGCGGGCTGGGCCCGGCGCAATCCGGGCCACGGCCACCCGCTGCGCCCCGAATATATTCTGACCGAGACCGGACGGGCCGCCGCCGCGCGCGCCGCGACGATCGCCGGCGCGCAGCGCGCGATCGGCCTCGCCCCCGGCGCGGCGACGCGCTGGGGCCTGCCGCTGGTCGCGGGTATCGGCGCGGGGCACGACCGCTTCAACGCGCTGTCGCGCCTGCTCGCCCCCGCTACGCCGCGCGCGCTGTCGCAGGGGCTGAGTGCGCTGGGTGAGCATGGGTTGGTACGGCGCGAGGTGATCGATATGCGCCCGCCGGCGAGCCGATACGATCTGACGCGACGCGGGCGCGTGCTGGCGAAGGCGTGCTTATAACCCTCGTCATCCCGGCGCAGGCCGGGATCTCACCGGTGCGGAATGATGCGAGGTCGAGATCCCTGCCTGCGCCGGGATGACGGAGAAATTCAGCCCAAAGCCGCCTTCACAAAATCCGCCGCACGCTCGCCGATCATGATGCTCGGCGCATTGGTGTTGCCGCTGACCAGCCGCGGCATGATGCTCGCATCGGCGACCCACAGCGCCTCGACGCCCCCCAGCTTCAACCTCGGGTCGACCACCGCGTCGGCGTCGCTTCCCATCCGGCAGGTGCCGACAGGGTGATAGACGGTGTCGGCGCGACTGCGGATCAGCGCGTCGAGCGCGGCATCGTCATCCAGATCGACCGGGTGGCGGTCGACGCCGGCATAATCGCTGAGCGGCGGTGCCGCAGCGATGCGGTGCATCATCCGTACCCCCGCGCGCAACGTCGCCATGTCGCGTTCGTCGGTCAGGAAGCCCGGATCGATCAGCGGCGCAGCGGCGGCATCGCGCGAGGCAAGCCGCACCGACCCGCGGCTTTCGGGGCGCAACACGCAGGCATGGCACGAAAAACCGTGGCCCTTCACCTTGGTCCGTCCATGATCCTCGAGCATCGCGGGGACGAAATGATATTGGATGTCGGGTGCGGGAAGGTCGGGCCGCGATTTCCAGAAGCCGCCCGCTTCGGCAAAACAGGTCGTCATGATTCCGGTGCGTTTGCGGCGATGCTCGAAAATCGCCTTCACCATCCGCCATGTCCCGCCGGGGCTGTTGCCGAACGGATCGGCCGAGCGCGTTTCCCAGCTCGACACATAGTCGATATGGTCCTGCAAATTGGCGCCGACCGCGGCGCGATCGCGCGTCACCGCGATACCCATGGCGTTCAAATGCGCCGCCGGCCCGATCCCCGACAACATCAAAATCTGGGGCGATCCGAACGCCCCCGCCGACAAGATCACCCCGCCGCGCGCGCGCAGCGTTTCGCGTCGGCCCCCGCGCCGGATGACGACCCCCGCGGCGCGCCCCTGCTCGATCAGGATTTTCTCGACCAGCGCGCCGGTGCGGATGTCGAAATTCGCCCGTCCGCGCAGCGGTTCGACATAGGCGCGCGCCGCCGACCAGCGTTCGCCGCCCTTCTGCGTCACTTGATAAAGCCCGAAGCCTTCATTGTCGGCGCGGTTGAAATCGCCGGTGCGCGGCAGCTGCAGCGCCGCTGCGCTCTCGACAAAGCGCTTGCTCGTCACATTGGGCCAGCGCTGGTCCATGACATTGAGCGGTCCATCGCCGCCATGCCATTCGTCGCCGCCGCGCTCATTCCCCTCGCTACGCTTGAAGTAAGGCAGTACGTCGGCATAGCTCCACCCCGTTGCGCCGAGCGCCGCCCACTGGTCGTAATCGAACTTGTGCCCGCGGATATAGACCATCGCGTTGATCGCGCTCGACCCACCGAGCCCGCGCCCGCGCGGCTGGTATCCGATGCGTCCGTTCAGTCCCTTTTGCGGCAGCGTCTCATATCGATAGTTTGACGATTTGGGGATGAAGGGCATCAGTCCCGGCGTCTTGACGCGCACCCGGTCGTTCGACCCGCCCGCCTCGACCAGACACACCGTTCGCGCCCCGTCTTCGGCAAGCCGCCCCGCCGCCGCGCTCCCCGCGCTGCCCCCGCCGATGACGATGATGTCGAATTGATCCATGTGCCGCTCCCCTTGCGCCGCCTGTCTGACGGTCTTCCCGGATGCTTACATGAATGTCATTAGCGGGCGTGGCAAGGGGGTGCTTCGTCATTGCGAGCGCAGCGAAGCAATCCAGAGCGGTTTACGCACACTCTGGATTGCCGCGCGGCTTCGCCGCTCGCAACGACGGGAGAATTACTCCGCCGGCTCTTCGTTTGCCCGCCCCTTTTGCCACCGTTCCTTGATCATCGCGCTGGTCAGCCGACTGCCGTCGTGGCTCCAGCCGGGTTCGCGCCAGAGGTAGGACAGCTTATGCCGCCACGGCGCGGCCCACACATCCTTCGCGATCCCGACCCATTCGTGCACCGCGGCCCACACTATGTTGAAGCTGCCGAGCTGCTTGACGATGCCATAGCGCACCGGCTCGTCGTCGCGTTCGGGAACGAAGCTGCCGAACATCTTGTCCCAGATGATGAACACCCCCGCATAATTGGCGTCGAGGTAGCGCGGATTGACGCCGTGGTGGACGCGGTGGTGCGACGGCGTGTTCATCACCGCCTCGAACCATCGCGGCATCCGCTTGATCGCCTCGGTATGGATCGTCTTGATAACAGCCAGGTCATCGATCACGCCGGCAGTATGTGGAAGAAGTTCACTGACCCATGCGCCATGTTTCCCGTGTTGTCTGGCATGGCGCTGTTCTCGCTCCGCGCGGGCATGGCGCTGTTCTCGCTCCGCGCGGAAAATCGCCCTTCCGTCGGGCCAGGCCGA
>JBGTUD010000024.1:0-20627 GCA_041939405.1 Sphingopyxis sp. | reverse complement strand
ATCAACAAGGGCTTCGACCTGATGCACGCGGGGGAAAGCATCCGCAGCGTCGTGGTTTATTGAGCGATCGCGATGGACGTCATCTCCAAATGCCTGAGTCATGGCGGGACGCAGGGCGTATATTCGCACGCCTCACGCGAAACGCGCACCGACATGATCTTCTCGGTCTATGTGCCGCCGCACGCGCCCGGCGCGAAACTTCCCATCGTCTGGTATCTCTCGGGGCTCACCTGCACACATGCCAATGTCACCGAGAAGGGCGAGTATCGAAAGGCGTGCGCCGAGCATGGGCTCGTCTTTGTTGCGCCCGACACGAGCCCGCGCGGCGAAGGCGTCGCCGACGATACCGAGGGAGCCTATGATTTCGGGCTTGGTGCAGGCTTTTATGTCGATGCGACCGAGGAGCCATTTGCGCAGCATTACCGGATGTGGAGTTATATAACCGAGGAACTACCCGCGCTGATCGCAAACGAGTTTCCGGTCGATATGGACCGCCAGGCGATTATGGGCCATTCGATGGGCGGACATGGTGCGCTCACTGCCGCGCTGCGGTTCCCGGACCGTTATCAGTCGGTGTCGGCATTCGCGCCGATCGTCGCGCCGGGGCGGGTACCCTGGGGCGAGAAGGCGCTCGGCGGCTATCTCGGCAGCGACCGCGCGGCATGGCGGGCGCATGATGCCGTCGCGCTTATCGAGGATGGCGCCCGCGTCCCCGATATTCTCGTCGACCAGGGCGAGGGCGACGGCTTTCTGGCCGAGCAGCTCCGCCCCTCGCTCCTGTCGCGTGCATGCAACGATGCGAAGATCGACCTCACGCTCCGGCTTCATCCGGGCTACGATCACAGCTATTATTTCATTTCGACTTTCATGGGCGATCATCTTGCCTGGCACGCTGAGCGGCTTGGAGGACGAAAATGACGCAGATTCACCTCATCGATCGCGAAGGGCGGCAGCATGAATTCGAGGGTGCGCCCGGATTGACCTTGATGGAAGCCATTCGCGACGAAGGGTTTGACGAGTTGCTGGCACTTTGCGGCGGTTGCTGCAGTTGCGCCACCTGCCATGTCCATGTCGATCCTGCGGATGCCGCAAAATTTGCCGCGGTGAGCGAAGATGAAGACGATCTCCTCGACAGCAGCACCCACCGCAATGCCCATTCCCGGCTTTCGTGCCAGTTGCAGCTTAGTGATGCGATCGCGACGCTGCGTGTCACCATTGCTCCCGAAGATTGAAGGACATGCGATGAGCCAGGCGCTGCTCGAACAATATTATGGTGCATTCAATCGCGGCGACGCCGAAGCGATGCTGGCGCTGCTCGCCGAAGATGTGTTGCACGAACCTTCGCAAGGGGCTGCGCGGCAGGGCAAGAATGCTTTCGCCGATTTCCTTGCGCATATGAACCGCTGTTACCGCGAGAAGGTGATCGAGCCCGTTTTCCTTTTCTCGGATTGCGGAACGCGCGGAGCTGCCGAATTCATGCTCGAAGGTGTCTATCTGGAGAGCGACGCCGATCTTCCGCCCGCCTCGCGCCAGACTTACCGGCTGCGGGTCGGCGCCTTTTTCGAATTCAAGGATGGGAAGATCGCGCGCGTAAGCAACCATTATAATCTCGCCGACTGGATCGCGCAGGTCAGTTGAGGAGAAGCAAGGCGATGCAATTCGACGTGGTGATCGTGGGTGGGGGGCATGGCGGGGCGCAGGTCGCGGTGATGCTGCGGACCCAGAAGTTCACGGGGTCCATCGCGATCATCGGCGACGAACCCGAGCTGCCTTATGAGCGCCCGCCTTTGTCGAAGGAATATTTTGCGGGGGAAAAGGAGTTTGAGCGCATCCAGCTGCGTCCCGCCAAATATTGGGATGAGCGCGAGGTGACGATGCTGCTCGGCAAGCGCGTCATTGCGGTCGATCCTGCGGCCCATAGCGTGACGACCGATGGCGGCGAAACGATCGGTTATGGCAAGCTGGTCTGGGCGACGGGGGGAAGCCCTCGGATGCTGCCGATCCCCGGCGGCGACTTGCCTGGCGTGCAGGGCGTGCGCACCCGCGCCGATGCCGATGCGATGAAGGCCGCCTCCGAAACCGCGAACCAGATTGTCGTCATCGGCGGCGGTTATATTGGGCTCGAAGCCGCGGCGGTTCTGCGCAAGGCGGGCAAGAAGGTGGTGCTCTTGGAAGCGCTCGACCGGGTGCTCGCGCGGGTGGCGGGTACCGAGCTGTCGCGCTTCTACGAACGGGAGCATCGCGGCCAGGGCGTCGATCTTCGGCTCGGCGTTTCGGTCGAGGCGATCGAGGGCGAGACCCAAGTGACCGGTGTACGACTGGCAGGCGGCGAGGTGATCGCGGCCGACCTTGTCATCGTGGGCATCGGCATCGTGCCTGCGGTCGAACCGCTGATCGCGGCGGGGGCAGCGGGCGGCAACGGTGTGCTCGTCGACCGCTTCTGCAAGACGAGCTTGCCCGACATCTACGCGATCGGCGATTGCGCGGCGCACGAGAATGACTTTGCCGAAGGCGTCGTCATCCGTCTCGAATCGGTGCAGAACGCGAATGATCAAGCGAATGTCGTCGCCAAGGGCATATGCGGGGACGAAGCCCCCTATCATGCGATCCCCTGGTTCTGGTCGAATCAATATGATCTGAAGCTTCAGACCGCGGGTCTGTCGACGGGCCACGACCGGGCGGTGCTGCGGGGCGATCCCGCGACGCGCAGCTTCTCGATCGTTTATCTGAAAGCGGGCAGGGTGATCGCGATCGACTGCGTCAACGCCACCAAGGATTATGTCCAGGGCCGCATGATCGTCACCGCGGGGCTCAAAGCCACTGCCGAACAGCTTGCCGATACCGATACGCCGCTCAAAGCGCTGCTGCCGAGCTGATGCCCGGGCTCAGCCTTCGTGCGCGCTGGCAAGCGCCGGACCCAATTCTTCGGAAAGCAGGGCAAGCATATGCCGCAATTTGGGTGTGAGGTGTCGGCGCCGCGAATAGGCTCCCCAGATCGGTTCGTCGGCGACGCGGTAAGCCGGGAGCAGTTCGACAAGCTCGCTGCCGACGCGGCCTCCAAGATAGAATTCGGGGAGCTGGCTGATACCCATTCCGGCGAGAACGGCGTCAAGGACGGCGACGCCGCTGTTGCAGCGCCAGCGTCCTTCAGGCCGATAGGCGATATCGCGTCCGCCGTCCCGAAAATGCCAGGTTTGCGCGCTTCCGACGAGGCAGTCGAAATCGGCGAGCGATGCAATCGATCGGGGCTCGCCGCGTGCTGCCACATAGGCTTTCGATGCGCAGAGAATGAGTTTGCGCGAGGCGAGGCGTACACCGGCAAGGCGCGGATCGCCGAGTTGCCCGGTCCGGATGGCGAGGTCATAGCCTTCGGCCACAATGTCCACCATCCGGTTGCTCAGATCCATCGTCACCGAGACCGCCGGGAATTTCTGGGCGAAGCGGCGCACGATCGGCGCGACGAACCGCTCGCCGAGCGCGATCGAACAACTGATGCGAAGCTCACCATGCGGATCGCCATCGCCCGCCGCCCAGGCGAGCGCTTCGTCGCGATCCTGGATGATTCGCCGGAATTGATCGATGAGCGGACGGCCGAGATCGGTGAGGCTGACCTTGCGCGTTGTGCGGTGAAAGATCTCGCCCTGCAGTCTCTGTTCGAGTTCGGCGATGGCGCGGCTGACATGCGACGTCGACGTACCCAGCGCGCGCGCGGCGCCGGCAAAACTTCCCGCGTCGGCAATTGCAACGGCTTCTTCGATTCCAATCCAGTCGCGCAAAATTGGTCCTTTTGCCCATCAACGGACCAACTCATAATCGATAGACCGGATAGAGCAATGCGATGCCCTCGCACATTCAATGGGACACGCAGCGCGTATCAGGTTGCCCATGCGCGTGAAGCCAAGCAATCCGATTCCTCCCTATATTGGCGCTATGTGCATTTGACCCCCTGTCGCGCGCGCGCCAAGGATATTGCATGACGAAGCCCTTCGACTCCGCCAGCCTCGTCGTGGAACGGCTCGACAAAAATGCCGCGATCGAACCGCTTGCGCAGCTTCGTATCGCCGTTTTTCGCGATTGGCCTTATCTTTACGACGGCAGCCTCGACTATGAGGCCGAATATCTTGCCGAGTTTCTCGGCGACCCCGATGCGGTCACAATCGTTGCGCGCCTCGGCGACGTGTGCATCGGCATGGCAACCGCGTCGCCGATGGCAACGCAAACCGATGCCATTACGCGGCCTTTCCGCTTGGCAGGAATCGATCCTGCGCAAGCCTTCTATTTCGGCGAGTCGGTGCTCCTTGCGGCCTATCGCGGCATGGGCATCGGGCACCGCTTCTTCGACGAGCGCGAAAAGGCCGCACGCGAAGTTGGCGCACGAATCGCTAGCTTTTGCGCGGTCGAACGATCCGATGATGACGCGCGCCGACCCGAAGAGGCGCGGAGCCTTGCCCCCTTCTGGAATAAGCGGGGATATCGGCCTGTTCCGGGGCTTTCGACCAGGATGACATGGAAGGAGGTCGGCATGGCCGAGCCCGTGGAGCATCGCATGCGCTTCTGGATGCGCGAATTGGACCGCGCATAGCTGTGGGGCGGGAAGGGATATAGAATTGGACCCTATTCGTATCGCCGCGGCGCAATATCCGATCGAGCTATTGCCAAGCTTTGACGCCTGGGCAGCCAAACTTCGCGACTGGGTTAAGCGCGCGGTCGAGAATGAGGCCCGACTCCTCGTCTTTCCCGAATATGGCGCCATGGAACTTGCGGGGATCGAACCGCAGGCGGCGCGCGATCTTGCGGCATCGCTCGAACTCGTCGTTTCGCTCGAGGAGCGGATCGTTGCGGCCCATCGGGGGCTCGCCGCCGAATATGGCGTGACCATCCTCGGCGCGAGCCGGCCGCATCGTACGCGAGAGGGAAGCATCGTCAACCGCGCGCAAATCTATTGCCCCGATGGCCAAACGGGCTGGCAGGACAAGATCGTGATGACGCGCTTCGAGCGCGAAACATGGGGCATCGCCGGGGGCGATGCGATCCGGGTGTTCGATACGCCGGTCGGAAGGATCGGCATTTCGATCTGCTATGATGCCGAATTCCCCTTCATCGCGCGCCGCCAGGCCGAACAGGGAGCGGAGATGATCCTCGTCCCTTCCGCGACCGACACGATGCAGGGCTATTGGCGCGTGCGGATCGGGGCGCAGGCGCGCGCACTCGAAAATCAATGCTATACTATACAAGCCCCGACGATCGGCGAAGCGCCATGGCTTCCCTCGCTCGATGTAAACCATGGTCTTGCAGCAATCTATGCCCCCCCCGACGGCGTTACTCCCGATGACGGTGTCTTTGCGATCGGCACTCCCGGTCAGGGACAGTGGGTTTATGCCGATGTCATGCCTGACGAAGTGGCGCGGTGGCGAACTTCGGGGGCGGTCTTGCCGTTCCGGCACTGGCCGGAGCAATTTGTCGCTGCTCAGGATTGAGCGGCCGCAGGCACCGATCGACCCTATATCGGCGAATTGACTATTATACGAGCCGAGGGTTCGAACTCAGTCTTGCGCCCTGACGGCCGGCTGCACTTGCGGTGTTACTCGCGTCAGGGAATTCGTCATTCGACGCGTTCGGGAGGCAGGGCGTTGGTGGGCTTGCTGCCCCAGAGGGCATAGAAGAGGATATAGACCTCGCAAGCGACCGTGAGCCAGAAGCTGTTTTGCAAACCATAACGATCGGCAAGCCATCCCTGCGCGACGACCAGCGCGCCGCCGACGATGGCGGTCACCAGCAGGCCTGATCCTTCCTCGGTTAGGGGGCCGAGGCCCTTGATACCAAGAGCAAAGATTGCCGGGAACATGATGGAATGTCCGAGACCGACGAGGATGAGCGACCACATCGCAATTCTGCCCTCGAGGGTTGCGGCACCGATCATCACGATCATCGCGAAGATGGCGAAACAGGCGAGGACTCTCCCGGCAGGAAAGCGAGCGAGAAGGTAACTTCCGGCAAACCGACCGACCATCATCCCCGACCACAGCAGGATGAGGTAGTTGGCCGCAGTCGCATGGGTCATGTTCCCGATCGAGGGCTGTGCCACAAAATTGATGAACAGGTTCGCTACCCCGATTTCCGCGAGAACATAGATGAAGATTGCGGGAATACCGAAGACGAGGTTGCGATGACTCCAGAGCGAAAGGTGGCGGCGCTCCTCCGCGTTGGCGCGGCGGTTGGCGGGATCGAGTTCCGGAAGCTGTGACCGGGCGATGAGAATCGCCAGGATGGCGAGGACGATCGCGACCAGCAAATAGGGCAATTGCGTGGCCGCGGCATCGGCCATGCGCTCTTCCACCGTTAGTGTCCGGCCCTCGAGACTCGTCCCGGATGTGGTTCGGCTGAGGATGAGGTACCCGCCAAAATAGGGCGCGAAGAAGGTTCCGGCCGAGTTGAAAGCCTGCACGAGCGTCAGGCGCGATTCGGATGTCTCGGCCGGGCCAATGACCGCGACATACGGATTGGCGGCAACCTGCAAGAGGGCGATCCCCGCTGCAATCACGAAGAGCGCGGCGAGGGTGATTTCGAACGAGGGCAGCCTCGCTGCAGGCACCATGCAAACGGCCCCGACGGCCATTACCACGAGGCCGATCATGATCGCCTTGCGATAACCTACACGTTCGATCAGGAACGCGGAGGGCATTGCGGCAACGCCATAGGCGATGAACCAGACCGACTCGATGAGCGTGGTCTGCGTGTAGCTGAGATCAAAAACACTGCGCAGGTGCGGCAACAATGTGTTGTTGATAACGCTGATGAATCCCCACATGAAAAACAGCGTTGCGAGCAAAGCCAATGCCTTGCCGTAAGGTTTGTTTTCTCGTGTGTTCGTCGCCATGCGACAGGCCCTCCCTCACGCTCCGCTATTGCCGGCGGTCTGCTGCCGACGAGATTTGCGCTTCTTTTTACAGTCAGTACTGACTGCTTTATTGCGGGATTTTGTCAAGCCCGATTCTGCCCGGGGCCGGATGCATACATAAGCGACACGGATCGACGGAGAGGCGCGACGGCCGCCAGAAAATTCTCGTTTGGCTTATACAATCAAGATTGACTGTTTGTGAAAAATGGGCTTGATAGGACTCACGGCGCGGTACAACGCCGGGTTTGAAGGGAGAGGGGCGAGCCATGTCTCGAAATATGTCTTCGCGCGTTTCGCGCGTTTCGCTTATCGCTTTGGCGGCGTCGGGATTGCTGGCCGCACCGGCGTTCGCGCAATCGAATGCCGAGCTGGGCTCGGCGCAGGCCGATGACAGCTCGAACGATGCCATCATCATCGTGACCGCGCAAAAGCGCGAGGAGCGCATTCTCGACGTTCCCGTTTCGGTGAACGCAGTCGCCAGCGAGCAGCTCGAACGGCAGCGCGTCTACAGCCTCGGCGACCTTTCGCGTGCGGTTCCGTCGGTCTCCTCCAACGGGGCCATTCGCGGCATCTCGACCGGAGGCGCTGCGCGATCCTCGGCAGGTGCTGTCGCCATCATTCTCGATGGCGTCGACCTCGGGCCGCCGGCTGTGGGCAATGCCCAGATCAGCAATCTTTTCGACGTCGAGCGTATCGAAGTCCTGAGCGGCCCCCAGGGCACATTGTTCGGAACGACGGCTTCGGCGGGCGTGATCAACGTGGTCACCAAGGCTCCCGACCCGAGCAAGTTCGAAGTGAGTGGGCGCCTGGAAGTGGCCGAATTTGGTTTCCACCGCGAGCAGCTGACGCTCAACCTCCCGCTCGCGAGCAATCTTGCCCTCCGCGTTAGCGGGCATAATGACGAAAATCGCGGGATCGTGCGCAACGTCATCACCGGCAATCGCCCCAAGAGCTATGACCGGGGTGTGCGCGGTCGCCTGCTTTGGGAACCGAGCGATAATCTCAGCGTCAATTTGATCGCGGACTATAATCGCGGCGGCGGCAATGGCGAGCGCGACGTCGTCTATGCGATCGCACCGACGCCTGCCCTTCAGGCGCGGCTCGCGGCGTGCGGGATCACCGCCAGCCTCAACAATCGCGAAAACTGCCCGCGCGGTGTATCGCCGGTGACGGCGCGGAACGAGAAGTACGGCTTCTCGGGCCAGCTCGATCTCGGTCTTGGCGATCACACGCTCACCTCGATCACGGCCTATCGCCGGCATCGGATCGGTGACATGGATTATAACGGTCCGGGCGGGGATAGCGATTTCCTGTCGGAAAATATCCTCGACACCAACCTTACCGCCGAAGATCTCCAGACCTTCAGTCAGGAAATTCGCCTGACATCGCCGAGCAACCAGCAACTCGAATATGTGCTCGGTCTGTATTATTTCGAGAAGAATCAGAAGGACTCGGTGATCCAGGCGGGTCTGCTCGGGCTTCCGCCCGCGCTTTTGCCGCTTCTCGGTATTCCGCCGCTCACCGCGATCGGGCGCGTGACGCTGCTGGACATCGATCAGCGCGCCTATGCTGCCTTCGGGCAGGCGACCTTCCACGTTACCGACCGCTTCTCGCTGATCGCGGGTGCGCGCTATACGAACGACAAGCTGACGGATGTTAGCACCTCGCTCACGCCGCTGACGACCCCGACGCTTGCAAGCTACGGCTATGTCTTCAATCCGGCCTTTTTCCTCGCCCCGGTGGACGAGAGCATCAAGGTCAACAATTTTTCGTGGAAGCTCGGCGCCCAATATGATCTGGCGCCGGACGTCATGGCCTATTTCACGGCCACGCGCGGCTACAAGGGCCCCTCGGTCAATGACCAGGCTTCGCCCCCCATCGCGATTCCGATCGTTCGGCCGGAGATCCCGATGGCCTATGAACTGGGTATCAAGGGTGCCTTCTTCGACAACCGCGTCTTTGCGACGCTCGCCTTGTTCCACAACAAGGTGAAGGATTTCCAGGCGTTCATTTACGTGCCGCCTTCGGCGACCAGCCCCCAGGGCAGTTTCGCTCAGGGCAACGCGCCCTACATCAAGACGCGCGGCGTGGACTTCAATATCACCGCGCGTCCGACCGATGAGCTCACGCTTGTCGGCGGCGTCCTCTATAACAAGGCGACCTACGCCCCGAGTTTCCTGGTGGCCTGTAACCAGCGCCAGACGCCGGGGGTTGGGGACTGTTCGGCGGCGGGGCTCACTTCGCCTGTGTCGCAGTTGGCCGGCGTTCCGAAATGGCGTCTGCTGCTGAACGGCGAATATGCCACCGAAGTGGCCGACGGTGTCACCGTGTTCTTTCAGGCGGATGCAACCTATGAAAGCAGCCGCTTCGCCGGAACGACGCCCGATCCGCTTCTGGATATACCCGGCGAAACCATCGTCAACGCGCGCGTTGGTTTCCGGGCAACGGACCGCCGGTGGGCGGCGTCGATTTTCGTGAAAAACCTGACGGACGTTGACCAGTCACGCCTGACGGGCGATCCGCTTGGCGGATTTAACGGCGGTGCCGGTCAATCCTATTGGCTTGGTCCCGTCCGTGGCATGACGGCGGGCGCAACGGTCGACTTCCGTTTCTAGCTTTTCGATGATGGCAGGATCGCTCCTGGCGGAGCGATCCTTCCTCTCCTCACGCTTGGGCGGTCCAGCGCATCTTCGATGCGCCAGGCCGTCCATTTTTTTTGCCGGTCGAGGCCCAAGACCGTGTCCGTCCGTCGGCGCGCGAGAACCAGCGGCAGGATCACAGGGTGATTGGGCTTTTCACGACGAGCACGGGCAGAGAAGGTTCGCCGCAGTGGATTCAGGAATGAACCAGCCTCTCCCCCACAGGAGAGGGTGAGCGAGCGCCTTCAAATGCGGGTTGCTCGGGCAGAGATCGTAAAATTGCCGACGTTTTCGCTTCGCGGCTCAACGCCGCCAGGCGGGGCCTTTAAGCTCGAGGCCGCGGCGATCGAGGCGGTCGAGGATACCGTCCTCTTCGGTGAGTAGACGAAGCGGCACGACCGCCATGGTGACCTCGGGCCGTCCGATCGCGCCGTCGATCGCCTGGTTCCACTGAGCGCGAAGTTCGGGGCCGAAGGCGCCGTCGCTCCAGGGCCAGCACTGACCGAGTGCCTGCTCGAGCGGATTGTCCATCACAGCGGGTACGTCGAACGCACGCCAGTCGCTGCCGCGTTCCTCTACAATGTCCGAACCTGCCTCGGTGGCTGCCATCGCAGCGTCGAGACAGGGGATGTGCGAGGCCGGCGCGGCTGCGAAGAGATTGTCGAGAATATCCTCGCCGCGGACGGTGCCGACCGGTTCGGTCGGAATGCGCGCACGTTTTGCAGCTTTGCGCACCACATCGGTGGCGTCGGTGCCCGTGTCGCGGTTGAAGCGCAGGCGTTTGGAAAGGAGATCGGACGCGGTCAGCAGAAAATTCTGGCGGCTATAGTCCTGTCCAAATCGTGCTTCGAGCGCCGCAAGACGGTGGAGCCGGTGGCGATCGAGATAATTGGCCGCTGTCTCGCCCTTGGGCAATTTGGTGAGCTTTCCGCCCCTGAAGATGAGGCGGAACACATCGCCCGGAGAGACTTTCGCCTTCGTGCCCAGAATAACGCGGTCGGCGCGCTCGGTCGCGGCCTCAAGACGGTCCGGAAACCAAGGAGTGGCTTTCGGCACCTCGGTAATTTCGCCAACCAGCAGCACAGTTCCGCGGTGCGTCTCGACCGTCCACATCGGCGCGCCCGATCGGCGTGCGGTCACGACGATGGCATCGCCGTCGTCGCCCTGCGCCGCGAGCGGCGCTGCCGGCAAAAGCGCGGTAGCCATAAGGACCGCGATCAGCATCGATTTTCGCATGGTCGTTGCTCCTACCGCTCCGGTTGTCGATCCCGGCGCGCTTCGCCGCCAGAGACGCATTGGCCATAGTGCGTGTCAGTTACAAGCAAAACTGTTTGAAAATATATCGCGGGCGCTTCGCTCGCGGTCGCGCCTGTGCGGGCGAAGGGCGATGCGGCGTCGGTCAGCGGCTTCGGCAAATAGGGTTGGTCTGTTTTCGCGGGGCGGGGCGCTGCTTGTTCTGATCCTTCGTGCGTGCCGCGCTTGATGATGAAGCGTTGCGCAAGCCGGACATGCGCTTCGTCGGCCGGGCGTGGTCGAAGTCCAGCGCCAGGGCATCCGGTTCCTCCCGTTGGTCTCCCGTGAAACCAAGTGATGCTGCAATGTCGCACCCATGGGAAAAGAAGCTCAATTGAAGTCATATCTGACTGTTTAATGTTTTTTCGCCTGGTGCGCGCGTCTATGATGCTTGGGCTGGCCCGACCTTGCTGAGGGCGAGGGCTTCTCCCGTTAGCCCTACCAGCTTCCGCGGGCGCGGAATGCGACCCTCTCAGCCCGTGGACTGCAGCGACGCCCTTGTGGCTGCATGTTGGGAATGCGGTTGCAAGGGCGTGTCGCACCCTACGGCGGGAAGGGTGTCGGAGCGGCATGACGCCAATATTTGAATATCAGCTTGAAAATTCGTAGATTGTCTCGCTCCGATAGTCATCGCCTGGGGACAGCATCTGCTTCGGGAATGCGGCATGGGCGAACATGTCGGGATAATCCTGCGGTTCGAGGCAGAGCCCCGCGAGGGCGCGATAGCAGGCACCCGCCTTGCCGTCGATTCCGTCGAGGTTTCCGCCCGTATAGAGTTGAAGGCAGGGGCGGTCGGTCCAAAGGTCGAGGCGGCGTCCGGATGTAATCGAAGCCAACCGGGCCGCTGGAGCTTCGGGAGCACGCGGGTCGAGGATGAAATTATGATCGAAGCCCAAAAAATACTCTTCGACGTCGGGGCGGAGGGGCGACACTGACCTGAGGTCGAGTCTTGTACCGGCGACAAGCGCGATCGCGCCCGTCGGAATGAGATCGGGACCGGTCGGCGTAAAGCGGCTCGCTGCGATCGTCAGCCGGTGGGCTTCGAGGCTCGCGGCGGCATGACCGTCGAGATTGAAATAGGGGTGGGCGGTCGGATTGAACGGCGTCGGGGTGTCCGAACGCGCCTCCATCGTCAGCGTAAGTCTGCAAGGCGGCGCGAGCGTCCAGCGCACGGCGACGTGCAGATTGCCGGGATATCCCTCGCTGCCCGCCGGATCGAAGAGGCTGAATTCGACGGCGGGGTCCGGACCCTGGATCGTGCGGGCATCCCATAGGCGATGCGTAAGGCCCTGGACGCCGCCGTGAAGCTGGTGGCGGCCGTGGTTGCGCGCAACCGGCAGGCGCTTGCCGTCGATCCATATTTCGGCTTCCGAAACCCGCCCAGCGATCCGCCCGACGATCGCGCCGAGATAGGCGTCCTGCTCATAATGGGCGGCCGCATTGTCGCAGCCGAGGACGATATCACCCATCGCACCGTCACGATCGGGGCAAACAAGACCGACAAGCGCAGCGCCGACATCGCAAAGCGTCGCCGAGACCCCGCTAGCGAGCCGGAGCACGTAAAGCCGCGCCGATCTCCCATCCGGCAGCGCGCCATAAAAGAATGTCTCGACCCGGCCGTTCGTCATACGCCGCTGCTCTTCCTCCCCGGGGCCGCTCTGGTCGCGCCTGCGCGACCTTCCTTAGAAGCGCTGGTAGCTGCCCTTCCAGCGCGCCTCCTGACCGATCCCGGGCTTGCCGAAATCGCAGACGCCGCCCGGGAAAATCTCGCGCAGCTTCGCTTGCTGTGCTGCCGAGAATGTCACCTTGTAATCACGAAGGTCGACGGGTTTCAGTCGGCATTTGAGAATGTCGTTCGTCTGCGGCCCACCGGCAGCGATACGCGGGTTGCCATGAATCGGATAGGACCGGTTGAACGCGCTTGCGG
The DNA here is from genome assembly GCA_041939405.1 of Sphingopyxis sp. GTDB lineage: Bacteria > Pseudomonadota > Alphaproteobacteria > Sphingomonadales > Sphingomonadaceae > Sphingopyxis. Next base: position 7,870 of record JBGTUD010000024.1, on the reverse strand, counting down.
GATCGAGAGTCGCCTTCTCGACATGCTTCCGGCCGTCGGCGTCGAACCAGGCGTCAGCGGCTGCGGCAGGGCGCAGGCGGACGATCTTGGCGTGGCTGGGCGGCGCAGGATCGGCCGCAATCGCATCGAGCCATTCGGTCATCGCGCCCAGAACCTCGGTCTCGAGGGGCTTGGGCTGCCCGAACGGCACATCGGGTGTGCGGGGTCCGACCCAAATCGTCAGATTTTCGGCATCGCCACTGGCGCGCTCCATGCGCAGGCGGATCTCGAAGTCGCGCTGGCGATCGTGGAAATCGCCCTGCGGGTCGCCGTAGCTGCGGTAGAGCATCACCGGTGTCGTCGCGAGACCGCCGCCCCCAGGATTGACCAGACCGCTCGCATAGAGGCGCTTCATCGCTTCGGGCGCGGCCGCGGTGCGGGCGGGCGTATATTCGCCGTCGACGGTGTGGCCGCCTATTCTTGCATTGAGATCGAGGAATTCATCGACGCCGATCTGCCCTGCATTGAGGGCGGTCAGCCCATATTGCACGCCGACATTATCGAGCGGCGACAGCGGGAAGCCCGTAGCGGGATCGCGGCCGAGTTGGTTGACCATCCAGTTATAGATGCCGCAGCGCGCGCCCCTGGGGTTGGTCTTGGGATCATAGACCAGGGCAAGATCGGTGAGACCACACGCCGCCTTTTCCTTGACCTTGAGCCCGGGCGCGATGAAGCGGGTCCACAGCTGGCAGGTTGTCGCCGACGCATAGCCCGCGGCGGCAGCCTTCTTTTCGTCGGTCCAGGCCTTGGCATCGGCCTTTTTCCAGTAATTTTCCATGAGGTCGCAGTCGAGGACATGCGTTGCGACCTGCGAATCGACGAAGGAGGATTGCGCCTGAATGCCGTCGAGAAGGCCGGGATACAGCGCCGTGATGTGGATCTGCTGGATCGCGCCGCCCGACCCGCCGGTGCCGACCGTCCAGCGCGGCACGCCGTAACGCTCGATGAAATGCTCTTTGAGCATCATCAGCGTCTCGCCCTGGATCACCGCGTTCGAGGCGAGTCCGTTGACGAGGCCGCTTGCATTCATCACGGCAAAGCCGCGCGAAAGATAGAGATGGTTGAGGATCATCGGCGGCAGGTTCATCCCCTGCTCATAGCGCCCAGCGAGCCCCCCTTCGAAAAGGACCGCGAGGCGGCGATTCCAGGCGCTGCCCGGCACCCAGTCGGGATATTCGGCGGGGCTGCCGTCGTCGAGCATTGCGATGCGGTAGATTGTGCGGTTCAGCGTCCCGCTCTCGACCCGGACGATATAGGGGAGGCGGCGGCCTCCGGGGAGGGTGAGCGTCGCCAGGTCGTCAGGGTTCGCTCCGGCGGGAAGCGGCTTAAAGCTGTTGGATGTGGTGCGATAGAAGCGCTCGACCTTCGTGGGCGCATTGCACATGCGGTCGGTTGCGGGGCCGAGGCCCGCCAGTTCGGTCGTGCAGCGATAGGGCCAGATATGCGGGCCGGAGAGGATCGGGCCATCCTGCGAATGGTTGACGATCACGAGTTTTGCGCGAGCCCTCCCCGAGCGGGCTTCGAGGACGCTGCGACCCGGCGCGAGACCCCTGACCATGCCGACGAGCGTTCCGCGCTCGGCGTCAGGGGTCGGGGGCGGGAGGGGAATGCCGTTGACGGCCCATCTTACGGTATTTTCGGCGCCGCGAACCTCGACCAAGGTGTCGCCACCCGAAACGAGGTCAGCGCGCGGCGAGGAAAGAACACGCAGTTCGAGCTTTTCTCTGGCCTCGGCCGCGCCGGTGGCAAGGCCGGCCAGCGCGGCGGCGATGATTGCCGTGCGGGTGACGCACATCCAGTTCATCCTTGTCTCCCTCGCATAACCCGCTCGCTTTTCTGCGGCCGCCAATCGTTGACATCAGCCTTACCGGGGTGGAATTATACGGTCAAATCTGATTGTAAGTTTCAATTCACTGGCTGGCCCGCGCGGCAGTCAAGGTCCTGTCAATCTTCGGCTTCGTTCCGATCGATCGGAACCGCGACCAGCAGCTTGACGGGGCCCAGAAGACCCGATGGGAGGAGCGGGCTGTCGGCCTTGAACGGATCGAATGCAGCGACCGCACGGCGCGGTGCGGCACCCGGCTGCTTGTCGCCGATCATACGGTTCGGCCAGAGGTTCGCGACCTCAATCTCGAGGCTGTTGGACCCGGGGCGCACCATGTCGCTGATGTCGACGCGGTAGGGCGCTTTCCAGGCATAGCCGGCCTGGCGGCCGTTGACTGTCACCCGCGCTACATTGGCGACCGCGCCGAGATCGAGGACAAGACGGCCGCCTTTGGGCAGGGCCGGAATGTCGAGGCGCTTGCGATAGCGCGCCGTTCCCGAAAAATAGCGCACACCTGCCGTGTTGCTCTCGGTCCAGGAGGCGAGTGCCGGGAGGGTGAGCGCGGGCGGTGCTCCGCTGTCCGCGGGAAATTCGAGTTTCCACGGGCCTTCGACCGTTCGGAGCGGCGCGAGCGTTTCCACCGGTGCCCGGTAAGACGGGATCACGGCGGCTTTGCGGAAAACGACGAACAACGCGTCATGGGCGCCGAGCGCCAGCGGCACCTCGGTGCGGTCCTGCCTCATGTCATAGCTTGCCGGCGCCAGCGCGGCCGTGTCGGCGCGCCAGATTTCGGGGGCTCGGCCCGCGAGGCGGAAGGACGCGCGGGTTTCGACCGGCTTGTCGCCGAGGTTTGCGACAAAATATATGTCGGCATCGCCGAGCTTGCGGTGAACAAAGGCGAGCGCCTAATGCCCAAGGCTCGCGTCGGGCTCGATCTCGAGTGCTGCAAGCGCCTCCTCGAGCGTCGCGAAGCTGCGGTCCCGGCGGCTCCAGATCGCGTCGGCGATCCCCGCGAATTCGGCCTGGTCATCGGCGAGGCTCGGCGAGGCAGGAGGCCGCGGCCCGGCGATCACCGCGCCTGCGCGCGACAGCGCGTCGAGCTTGCGCAAGGTGGGAAGCGTCATGCGCGCTGCGGGGTCGATCGCGAGAAGCCGGTAGCGCGCCCCCGACGGGGCGCTGATCGCTTCCTTGTCGGCCGTGAGCAATGTGCGGATCGCATCGCCGTTGACGAAGTCGAAGGCATAGCCTTCGGGGACCGCGAGCGGTCGATCGTCGTAGAGCGCGGTGATATTGTCATCCTCGCCATAGAACCAGGCGATGTCGGCAGCGAAGCGGCCCTGCTGGAGCAGCGCACTCGAACGCGCGAGATAGTCGGTCCAGGGACGCGCCATCTCCGCCCAGGTCTCCTTGCGCGTGAACCATTGTCCGACACCGCCAAGCCCGATGCCGGGTCCCGGCGTGTCGACGGGCTGGTGGACCGAGGTGTGGATCACGAAGCGGTTGACCCCGTTCGCCATCATCTTGTCGGCGATCGGCTTCAATCGGGCGGGATCGAACCCGTAAGAGGGAAAGATCGCGGTGAAGGATTCGGCGGCGACGATATTCTGGCCGTAGAGATGCGCGACCGAGGCCGATTCCAATATGTCCGGAAGCCGTTTCGACGCATTGGGAAGCGCCCAAGTCGCGCCCATCGGCACGTCGGCATCCTTCTTCACTTCCATCCCGTCGCCGACAAAGGCGCGCAGCGCCTCATGCGCCTCGCCATAGCGGCCCATACCGCGGGCATGGAGCTCGGCCGAAATCAGCCCATAATGTTCATCGGCGATGAGGTCGGCGAGCGTGCGCCGGAAATCCCAGAGAAACCGGTCGCTCGCGGCGGAGCCTTGCACGACGCGCCCCGTCAGCACCGGCAGAAAGGGCGTGGGATCATAGCCGCGCCGCTTTTCGAACTCGGCAAGAATATCGTCGGTCCAGTTGGCGGCCATCGCCTCATAGCTGTCGTTCAGCATGTGGGAGATGCCGCGCTTGCCCATATTCTCGCGCCCGACCGCCTCATCGTAAAGCCCGAGATAATGGTCGATATAGGTCTTCACATGTTCGGCATTGAGCTTGTCGACCTCAAGGCCCGTGCCTTCCTCGGACGCCGGATTGTTGAGCTTGCCGGTGAGCGACCAGCCGAGACGAAGGATGCGCCAGCGCCCCTTGGGCGGCGTCCAGCGCAGCATCCCGTCGGCCTGCAGATATTGGCTGACGTCGACGACATCGCGCGTCTCGATGCGCGCGGCGGCGTCGGCGGCCGGCGTCGATGCGGCGCCGAGCCCCGGGATGGTCGACCAGCCGGCCTTGTCCTCGAAGCGCGCGACGCGCGCTTCGCCCAGGAAGCGGATATGCGCAATGCCATGCGCTTCGACCGCCTTGTCGGGGGGAGCGAAGGCCTTAACTGGAAAGGGTGCATAATGGGCTTCGAGGAGCAGGCGGAAATGGCGTGCGGTCGTGGCCGGAAAGGCGATCGTCTGCTGTGGGGCGCCGCGTTCGGGCAAGGGAGCGATGCGGCGGTATGTCTTGCCGTCGTCGCTCGCCTCGATCCAGCCGCGCGGCCAGCTGGGATAGATGGGGCCGATCCGCGGGCCCGGGCCCAGCACCAGCTCGGCGGCGCGTATCGTCACCGGCGTATCATAGGTGAATTCCACCCAGCCGCGCCCGTCGCGGTCCATCTTGAGCGACTGGAACGAGGTGCGGTCGCCGCCCGCGAGCTTCGCGACATCGAGCGGCACCGAGGCGGTGATGGTCGGAGGCGGAAGCGTGTCGGCGGGGGGTATGCGATAGGCGATGACGCGGCTGTCGCGGTATAGAGCTGGGAGGCCGGCCGGCGGTTCTGCTGACGGTTCGGCGCCGCCGCCTGCAATCTCCTGAAACGGGCCGCTGATGTTTGGCGGCATGGGGAGCGGGCGGGCGAGGGGCCTGCCGCCCTCGACGTCGGTTTCGCTCCATACCAGCTTCTTCATCGCCTGTTCGGGGCGGACCCATGGGCCGCCTGTTTCGCTCCAGCCCGGCGAACTTGCGATCGTGAATTCCAGGCCGCGCGCTTCGGCTTCGGCGACCGCGCGGCGAAGCGCCGCGCGCCACGCCTCGCTGCCGAACGGCACGCGCTCGGCGACGATCTGCGGCGTGTGGAGCGAACCGTCGAAATTCTGGACGCCGCCGATGCCGACCCGCTCCATCCACGTGAGATCCTTGACGATCCCGTCTTCGGTCACATTGCCGTCCATCCAGTGCCACCAGACGCGCGGCCGTGCCGCGGGCGGCGGGGCAGCGAACAGCGCGTCGAGCGCGGGGGCGGGCGCTTTCGCCTGCTCGCCGTCTTGCGCAAGCAAGATACCGCCGGGAAGCGTTGCCGCCGCGAGCAGCAGCGCGAGCGCCGCCTTCCGGCCGCGCGCGGCACGAGGCCGATGGCGAATGCCGGGGCAGTCTCTTGTCAAAATTCTCATCCTCTCATTCTCTCCTGCTCGGCCCGAGGAGCACCTATCCCACTGGCCAGTGCCGGTGAGCGCCTTTGGCGCTTTCATTCGACGGGAAGTGTCAATGTGCCGCCATAGACTGTCTGGCGCGCGACGACCGGATCGGCGACCGCGCTCCACAGCCCGGCGCGATTGGGGTGCGGGAAGAAGGCGGGCGCGTTCGACGAGCTGATATCGAGCCGGAGGCGCGAGCCCTTGCGGAGCTGCCAGAGGATCGGCGTGAGGTCGAAGACGAGCTCGACACGCTCGCCGGGCTGGTAGGCGAGGCGGCGCGCGGCGCCACTGCGCATCGCAAGGCTGCCGATATCGTCGCGGATATTATAGACCCGTCCATCGGCGAAATGCTCCGAGAGCTTGACCGCGAAGGCGGTGTCGGCGGCATCGCTCGCGACCTCGAGCCGCACGCGGATCGCTCCGCTGATCAGCGTGTCGGCGGCGAGCGGCGACGAAGCGAAGGACAGGACGTCGGGCCGGTCGCAAAGATCCTCACCCTGTTCCATGACCGTATCGCCGATCAGCTCCCACGGACCGCCGCGGGTCGGCACGGGCTTTCGCGGATCATAGCTGTAACGCGCTGGCGCTTCGGCGGCGGGGGCGACCGATGCGAGCTTGCCGCCGTCGCAGCGGCCGGCCATGCCGAGATCCGCCAGATACCATTCGAGCGGCGCGGCCTTCGGGTCGGGGAGGGGCCAGCGCGCATAATGCCGCCAGCTATTGGCGCCATGGACGAAGACATTGACCCCTGGTTTCAGCCGCGCCGGCAGCGGCGCGCCTTTGAGATGATGGTCGAACCAGGCGAGCATGTCGGCATAGTCGCGCGTGTAGCTCCCGGCGATCTCGGGCTCGGTGGCGCCGCCATGATTGCCGGGGCCGATCATCATCACGCTCCGGTCGCGCGTCGGCAGCCCTTCATAGGTCGGCACCATACCGGGCAGGAAGAAATCATTGGCGAAACCGATCATCAGCACAGGGACACGGACCTTGCGGTAGGCCTCGCGCAGGGCCGAATATTCGGCCGATTGCCAATAGGGATCGTTGCGGTCGGGATGCGCGAGATAGTCGCTATAGGCGCGCCACGTCTTGCCGAAGACCGAGTGATCGACGCCGTTGGCCGGGAAATGTCCCGCAACCTTGTCGCGCCATTCCTTGCCTGCGGTCAGCATACCCAGCGGCGACCGCATCTGGCTGCTGAGCCATACACCGGTAAGGCCCTCCTGGAAATTGCCGCCGCGATAGGCCAGCTCATACACATCGCCGTGCGCGACGATAGGAACGAAGGTCTTGACCTCGGGCGGCAGATCGGCGGCGACCGCCCATTGGACGACGCCCAGATAGGAGCCGCCCGACAGGCCGAGCTTGCCATTCTGCCAAGGCTGGCGAAGGATCCATTGCAAGGTGTCGATCCCGTCGCGGCGCTCGTCGATGAACGGATACCATGTGCCTTCGGACTTGCCGCGGCCGCGCACCTCCTGGTTGACGCAGGCATAGCCGTAGCGGACCCACACCTTGCAAAAGACATATTGGCTGAAACTATAGGGGTCGCGTACGACGATCACCGGCCAGGGCCCTTTGCCCTCGGGAAGATAGACCTGGGTGCTGAGCTTCACTCCGTCGCGCATCGCCACATTGACGATCCTCACCGCTTGCGCTTCGGTGCGCGGCGGGGTCGCTGCGAGTTTCTTCGCGATGATCGGATCGGTGAGGAGGCGCGTCGCGGTCCAGTCGCGAGCGCCCGGCGACCAGTACAGAAGCGCTGCGACGAGGGTGACAAGAGCGACCAGCCCCGCGATCAGCCAGAGCAGGATCTTGAGGATTCTGCGGCTTCGCCGCGGTTTTGCAGCTATTTCCGTCGCCATCTTGTATCTTCCGCCTCTTCCCTCCATCGGGATTAGGCAAGGCTCTTGCAAGTTACAAGCGAGATTGACCGCTTTTGTACGTCGCCCGATCCGCTGCCGTTGGCCGGAGTGTCGCGCCTATCGCAGATAAGGCGCCGCAGGCCGCTCATATTCGGGAAGTGGCGCCCTTGCGCAGGTGAAGCTGCTCCCGCGCATCGGGTCACCCTTGCCGTCGTAGCGCGCCGCCGATGGAAAGGCGCAGATCGGCCGCGTGGCGTAGAGCGGATCGCCGCTCGCTTCGGGGGAACTCGCGGGCTTTCGCATGCCGCGGCCCGTGATGCTTTCGGGCGCTGCTCCGCCCTTGGCCCAGCGGTCGAGCGCGATGATGAGATCATTGTCCGCTGATGGGGTGGAAGGCAGCGGAACCTCAGCAAGCTGACCGAAGATCGAGGGCCCCGGGCCGCCGACGCAGTGCCCCATGCCGGGCACGAGGAACAGGCGCACGAAATCGTCACGCCGCTTGCCATCCGCGCGGATGCGCTGGAAATAATCGATGGAGTCGGTTGCCGTAATCAGCCCGTCCTCCCAGCCGTGGAACAGGATAAGCTTGCCGCCGCGCGCCGCGAAGCGGCTGAGGTCGGGGTTCATCGCAT
>JBGTUD010000023.1:0-20651 GCA_041939405.1 Sphingopyxis sp. | reverse complement strand
ACAGCTTCATCGGCATTTCCAAGGCGCAGACCACAAATCTGGCCGTCGTCGCGCCGGGCATCGCCGAAGCGCTGCTCGCTACCGCCCTTGGCCTCGTGGCAGCAATACCGGCCGTGCTCATTTACAATATCCTGTCGCGACAGATGGCGGGTGTCCGGCGATCGCTTCATAACGTGTCCGCCCGCGCTGTCTGCCTCGTCAGCCATAAGGTCGAACGGGCGCAGACCGGTCACCTGAAGATTGCGTGCTGACAGCGCGGGACGGGGCATAACATCATGGCGATCAAACTTGCAGCGGACGATGATGAAACCGACGAGATCAATGAGATCAACATCACGCCGTTCATCGACGTTATGCTGGTACTTTTGATCATATTCATGATCGCGGCTCCATTGGCGACCTCTACCGTTCCTCTGGACCTGCCGGTGTCGAGCACACAGGCCCAGCCTGACCAGCAAAAACCTGTCGTGATCAGCCTGCAAAAGGATCTGCACCTGGCAATCGGCGGGCGAGAGATTTCGCGTAGCGCGCTGGCCGCGGAACTGGATCGGGCGACAAAGGGCGACAAGCAGGCGCGAATCCTGCTGCGCGCGGACAAATCCGTGCCATATGGTGATCTGATGGCGCTGATGGACGAAATGCGGCAGGCCAATTTCCTGAGGGTGGGTCTGGTAACCCAGGATAGCGCGGGGGCGAAACGGTGAACTTCGCGATCGGTAGTGCGACGCTTCATGCGACGGATTCCGAGGCCGAAGTGACGATACAGTCGGGCTCGCTCTTGCCACCCCTGCCCCCTGCGCCAGCGCCGACCGCAGGCATGATAAGACGGCAGCGTTCGCTGAACCTGCCGACGTCCCTCGGCATCTCGTTGATCCTTCATGTCGTTGCGGTGACGGCCATGGCCGTGCGTTTTTCATCGCCCCAGCCCACCGATACGCCGCCGCCCGCTGCCATGATCGTCGAGCTGGCTGCCATGCCGTCGGCACCGGTCACCGATACGAGCGACCTGCCGCCTGGACCCGAACAGGTCGAGGCCCGGGATCAGCCGGTCGAACCACATGAGACCGACTTCGACCCGCCACCCCAGGCCAATCTGGCGGTCAAGCCGAACTTCATCCTGCCTGCCAAGGAAAGCCCGCAGCCCCCCGCGCCTGAAGTTGTTGCAGTGGCCGCGAAACAAACCACAGCGCCGCCCGCCGCGCAGCAGCCATCAACAGAGACGCGCAAGGCTGCTCCTACGGAAGGCAACAACATGGCCCCGCCGTCTGATGCCGAACAGGCATGGGAAGGCAGCCTGCTTGCCCGGCTCGAGCGGAACAAGCGATATCCCCCGGCGGCGCGCAGCGCGGGGCAGGAAGACACCGTATTCGTTCGCCTTGTGATCGATCGCGCTGGCCAGTTGATTGATGCCAGGTTGAAACGAAGCAGCGGCTTTGACCTGCTGGATCAGGAGACGCTGGCGCTGGCCAAGCGGGCGAGCCCTTTTCCGCCACCTCCGCCACAACTGGCAGGCGCCCAGATCGTGCGCGTCGTTCCCATCGAATTCTACATCAAGCGTCGGCGCTAAATTCGCGCGGCAACTAGAGGAATAGTGACATGACCATTGCTCGACTGACGGCAGCGCCGGCTCCAGCCGGCGTTGACGGCGAAGCGTCGTTCGCAATCCCCTTTCGAATGGGCACGCTGCCAAACGGCTTGACGGTCATCGTGCACGAGGATCACCGCAGCCCGCTCATCTCCACCCAGATGCGTTTCAACGTCGGCTCCAAGGACGAGCCGCCGGGCCGCACCGGCTTTGCGCATCTGTTCGAACATCTGATGTTCAAGTCGCGGCCCCATCTCGGCGGGAACTGGCACCAGCTGCTTCAGGACCTCGGCGGCCACGACGTCAACGGAACGACCAACAACGACCGGACCAATTATTTCCAGACCGTGCCGAAAGGCGCGTTCGACCGGCTGCTGTGGATGGAAGCGGATCGTGTGATTGAACTGCTCAAGAGCATCGACGCGCGGTCACTCGCCGATGAGATAGCGGTCGTGAAGAATGAGAAGCGCCAGACCGAGGGCGCTCCCTACGGCCGCGTGTACGAAACGATCATCACAACGCTTTATCCGCCACATCACCCCTATGGCCATTCGGTTTTGGGATCGTTCGAGGATCTCGACAGCGTTGATATGGCTGCTGTTCAGGACTGGCATTCGACCTGGTACGGTGCGTCGAACGCGGTCCTCGTGATCGCCGGCGATATTACTTTCGACGAGGCGATGGCAAAGGTGGAACACTGGTTCAGCGGCATGCCGACAGGTAGGCCGACGCGCCATACTAGCCAGTGGATACCCGAAGTCGCCCAAAGTCGACGCATCGCGCTGTACGACCGGGTACCTCAACGCCGGCTCTATTGCGTCTGGCCGACGCCCACCGCACGGCATCCTGACGCGCCGTTGCTTTCCATTCTGGGTTCGATCCTTGGCGACGGCAGCCATTCGCGCCTGGCGCGACGGCTGGTCGAAAAAGAGCAGCTCTGCCTCAACGTCGGCGCCGGGGAACATGAAGCGCTGATTTGCGGTGAGTTCAATGTCGTTGCCACGCTGAGCGAGGGCGCCGATGCGGCTGCGGTCGAGGCGATCATCATGGACGAACTGGCCCGCTTCGCCGCGGAAGGGCCGGATCAGACAGAACTCGATCGTGCGCGGGCGATGCGGAATCGCGCATTGCTGCGCGCCATGGACGGCACGGCAGGCATCGCCGAGATGCTGGCGGCCAATTTCTTTACCTTCGGCGAACCCGGCGGCCATGTCGACTATCTCAATACGATTGAACGGGCGACGCCGACGGACCTGCAGGCCGCTGCGACGCGGTGGTTGAAAGTGCCTGCCGTCGTGCTGGACGTCCGGCCTTTCACGGCCCATGGTCAGGCAAGCGCGGCCACTTTGCCGGTCGAGGCCCCTGCCGTAATCGCCACCCCTGCGCCGCGCTTCCCGACGGTGGAAACGGCAACGCTCTCCAACGGCCTGCCGCTCAAGCTGGTCCGGCGAGGGCAGTCCCAGAATCTGGAGGTTAGCCTGTTCCTGAACAATGGCGCTCGGCTCGACCCACGCGGCCGCGAGGGTCTGTCGCGGGTCACGCTCAGCGCGTTGCTCAATGGGACGCAGCGCTATTCAAAGGTGGCATTGGCCGAACGGTTGGCCGAGCAAGGCATGCGCGTGAGTCCGACGGTCGCGAAGGAATATGCTGCGCTGTCGCTGGGGGGACTCAACGATCAACTGGGCGAGGCGATGAGCCTGCTGGGCGAAATGCTGCTGCGCCCCGCTTTCCTGGAAGGGGAACTGCGGCAGACGCTCGACATGCTGAGCGCCAACGCCGCCGCGCTGCAAACGAACCCCATGCGGGCGGCGGCTGCCGCAATTGCGCAGCTGATCTATGGCAAGGACCATGCCTACGGGCTTTTGACCGAAGGCACGGTGGACGCGCTACGCCTGATCGACACGGAACTGGTTCGCAGCCGCCATCAAGCCTGGCTCGATCCGCACGCGGCCACGCTGCTGGTGGTCGGCGACGTGTCGCTTGCCGACGCGATAACGCAGGCGGAGCGGGCGTTTGCCGAATGGTCGGCAGCGTCGCCCGCGATCGTGCCGGGTCATGGCGATTGGGACCCCGAACCGGGCCGCTATCTGGTGGAAACCGGGGCACACGCCCAGACGACCCTGCATATTGCGCTCGCCTCGCCCGAGATCGTGCAAGGCAAGGCCGACCAGATGCTGTTCAACGATCTGTTCGGCGGCGCCTTCGGTTCTCGCCTCAACGCCAACCTGCGGGAGCAACGTGGCTGGACCTATGGCGCAAGCAGCCAAATACAGGTGGGCCGCAGTCTTGGCGCCTTCCACATCCGCACCTCGGTGCAGGCCGATCGCACGCAAGATGCACTTGCCGAGATCGCCTTGGAACTTGAAAGCCTTACCGCGACGCGGCCGGTTACGGCAGCGGAACTGGAGGACGCCCGCAATGGCCAATTGCTGCGTCTGCCGGGTCGTTGGGCGCATAATCGCGATATCATGACCGCGTTGGTCGAGGGCCTGATCTTCGACCTGCCGCCGGGGCATGAGGACGGGTTGGAAGATCGTCTTCGCGCCGTCAGCCTGGACGACGTCCAGGCGGTGGCCGCAAGGCTGAGCGACCCACGATCTTATAGTTGGGTCGTTGCCGGCGGGGCAGAGCAGGTCGCTGGCGGCGGCTTCGAGCCGATTCAGGTCGGCTGATCTGATGGTCTTCACCAATGCGCACGAAACGATGGCGGCGAGCGTGGCGGGCGCCGCCGCCATGACCGATCGCGCCTGGGTCGCGGAGGCGGTGCATCGGATCGAGGCCGACTATAACCGTTCCGCGGACACTCATCTGATCGGTCTCGTCCTGCCGCGCTTCCCGGACATTCCGCTGTATCTCAAGGATGAAAGCTCTCACCCCACCGGCAGTTTGAAGCATCGGCTGGCGCGCTCGCTATTCCTTTACGCCTTATGCAAAGGATGGCTCACGCGCGGTGGAACGGTGATCGAAGCGTCGTCGGGGTCAACCGCAGTGTCCGAAGCCTATTTCGCCCGGATGCTCGGCTTGCGCTTCATCGCCGTCGTGCCCCGCATGACGGCGGAGCCGAAGTTGGAAGCCATCCGTCATTATGGCGGAGAAATCCACATGGTCGACGATGCGCGCTCGGTCTACGATGCCGCGCAGCGCCTGGCACGCGAGACCGGCGGGCACTATCTCGACCAGTTCACCAATGCCGAACGTGCCACCGACTGGCGCGGCAACAACAATATCGCCGAAAGCATCTTTGCCCAGATGGCGCGGGAAGAGCACCCGATCCCGTCGTGGGTTGTGTGCGGAACGGGCACAGGCGGCACTTCGGCCACAATCGGGCGATTTATCCGCTATCGCCGTCATGCGACGCGCCTGTGCGTCGCCGACCCATTCAATTCGGTGTCTCATCGCTATTTCGCCGACCGCCGGATCGATGAACTTCCCGAAGGTTGTGGCTCGCATATCGAGGGCATCGGGCGGCCCCGCGTCGAACCCAGCTTCATACCGGAGGTGATCGATCGCATGATAGTGGTCGACGACGGCGACAGCATCGGCGCGATGCGCGCGCTCAGTGATGTGCTCGGGCGGCAGGTGGGCGGCTCCACCGGCACGAATTTATGGGCTTGCGTGCGGCTGCTCGAAGAAATGGCGCGCAACGGGCAGCGGGGCAGCATCGTGACGTTGCTGTGCGATAGCGGCAGCCGATATGCGACCACCTATTACGACGATGCCTGGCTCAAACGGAGCGGCATCAGCTGGCAATCGAGCCGCGATGCGATCTTGCGGACAATGGGCCCGAACCCAACCGCCTGACAGGGGCAGGTGAGCGAAGCCCGATTGATGAGCGGGGCGCGCTCACTCGTTCTCTATCCAGCATCAAGCAAAAGGAACTGACATGGCCGATGTGGAGCAGGTGACGGACGCGGAGTTTGACAATCGAGTATTTGAAGCCGGACGCCCAGTCCTGGTCGATTTCACGGCGAGCTGGTGTGGCCCCTGCCAGGCGATGGCGCCGGCTGTCGCAGACCTCGCCCGCGAATATGCCGGGGAGGCTGACGTGCTGGCGCTGGACGTCGACGCCAATCCGAAATCGGTCGAACGTTTCGGCGTTCGGGGCGTCCCTAGCTTTATCCTCTTCAACGGGAACGAGATCGTCTATCAAGTGACGGGCGGGACAAACCGCTCCGCGCTCGCCCAAGCGATCGAAGCCGCCCTGGAACAGGCATGAGCGGCGCGTTCGTAACGCCGGGTTCGCGCGAAGCGGCGCTGGACTCGTTCAATGCTGCAGACTGGCGGGCGCTGCCCCCGATAATCTGGGTCCAGCCTCCCTCGCGCGAGGACATGACGCGCTTTGCGGAGCTGACCGGCCTTGCGCTCAACTATCTTTGGCTCACTGCTTCGCTGTTCGGGCATAATGTCGAGTTTGCCCGCACGGTGGTCGAGATCGTTCCTCAAGGAAGCGACACCTCGCTCGCGCCTTACCGGTGGTTGAAGATCATCGCCGAATCCATTGTCGCCGACGCTGGGGACGAGCAGCTTGCGTCGGCCAGCGCCGGCATGCTGGCTTTGTACGAGCGTTCCATCAATGGTCAGGCGGTTACAACGCAGGAGTGGCGTGGGGCGCGGAATGCTTTCCGCCGGATCGAGGAGGAACGCGCGCGTGCCGCGGGCAACGTGCTCGCCGCTGCGGCCTGGGACCCGGTAACCATCCCTGCTGCCATCGCGGATGTGCCGTCGGCTTGGCGCGACTATGTCCATCAACAGGTCGAGATTGAGATCGGCTGGGACCAGGACCAGGCGAGGCAGCTCAGCCAGTGGCGATCGGAGCGGCATCGTCATGCGCTCAACCGCGCCGGGCCGCAGGGTGAGGCAGACGACTGGTTCGAGTCGGCGGATGGCCACGTCTGGCGTAACCGCTATCAGGCGGGTGTGGACGAATATGTCGGCTCTACCCCGCTCACCGTACCGGATCGCGATCAGTTGGCACGGGAAGCCTGGAACAGGCAGATTGAATCTGCCCAGGCGACATTCCTGGCCGTGACCAAATCGCTTGGCCCGCAGAACTGACACCGACAATCCAAGATGCCGCACTGTGCCCGGAGCGATCTCGCCGCGCCGATAGAGGGTGCGAATGCGGGACAAGAAATTGCCGAGCGCAAGGATGGGCTTCACCCCCGATGGCTCGGAGCCGAGCGTATCCGCGACCTCGTCCACGCTGCGCCCCGATTTGACCAGCGCGACGAACGCTTCTCATTAGCTCACCTCGTCGGGCTCAACCTGCGCGAGATTTTCGAGCATCGAGGCTTCGAGCGCATCGACATCGTCACGCTCGTCGATAATGGCGCACGGGTTACGGCGAACCTTCGGCGATCTTCATCGGCGCTATACCGGCTTTATCAACGCGCGGATGCGCACGACGGGCCACCTGTGGCAAGGACGGTTCAGTTCGGTCGCGATGGACGAGGCCCATCTGGTCGCCGCGTTCCGCTATGTCGCGCTCAACCCCGTCCGCGCGCGGCTGGTAAAGCGGGCGGGCGACTGGAAGTGGTCGAGCACCCGCGCGCTGTGTAGCGCGGAAGATGACGGCGTGGTCACCGTGGCGCCGGCGCTCGACCGCGTGGGCGACTTTACCGCCTTTCTGGACGAGGCGTTCGACGAAGCCTTTACCTATGCCGCGCTCCGCAAGGCCGAAAGCATCGGCCGGCCTGTTGGCTCACCCCAATGGCTGGACGACATGGAGGTCAAAACCGGATTGGCCCTGAAGCCACAAAAGCGCGGTCCAAAGGCCAAGCAGATTTAGGGGTTAAGTAAACTGTCACCGTAATTCCGATTCATCGATATGGGAGTCCAGTTCTATAACGGTGATCTCAGTGCCGGTCAGATCGGGGTCGAAGGCGGCATCGCTCTCGCCGGCACCTTGGTCACGCGCGGGAAAATACCCGTAGTCGCAGAGAGTGAAGCGGTCGTCTTGAACAATGGCTGGCGCACGTTGGACGGCAAGTTTGCAAGTCCACTTTCTTCGGTTCGTCCCGGCGGCAGCGCTGAGGTCGGTGTCTGGGATGCCATCGCGGCAAAGCCTGGTTGGAGTGTCCGCTCTGGCAATGTCGCAGTTCGCGATGCCTCTGGGCAACTGCGCTATTATGATGGCATTGCGATTTCACCGCGTTATCGAGTTATTGGTCTTGAAGTGAAATCGGGAAGCGCTTCCAGAACCGCCGCGCAGCGCCTATTTGACACGACCCTGAATTCCAGCCCCAGCAATGTGGCAACGGGTGTCGGCAAAAGCGCTGGAACTACCGTGCAGCGGTCAATTTTGATAAGGCCCTGACTATGAGCATGAAAGACGAAATCAAGGCTTGCCTGATCGCGAGCATGGAAGCCACGCTCGATCCCTATATGGCCGAGCATGGCTTTGCGCGCCGGGCGAAGAGCCTAGTCTACAAGCGTGAGTATCAGGGATCGACTCAGAGCATCGATGTTGAGGTGCAAGTCCATCCCAAGGATAATCCCAACGCGGCCGCTGCAGTTTACCCGATTATGGAAGTTCATGTGCCTGCGGTCGATCGGGTGCTGGAGGACATGATCGGCGGCGATCTCGGCTTGCTGGAGGGCGTTACGAAGGGTCTATCGAACCAGCCCATCGAGTTCACCGCCCAGAAGGCCGAAAAGGCGCGTTGGTATGTCTATCAACCGGACTCGGTGCCTGAGATCGTTCAAGGTATCCGGTCGTTCATGGAGCGGTGGACGATGCCCTTTCTCGATGTATATGCCGCCCCCGAGGACATTGTCACCGCTGATGAACGCGCAGATGGCCGCATGGTCGCCGACCGCGCTCACTTGATGAGGGTCGTGGCAGCGGCGCTCGTTTGCAACCGCAAGACTTATGCTCAGGCTCTCATGGAAAAGAGGCTTGGAGCGCTTGGGGCGCGGCGGCGTTATCAGCAGGTTTATGACTACATCGAGCAGGCAGCCTGAATCCCGAATTACGGTGACCGAATTACGGTGACCGAATTACGGTGACAAATTACGGTGACAGGTGCGTTATCCCCAATTAGCGCACAAAAAGCCCTGTCCTACAAAATCGGCGTGCTTTAGCCTCCTCGCCATGGCGCGCCGTGTCTCTCCTTCCCTGCCTTTCTTGCTCTTCTGCATGCGTGGCCGTGCGCCCGCGGCACAGCTTGCGCGTGACATGACCGAACGTCGCAAAAGTCGTATCCACATTGCCGACGCCGCTGTGGACGACCTTAGCGACCTTGTATCGCTTTGTGATCGGGAAAGGAGGTGCTTCAAACCCTGAACCGCGCGTAAACTTCCGGAGTTTTTAGCCGATTTCACGATTATGGCGCGGGCTCGACCTATGCGCTGGGGGGCATTGTTGCGACGCTGGTGGACGGCTATCGCAACAACAACGACGGCGACTATGCCGACACCGCGACCCGCTATGCCTATGCTTGGTACGACGGGGCGGTGCAGTCGGCGATCTGGCACGACAAAAGCTATGGCAACGACGCGGTGGTCGGCGCCGGGATGGCGCAGGGCGGAACGCTGTCGGGGTTCGACAACGACACCACGACCAGCATGGCGCTGAACGGCTTTGGCCAGCTTGTGAGCGCGACGATCACCGACGGCCAGCCGCGCACGGTCGCCTATACGCTCGACGAGCTTGGGCAGATCATCCGCCGCGACGAGACGCGGCCGAGCAATGCGCCGGCGGTGCAGACGGGCAGCCCGCACGAGGTCTGGTATCGGTTCGCGGGCCGCGAGATGGGCTATAGCGGCAACAACGACGGGGCGGATACGAACAATCACGACGCGATCGCCGATCGGCAGGAACGCCCGCCGACGGCGATCGGCACCTTCCGCGGCGGCACGACGAACGCGATCGCCTACGCCGACTTCGTGAACAGCTATGACGCGGTGACGAGCCATGATCCGGGCAGCGCGAGCGGCAGCTATACGGTGCGCGGCGGCGACACGCTGCAAAGCATCGCCGCGGGGCTGTGGGGCGATGCGGGGCTCTGGTACAAGATCGCCGAGGTCAACGGGATGAGCGGCCATGCCGCGCTTGTCGAGGGCCAGACACTGACACTTCCCGCGGGGGTGACGCGCACCAGCCACAACGCATCGACGTTCAAACCCTATGATCCCGCCGAGGCCATCGGCGACCTCAGCCCCACCGCGCCCAAACCCGCCAAGAAACCCAAATGCGGCGCGTTCGGCATGATCCTCGTCGCCGCCATCGCCATCGGACTTTCCGCATGGCTCGGGCCGCAGATGATCGCGGCGTTCAGCAGCACGATGACCACCACCGCCGCGGGGGTCGGTATCGGGACGCTCGGCGCGCTCTCCGGTGGTGCGGTCACCATGACGTCGATCGGCGCCGCCGGCGCCATCGCGGCAGGCGCGATCACCGGTGCGGCGGCTTCCATGGTCAGCCAGGGCATCGGGGTCGCCATCGGCGCGCAGGACAAGTTCAGCTGGAAAGGCGTCGGGCTCGCCGCGATCGGCGGCGGCCTGTTCGGCAGCAAGGGCGCGTTCGGCGGCGTGAAAAGCGGCATCGTTCAGGCCGGGCTGCGCGGAGCAACCTCCAACGCCGCCATCCAGGGCATTGGCCTCGCCACCGGCCTGCAGAGCAAGTTCGACTTCGCAGGCGTCGCCGCGGCGGGCGCGGTACATGGCATCGGCGCTTGGTCGAGCGCCCGATTGCCGGGCGCCGCCACAGCGACGAGCGCAGCCAACACCGGCAACGTCATCGCCTCCAGCGCCGCTGGCGCCATCGCGGGCGCGGCAACGCGCAGCGCGCTCACCGGCGAAAGCTTCGGCGACAATCTGATGCGCGTGATGCCCGACACGATCGCCAACTCGCTGATCCTCGCGGGACGAGCAATGCTCGCCCAGCGCGGCGGAAATGACGACGGAGGCGGCGTTCGCCGCAACCTCACGAAGACCGCTTATCTCGATCAGCCCGAAGGCGTCGGCTCGATCAACGATTACAACGATCCCCGGACGATATACGTCACTGCGCCCAGGACCGCGCGGACGATGGCGGGCCTCGTGGGCTTTGGCCTCGATGCGCTCGGCGTGGACAACGACCTCTGGATCCACCGCTGGCCGCTGGACACGATGGGCCTGAAGCTCACCAATCCGGCGCCGCGCCAGCCATCATTCATTCAGCGCGCCTCGACTTATGTCGCGGCCAGCTATTTGGGATGGGAGAGTGGTAAGCGAAATGCCGCGGTGAACATCATTGACACGCTGGGTTCGATGGCGCGGGTTGCCTCGAACTATTCGTCCGCGGGCCAAGCCAATGCCCTGATCGAACTGGTCAGCGGTCAGCCGGTCCACCCCGGCCTGCCAAGCGCCAGCAGGCAGCTGGTCAGCGACGTGAATGGCGCGATCGGCACAGTGAAGTTCGGAGCCGATGTCGTAACAAGGCCAGGCCATTATCTCTCGCGGATAGCGAGCGCCGCCGAAGGCAAATACCGCTCCGCCAAGCAAACCCTGTCCTCCGCCGCAGCCGGCGATCCGATCGCTGCGTACAGGATCGCGGAGTTCGGCGGCGAAGCCTATGTGAACACCGGCGCAACCCTTGTTGGCGGTGGAGTCGGCACGGTCGTCAGAGGGGGGCGAATTGCTGTTGCCGCAGAGAGTGTACCGCTCTCACCATTCACGCAACGCTATCTGACTGAGAGCGGGGGACGTTGGGGTGGCACCGCAACTCGAACGCAGAATTATGGCATATCACAGGAATTCAATTCTCGCGGTTACAGTTTTCCTGAGAGGCCTGGAGGTGGCCTCGGTCCCGAAGAGTTCATATCCGGGGGCAGGGGAGGCCAAGGAACTTATGTTGACATTACCGCCATTGCCCCAAATGGTCGTACGGTTAGAATCCAGACTGTGACGACCAAAGCTGATGGTGTCACGCCCACCGCAAACGAAGCTGCGGCGGCGGCACGAATCAGGGCGGCGTTTCCTAATGACAAACTTATACTCGTACCGAAGCGCAAACCATGAAACAGATTCTCTTTTTTGCCACGCCCTCTGACATCGTTCCGGCTCTTATCAGGTTCGAGGCCAATGCGCCTTTGAAGTTTGTGGAGATGGGCACGTTGCAAACGCCAAACAGGGCAATCTACTTGGAGGCTTCGCAAATACCCGATCCGGGGATCGCCACTCACGAGACGGGTAGCCTGTCAAAAGGATATATGGTGTCGCATCGCGACACCAAAAATCACATGGAGACGTCAACAACCAGAACTGGTGAAAAACGTTGGAATCTGTTTAATCGTGATAATGAAGAGACCGTTGTTTTAGGGATGGCGGGCCTTTGGAAAACAGGCACTTTGTTGCCCGGTAGCATGGCTACCATGCATGAGAATCCTATAGCGCAGCAGTTGATGAAGTGGTTCCTGGCGACTCTGAAGCAGGAAGAGTTTACTAAAATCGATAGCTGGTGGGTCGGCAAAGAGGCTCTAGAAATGCTTAGAGCGGGCCGAAGGTTGACAACTACAGCCGAGCAGTCCCCGCCGCAGTTCGATCTTGAGCTGCCAAATAATATGCGATGAAGAATTACGGAATTACGGAATTACGGTGCGGAATTACTGGGAATTACGGTTAATTACGGTGACAGTTTACTTAACCCCTAAACCATCCTAGCCTCGCGCGATGGCCCGCCTTCCGCGCTTCGTGCTGCCCGGTATTCCGCATCATGTGACGCAGCGCGGCAACCGGCGCGAGCGGACATTTTTCGAGGACGGCGATTATGCGCTCTATCTCGACCTGCTGGCCGACGCAGCGCGGCGGGCGCAGACCGAGATCTGGTCCTATTGCCTGATGCCCAACCATGTCCACATCATCCTGGTGCCAGCCGATGCGGACGGGTTACGGCGAACCTTCGGCGATCTTCATCGGCGCTATACCGGCTTTATCAACGCGCGGATGCGCACGACGGGCCACCTGTGGCAAGGACGGTTCAGTTCGGTCGCGATGGACGAGGCCCATCTGGTCGCCGCGTTCCGCTATGTCGCGCTCAACCCCGTCCGCGCGCGGCTGGTAAAGCGGGCGGGCGACTGGAAGTGGTCGAGCACCCGCGCGCTGTGTAGCGCGGAAGATGACGGCGTGGTCACCGTGGCGCCGGCGCTCGACCGCGTGGGCGACTTTACCGCCTTTCTGGACGAGGCGTTCGACGAAGCCTTTACCTATGCCGCGCTCCGCAAGGCCGAAAGCATCGGCCGGCCTGTTGGCTCACCCCAATGGCTGGACGACATGGAGGTCAAAACCGGATTGGCCCTGAAGCCACAAAAGCGCGGTCCAAAGGCCAAGCAGATTTAGGGGTTAAGTAAACTGTCACCGTAATTCCTGGGGGACCGCGGTGCACAGCCGCCACGGCATCGTCTATGACGCGCGCAGCCTGGTGCTCGCCGAAAAGTCGGTGACGCGGCAGGGCAGCGACTGGATCTACGCGCATGTCGTGAACAGCTATAGCGCGACGGGGTCGGGATCGGCCTCACCCGCGATCAGCTGGTCGGGCCAGGTCGGCACCGCGACCGGCGATTTGCTCCATTATTCCGAAACCAAATATTGGAAGAACGGGTCGGCGTCGCCGGTCTATCTGTCGAGCGCCGATTACGACTATGCCGGAATTACGGTGACAGTTTACTTAACCCCTAAATTCGGCGCTGCCTGAAAAACCCCTTTCCTACGATTTTTCGGTGCTTTAGCCTCCTCGCTATGGCGCGCAAGAGGTGTACACCTACAACGGCGCCGGGCTGGTCACCAACGTCACGATCGGCGGGGCGGTGCGCGCGGCGACGAGCTACGACACGCTCGGCCGGGTGACCGGCTACACCGAATATGACGCCTGGGGGACCGCGGTGCACAGCCGCCACGGCATCGTCTATGACGCGCGCGGCCTGGTGCTCGCCGAAAAGTCGGCGACGCGGCAGGGCGGCGACTGGATCTACGCGCATGTCGTGAACAGCTATAGCGCGACGGGATCGGGATCGGCCTCACCCGCGATCAGCTGGTCGGGCCAGGTGGGATCGGCAAGCGGCAATCTGCTCCATTATTCCGAAACCAAATATGGGAAGAACGTCTAGGCAAACGCGCCGACGCTCTCGATGAACTTGATGACCGAAATCGGTTTTGAAACATAGGCTTCGGCCCCCGCGGCGCGGATCTGTTCCTCGTCGCCCTTGCCGGCATAGGCGGTCACGGCCATGATCGGCACCGTGCGCAGGGTCGGGTCGGCCTTCATCTGGCCGATCAGGTCGAGCCCCGACACATGCGGCAGCTGGATGTCCATGATGATGAGGTGGGGCGATACCTCGCGCGCCTTTGCCAGCGCGTCGCGCCCGTCGCGTACCGGATGCGCGCTGTAGCCATGGGCGTTCAAAAGGTCGCAGAACAGGCGCAGATTGAGTTCATTGTCCTCGACGACCAGGATGGTCTTGCCCATGCGCGTTCCGTTCCCCACCTTGCGTGCGCGGCCCGTTTAGGCGAATCGGCCGCGCGACACAATTGCATCGCGACGAAGGGATCGGGCGTGCTGGAAGACGACGCGGCACTTGCGCTTCATGCGCTCGGCTGGATTTTGAGCGACGAACCGCGCGCCGAACGCCTGCTCGCGCTCACGGGTCTTTCGCCCGACGCGCTGCGCGCCTCGCTGGGCGAACCGCCGACGCTTGCCGCGATCCTCTCCTTTCTCGCCCATCATGAAAACGATCTTGTCGCCTGCGCCGAAGCGTTGCAGGTGCCACCTGCGAGCATCGCCGCCGCCGCCCAACGACTGGAAGGACCCCCCGCATGACCCGCCCGCTCGTCATCACCGACTGCGACGAGGTGCTGATGCACATGGTCGTGCCCTTTGCCGAATGGGTCGATGCCGAACATGGCGTGATCTTCCGCATCGAGGACGCAAGTTTTGCCAATGCGCTGAAGCGCAAGGAGTGCGGGACCCCGCTGGAGGCGGCGGAGGTGTGGCCGCTGCTCGACGGATTTTTCCGCAGCGAAATGACACGGCAATATCCGATCCGCGGCGCCCTGGCTGCGATGGCGGCGATCGGCGCTGAGGCCGACATCGTCGTGCTCACCAATGTCGGGCCCGAACACCAGCAAGCGCGCGTCGACCAGCTGGCCCTCCACGATTTTCACGCGCCGGTGATCGGCAGCCGCGGCGGAAAGGGAGCGCCCGTGCGCCGGCTGGTCGACGAATATCAACCGTCGGTCGCGGTCTTCATCGACGACCTCGCGGGGCATCACCAATCGGTTGCCGAGGAAGCGCCCGGCGTATGGCGGCTTCATCTGGTCGGCGAACCCGCGATCGCGGACAAGATCGCACCCGCCAAATTCGCTCACGCACGAATCGACGATTGGAACGAGGCGCAGGGCTGGATATTGGCACGCCTCGCCGAAAACATCCCCGCGCCGGCGTCCGCGCCGGTCTAACCAAGGATCATCCCCATGGATATTGCCGCCAAAATCGCCGAGCTCGGCCTGACCCTCCCCAAAGCCGCCGCGCCGGTCGCGGCCTATGTGCCCGTCGTCGAGCATGGCGGGATGCTGTATGTCAGCGGCCAATTGCCTTTTCGCGACGGACAGGTCGTAACCGGCCGGCTGGGCGACAACATGGACGTACCGGCGGGGCAGGATGCCGCGCAGCGCGTGGCGTTGATGCTGGTCGCGCAGATCGGGCAGGCGCTGGGCGGCGACTGGTCGCGGATCGAACGCGTCGTCAAGCTGGGTGTGTTCGTCAACAGCGCGCCCGGCTTTACCGATCAGGCAAAGGTCGCCAATGGCGCGTCCGAATTGTTCGAAACATTGTTCGGCGAGGCCGGGCGCCACGCCCGCGCCGCGGTGGGCGTCGCCGTGCTGCCGCTGGGCGCCGCGGTCGAGGCCGATGCGATCATTGCGGTGAAGCCGGCGTAAATAGATGGCCGAGGCCGATCCAGCGGCGCGCACGATTTCGCTTGGAACGGGCGTGGCCGCGATCGACGCGACGGCGTGGGACAGGCTGCACGATGGCAGCAACCCCTTTGTCGGCCATGCCTTTCTGTCGCTGCTTGAACAATCGGGCAGCGTCGGGCCCGGCACCGGGTGGCAGGCCGCGCCGCTGATCGTCGAGGATGCGGCCGGTTCGCTGGTCGCCGCCGCGCCCGCCTATCTCAAATCGCACAGCCAGGGCGAATATGTCTTCGATCACGGCTGGGCCGACGCCTGGACGCGCGCGGGCGGCGACTATTATCCGAAGCTCCAGATCGCCGTGCCCTTTACCCCGGTTCCGGGACCGCGCCTGCTGGCGACGAATGACGGCGACGCATCGCTGCTGCTCCGCGCGGCCGAGGCGGTCGTGCGACAAAATCAGCTGTCGTCGGCGCACGCGACCTTTGTGGCGCCGGAACAGATGCCGCTGTTCGAGGAAGCGGGCTGGCTCGTGCGCCGCGATATCCAGTTTCATTTCGCGAACCGTGGCTATGCCGGTTTCGACGATTTCCTGGCGACGCTCAATTCGCAGAAGCGCAAACAATTGCGCAAGGAACGGCTGCGCGCCGTCGAGGGTCTGCGGGTCGAGGAGCTGACCGGCGACGCGATCCGCCCCGAACATTGGGACGCGATGTGGCTTTTTTATCAGGACACCGGCGCGCGCAAATGGGGTCATCCCTATCTGACGCGCGAGGCGTTCGACCGGATGGGCGCGGCGATGGCCGACCGGATTGTCCTGCTCATCGCCTATGACGCGGGCGAACGGCCGGTAGCGGGCGCACTTCACTTCCTGGGCGCCGACACGCTCTATGGCCGCTATTGGGGATGCCTTGCCGAAATTCCCTATCTGCATTTCGAGCTATGCTATTACCGGGCGATCGACATTGCGATCGAGCGCGGCCTGGCCCGCGTCGAGGCTGGCGCGCAGGGAGGGCACAAGCTGGCGCGCGGGTACGGCCCCGTCGCGACCTGGTCGGCGCATTTTATCGCCGACCCGGGCTTTCGCCGCGCGGTCGCGGATTTTCTGGCGCGCGAGCGCGCCGCTGAGGAAAGTGAAATGGAATGGCTGGAAGGGCATATGCCCTTCAAGCGGAAGGATTAGGCGGCGAAGCGCCGCGCGGCCGGGCGGCGGGCCGTTTCGTCGAGCCACGCGCGCGCCTGGCGCTGCGCCTCGGCGATTTCGCCCTGCGACATTTCGCTCGATACGTCGGCGCGGCATTGCTGGCTTTCGACATTGCCGCCAAGCGCCGCGAGATTGAACCATTTATGCGCCTGGACCAGGTCGACATCGACCCCGCCCGTGCCCGTCGAAAAGGCGATTCCAAGATCGAAATAGGCGCTGGCATCGCCGCGTGCGGCGTCGAGCAGACGGCTTTCGATCAGATATTGGGCAGACTTCAGACTGTTCGCCATGATAACCCCCTTTGCCTCCACCCCACATGAAGGCTTCGGGGTCAAATCTTGCGGCTTATGGTCAACAAAATGTTAACGGCGCCCGCAGTTTTTTGTGGATAGAATGTCACTGCCGCAGAAATCAGCGGCTTTTCGCGTCGGTCAACCCACCGGAAGATTGTCGATCAAGCGGGTCTTGCCCATCCGCGCCGCGGCGAGCAGCCGCGCTGGCGCGCGAAAGCTGGTGAGCCGTTCGAGGCTTTCGGCATCGGCCAGCGCGACATAGTCGACACGGTCGAAGCCGCCCTCGACGATCGCCCTCTCCGCCTTGGCGAGCGTCTCGGCGACGTCCGCCCCGCCCGCAATTGCTTTCGCCGCGGCGGTCAGCGCCCCCGGGAAGGCCGCCGCCGCCGCGCGCTGTTCGACCGACAAATAGGCGTTGCGCGACGACAGCGCGAGGCCGTCGCGGTCGCGCGCGATGGGACCGCCCAATATGTCGATCGCGAAATCGAGGTCGCGCGCCATGCGGCGGATGATCGCGAGTTGCTGCCAGTCCTTTTCGCCGAAAATGGCGATGTCGGGACGGACCTGGTTGAACAGCTTGGCAACGACCGTCGCAACGCCGTCGAAATGGCCGGGGCGCGCCGCGCCGCAATAATCGGCGCCGAGTTCGGCGACCTCGATATGCGTGCTGTGCCCGCCCGGATACATCGTCGCGACGTCGGGCGCCCAGAGCAGGCTGGTGCCCTCGTCGACCAGCATGGCCGCATCGCGCGCCTCGTCGCGGGGATAGGCGGCATAATCCTCGTTCGGGCCGAATTGCGTGGGATTGACGAAGATCGATACGACGACATGGTCGGCGACGCGCTTCGCCATGCGGACGAGCGAGAGATGACCGTCGTGGAGCGATCCCATCGTGGGCACCAGCGCGACGCTCCTCCCCCCCTGTTTCAGTGCCGTAACGGCACGGTGCAGCATCGCAATGTCACGGATGATTTGCACGGCTGGTCGCCCTCCGATATTGGCGCGACTATATCATTTCGCGCGTCGGCCGCCCATGCCGCGCCAACAGGAAAATCGCAACGCCCCATGACGAACTCTGCGACGACACCCGCACCGCACCGCATCATCTTTGCCAATGAAAAGGGCGGCACGGGCAAATCGACCTGCGCCGTGCATTTCGCGGTCGCGCTGGCGAGCCAGGGCTGGCGCGTCGCGGGGATCGACCTCGACCCGCGCCAGCGCACCTTTCATCGCTATCTGGAGAATCGCACCAACACCGCGCGGCGGCGCGAAATCGACCTGCCCACGCCGCTGTTCGAAGTGTTCGAGGGGTCGACGATCGAAGAACTCGACGCGCAGGTCGCGCGATTGTCGGAAGGGGCGGATTATTTCATCGCCGACACGCCGGGGCGCGACGATGTCTTTGCCCGCCACCTTGCGACGAGCGCCGATACGCTTGTCACGCCGATCAACGACAGCTTCATCGATTTCGACCTGATCGGGCAGGTCGATCCCGAGACATTTCAGGTGACGCGGCCGAGCTTTTATTCCGAACTGATCTGGGACACGCGCAAGGCGCGCGCCAAGAGCGACGGGCGGACGATCGACTGGATCATCCTGCGCAACCGCCTCCAGCATGTCGATGCGCACAATATGCGCCGCGTCGGCGAAGCGCTCAATCAGCTGTCGCGCCGCGTGGGCTTTCGCGTCATTCCGGGGCTGGGCGAACGCGTCATCTATCGCGAACTTTTCCCGGCAGGTCTCACCCTGCTCGACAAGGCGCATCTGGGCGGCATGGGGATCGGGCATGTCGTCGCACGGCAGGAACTGCGCGAAGCGATGGGCGGCCTCAACCTGCCTGCGCGCGAACGGCTTCACCCCGACGGCGACCTGTTCGCCGCCGCCTGACCCCTCCCCCTTCCTCAAAAGATCGAGGCTTTGCATGACGCATATCTTCCATCCGACCCTGCTGCGCGAATATGACATCCGCGGCATTGTCGGCGACACGCTTTCGGACAGGGACGCCTATGCCATCGGGCGCAGCTTTGCGACGCTGATCCGGCGCGGCGGCGGCCGGCGCATTGCGGTCGGCTTTGACGGCCGGCTGTCGTCGCCGATGCTGGCCGAGGCGCTGATGGCGGGGATCAATGCCGCAGGCGTCGATGCGCTGAACGTCGGGCTGGGGCCGACGCCGATGCTGTATTACGCCGCGTCAACCGAACAAGTGGACGGCGGCATACAGATAACCGGCAGCCACAATCCCCCCGACTATAATGGTTTCAAGATGGTGTTTCAGGGGCGCCCCTTCTTTGGCGCCGACATCCGGCGGATCGGCGAAATGGCCGCCGCGGGCGACTGGGAGGCGGGCGAAGGCACGGTGGAGAGCATCGACATCGTCGACGCCTATGTCGACCGGCTGGTCGAGGGCTTCAGCGGCGGCGCCTTCCGCATCGGCTGGGACGCGGGCAACGGCGCGGCCGGAACCGTCATCGAAAAGCTCACCGCGCGCCTGCCCGGAGAGCATCATCTGCTGTTTACCGACATTGACGGGCATTTTCCGAACCACCATCCCGATCCGACCGAGGAAAAGAATCTCGCCGACTTGAGGAAGCTCGTCGCCGAAAAGAGCCTCGATTTCGGCGTCGCTTTCGATGGAGACGGCGATCGCATCGGCGCGATCGACGGCGAGGGGCGGGTGATCTGGGGCGACCAGCTTTTGCAAATCTATGCCGCCGCGGTGCTGAAAGACCTGCCCGGCGCGACCGTCATCGCCGATGTGAAGGCGAGCCAGGCACTCTTCGACCGCGTCGCCGCACTGGGCGGGCGGCCGCTCATGTGGAAGACCGGGCACAGCCTGATCAAGGCAAAGATGAAGGAAAGCGGCAGCCCGCTGGCGGGCGAGATGAGCGGCCACATCTTTTTCGCCGACCGCTATTACGGTTTTGACGATGCCCCTTATGCCGCGGTGCGGCTCATCGAGGCGGCGACGAAGCTGGGGCAGAGCGTCACCGCTCTGCGCGGCAGCATGGCGCCGATGGTCAACACGCCCGAAATGCGCTTTCAGGTCGATGAGGTCCGGAAATTCGCCATTGTGGACGAAGTTCTGGACCGGCTTGCCGCGTCGGGCGCGCGCGTCGACCGCACCGACGGCGCGCGCGTGATGACCGACGACGGCTGGTGGCTGCTGCGCGCCACGAACACGCAGGACGTCCACGTCGCGCGCGCCGAGGCAAAGGATGATGCGGCCTTGGCGCGGCTGCTGGCGGCGATCGACGACCAGCTTGCCCAGTCGGGCGTCGTTCGGGGACCGCAGGCGGGGCATTAGCGCGATGCCGTCCTCCCCTTCAAGGGAGGGGTTAAGAGTAGATGCAATAAGCTTGCCAGATTGACCTTGGCGGCGTCGCTGGAGTATCGCGGCGACCAAGCCAAACGGGAACCGACCGCTTTATGACCGACGAGGAATCGACAATCGCGCGGGCCGCCGACGATGACCATGGCGTCGCCGAGCATCGGGCGCACGCGCGCGAAGATGCCGCAACGGGCAATGGCCTGGCGGTGATCTCGATCGCCAAAAGCTATGACAAGCGCGTCGTGCTGTCCGATGTATCGCTGTCGGTGGGTAAGGGCGAGGTGGTCGGGCTATTGGGGCCCAATGGTGCCGGCAAGACGACCTGCTTCTATTCGATCATGGGGCTGGTGAAGC
>JBGTUD010000022.1:0-20833 GCA_041939405.1 Sphingopyxis sp. | reverse complement strand
AGGAAATGGCGCGCACCTTCAACTGCGGGATCGGCATGGCGGTGGTCGTCGCCGAGGGCGATATGGCCGAGGTGACGGCGACGCTCGAAGCCGCCGACGAGACGGTGTTCCGGATCGGCCATATTGCCGAGGGCGAAAAGGGCTGCACGGTGACCGGCGGCGCCGATACGTGGAGCGCGATGGCGGCGTGGAGCGCGACGCATAATGCATGAAATCCTCCCCACTTGTGGGGAGGTGGCAGCCGCGAGGCGGCTGACGGAGGGGGCTATCGTGGCCCGCCAGCGCGGCGCGAGAACGCGCCCCCCCTCCACCGCTCCGCGGTCCCCCTCCCCGCAAGCGGGGAGGATTTGATGGCAAAAGCCAAAGTCGCCGTTCTGATTTCGGGCGCCGG
This sequence comes from Sphingopyxis sp., assembly GCA_041939405.1. GTDB lineage: Bacteria > Pseudomonadota > Alphaproteobacteria > Sphingomonadales > Sphingomonadaceae > Sphingopyxis. Next base: position 20,442 of record JBGTUD010000022.1, on the reverse strand, counting down.
GACCAATATGGCGGCGTTGCTCTATGCCGCAAAGGCTGCCGATTGCCCTTATGAACTGGTACTGGTCGCCAGCAACGACCCCGCCGCGCCGGGGCTGAAGATCGCCGAGGCCGAGGGCATCGCAACCTGGGCGCACCCGCATAAGGGGCTGACACGCGCTGCCTTCGACGCGCTGGTCGACGAACAACTGCGCCGCGCGAACGCCGAATATGTCGCGCTCGCCGGTTATATGCGGATATTGTCCGACGATTTCGTGGCGCGCTGGGAAGACCGGATGCTCAACATCCACCCCAGCCTGCTGCCGCTATACAAGGGGCTCGACACCCATCAGCGCGCGATCGACGCGGGCGACAAATTCGGCGGGTGCAGCGTGCATGTCGTGACCGCTACGCTCGACGACGGACCGGTGCTCGCACAGACCAAAGTTGCGATCGTGCCGGGCGATACCGCGGCATCGCTGGCCGAGCGGGTCCGCTTTGCCGAGCACCAGCTTTACCCCGCCGCGCTGGCCGCCTTTGTAACGCGCGAACGCTCGCCCGAATATCTGCGTGGGCGCGTGCGCGAACTGGCGCTGGCGCTTCCCGAAGCCGACGAGGTCATCTCGCACGGCATGCCCTGTTTCGGGATCGTGAAGGGAAAGAAATTCGCCTATTTCACCGAGGATCATCACGGCGACGGAAAGATCGCGCTGCTGGTGAAGGTCAGCGGCGCCGACGAACAGGCGCAGCTCATCGAACTCGACGAGGACCGCTATTACCGCCCCGCCTATTTCGGCGACGGCTGGATCGGCATCCGCCTGGATCTCGGCGACACCGACTGGGATGCCGTCGCCGAGTGGCTGCGCAAGAGCTGGCTCGCAATTGCGCCGAAGAAGCTGGCGGGGCTGATGGGGGCGGCCGAGGAATTTTAACGCGCAATCACCAAAATGCTGACATATGCCAGCCCGATGGCATTTGGGTAAAAGGTCAGGCCGAAACCGAAAGCGCGCCCGCCTGCCCCGCGCCGGTAACCGGCCGCAAAGAGCAATCGGCCAATCCCGAACAGGATGGCGCATGCGGCCACCAGCGCGCCCGAATTCGACGCCAGCAGGACCAGCGCGAAATAGAGCACGACGGCGAGAAATGCCTGCTCGAGCGTATTGGCAAGAATCGCGCGTGCAATCGCCATTGACCGGCTTTCTGCCGCTTGCGTCGCAGCGTCGATATCGGCGGCCGAGAAATAGCGGCGCGAGGCCACGTTGCCGACGGCCGCAACGACGCACAGTGCCGGAACCAGCGACGCCTTGGCCGCAACGAGCAACGCGGCCGCGTCAACCGACGCGCTGCGGGCAACCGGCGCGAACAGGAAAAATGTCGCCAGGCTGATGGCAAGGGCGGGCGCCGCACCGAATGCGACGGTGCGCTGCTCGCGCTTCAGATCGATAACCGGACTCATCAAGCCCAGGTTAAACACGCGGGCACCATAAGCAAAGGGCCGCCGGATCGATCCGGCGGCCTCTTTATGTGGTCGCCCCCGCGAAGGCGGGGGGCGCTGGCGGCTTGGGTCAGCCGAAAATGCGTAAAACCACGGCGGCCCCCGCCTTCGTGGGGGCGACGCGCGTTAATCAGCCCACAATCTCTTCGGGCTTGAAGAAATAGGCGATCTCGATCGCGGCATTTTCGTCGCTGTCCGACCCATGGACCGAATTGGCTTCGATGCTTTCGGCGTGGGTCTTGCGGATCGTGCCTTCGGCGGCATCGGCGGGGTTGGTCGCGCCCATAACGTCGCGGTTGCGCTTCACGGCGTCTTCACCCTCCAGCACCTGAACGATGACGGGGCCCGAGATCATGAATTCGACCAGTTCGCCGAAGAAGGGGCGTTCCTTGTGAACCGCGTAAAAGCCCTCGGCCTGTTCGCGGGTCATGTGGATGCGCTTCGACGCGACGACGCGAAGGCCGGCGTCTTCGAGCATCTTGGTGATCGCGCCGGTCAGGTTGCGGCGGGTGGCGTCGGGTTTGATGATCGAGAAAGTGCGTGTAACCGCCATGGGAAAGCTCCTGCGTATCGGTGTTATATGGTGCGCGCGCCTCTAGACGCGCTTTTGCCGTATCGCAAGGATAGAGCGGCAAAGGCCTAGGTTGTATCGACATTCAGCTCAGGGTGAGCCGAAAATGGTGATTTTTCGTGACCCGGAGCGCAGCGTACTCAATGTACGTGAGCACCGGAAGCACGGGAAATCGCCATTTGCAGGCCGCCATGGGCTGAATGGCGATACAAGCTAAGGCCCTTCGGACCAGCGGCCCGATTCATCCTGTTTCCAGAAGCGGTTGTCGACATCCTCCTGCATCGCGAGCCGGCGCCAGGTGGCGCGCGCGTCGTCGATGCGGCTGTTGTCGAAGAGCAGAAAAACGCGTTCGAATCCCAGCGCCTCTTCGCACCATTCACCATCAGCGAGCGCGAGGTGCGTGGCGCCGTTGGGCGGCGGGATGTCGAGCGTACCGGCGATCAGGATCGGTTCGATCGCCTCGTCGGGGGTTCCCGCATGGCCGTGCGGCAGGAAACTCGCGGGCTGAAGCGTCCAGAGCGCGGCGTCGATTGCCTGGCGCTGCATCGCCGCGGCGGCGACCACCAGCAGGCGGTCGCCGTTCGCCAATATGCGCGCCGCAAGCGCGGGAAGCACACGTTCGGCGGGGTCGCGGGTCAGGCGGTAGAAGTCGACGCGCGGCATAGCGGAATCACGTCGCCCCGGCGCAGGCGGGGGCCGTCGGCAGCCCTGATCCGGCATCGCCGCGCAAACCGCCACCGGCCCCCGCCTGCGCCGGGGCGACGAGTGAGATTTGAGATGGCGAAGCGAGAAGCATCACCCCTCGTGCTTCGCGGCGATATAGCGGTCGAGCAGGCGCACGCCGTAGCCGGTGGCGCCTTTCGCCCACACCGGACCGTCCTTGTCGGCCCATGCCATCCCCGCGATGTCCAAGTGCGCCCAGGCGACGCCATCCTCTACAAAGCGTTTCAGAAATTGCGCCGCGGTGATCGATCCGCCTTCGCGCGGGCCGATATTCTTCATATCGGCGATCGGACTGTCGATCAGCTTGTCGTAAGCGGGCGACAGCGGGAAGCGCCACAGCTTGTTGTTCGACGCCTCGCCAGCGGCGAGCAGGTCGGCGGCAAGCGCGTCATCGTTCGCGAACATGCCCGCATATTCATGGCCGAGCGAGATCACCATCGCCCCGGTCAGTGTCGCAAGATCGACGATCACTTTGGGATCATAGGCCTTTTGCGCCCAAGTGATCGCGTCGCAGAGGACGAGGCGGCCCTCGGCGTCGGTGTTGAGCACCTCGACGGTCTGTCCCGACATGGTGGAAACAATGTCGCCGGGGCGCATCGCATTGCCATCGGGCATATTTTCGACGAGCCCGACGACGCCGACGACATTCGCCTTTGCCTTGCGGCCCGCAATCGCCTTGATCGCGCCCGCGACCGCGCCCGCGCCGCCCATGTCCCATTTCATCATGTCCATGCCCGGTCCCGGCTTCAGGCTGATCCCACCGGTGTCGAAGGTCACGCCCTTGCCGATAAAGACGACAGGGGCATCGCCCGCATTGCCGCCGTTCCAGCACATCGCAAGCAGGCGCGGCGGACGGGTCGAACCCTGCGCGACGCCGAGCAGCGCGCCCATGCCGAGCGCCTTCATCTGGCGTTCGTCGAGCACTTCGAGTTCGACGCCGAGGTCCGTGAGATGCTGACAGCGTTCGACGAAGCTTTCGGGATAGAGGATGTTCGGCGGTTCGGCGACAAGCGTTTGGGTCAGCGCAACCCCCTCGGCAATCGCTTCGTTCGCCGCCCAGCGCGCCGAAAGGTCGCCATGCGGCGAGGCGATCGTCACGACACGAAGGCTGGGTTTCGACTTGTCGGCCAGGCGCGTACGATAGGTGTCGAGACGCCAGTTCCGGAGGCGCGCGCCCATCGCAAAGGCGATCACATCGTCGGCGTCGCTCTGCCCCGCGCTCGCGAAATCGACATGGACCTGCGCGGCGCCGCTCGTCTGGAGCCTTGCCGTCAGCGCCGCGCCGCCGCGTTCGAGATCGTGCTCCGACCCTTCGCCGATGCCGACGAGCAGCAGGCGTTTCGCCTGTTCGCCGTCGATCGCCGCGGTCTCGGCGATCGTGCCCGCCGCGCCGTCGAAGCGCGCCTGGGCCGCCGCAGCACCGAGCAGCGCGCCGAGCGCATCAGCCCCGCCCTTGCGGACCGGGAATGCGACGACGTCGGCAGACGCATCGATTTGCGCGACAAACTGAATGTCCATGCCTTAACTTTCTTATGCGATGATTGATTGGAACGTGGCGGACCGATAGGGGTTTCGCCTGCGAGTTGCAAAAACAAAGCGGCCGGTCCAATCCGGTGCGCATCGATCAGGGTCTGGAACAAAGGGATTTAATGAGCTGGGCTTTGTTCCATCGGCCGACGTCCGCGCAGCGGTTCTGGCTTGCAACGGCGAGCGGCCTTGCCTTGTCGGCGAGCCCCGTACTCGCGCAGGACGACGCGCGCGCGCGCGTTGCACAGACCGTCTCCGGCGAACCCGACCTGCAAACGCCCGACATCCCCCCCGCACCGTCCGACGTCCCCGCCCCCACGGATGAACAGCAGATCGGTTTCGCTGCCGACAACCTCCATTACGATGGCGACGCCGATATCGTCACGGCCGAGGGCAATGTGCAGATGAACCGCAACGCGATCGACATGCGCGCGGACAAGGTCATATGGAATCGCACGACCGGACAGGTCGTCGCCGAAGGCAATGTGATGATCCGCAATCCCGAAGGCGACACCGCCTATGGTGAGCGGATCGAGCTGACCGACAGCCTCCGCGACGGGGTGATCGATAATCTTCTCGTCGTGCTCGACAATGGCGCGCGCCTCGCCGCGGTAAAGGGCACGCGTTTCGACAATGGCAATATCGAGCTGGAGAACGCCGCCTACACGCCATGCCCGGTCGAGGACGAGACGGGGTGCCCCAAAAATCCCAGCTGGCAGATTCGCGCGGTCAAGGTGATGTACGACCGGGCGAAGAACAAGGTCCGCTACAAGGGCGCGCGCGTCGAGATTTTTGGCCTGCCGCTGATTCCGTTGCCGGGGCTGAGCCATCCCGCAAATCGTGAGGCAGGAAGCGGCATCCTTGTGCCCGAAATCCGCCTCGACCGCAGCAACGGGTTCGAGATTGCGGTGCCCTATTATCTCCGCCTCGCGCCCGACCGCGATGTCACGATCACCCCGCACCTCTACACCGACGCCGCGCCGATGCTGGAGGGCGAGTTTCGCGCGCTCACCGACATCGGGTCGTTCCGCATCAACGGCTATGCGACCTATGGCTCGCTCGTTCCGCTGATCGGCGAGGATCCCGACCGCCAGAAGCGGTTTCGCGGCTATCTGGAAAGCGCGGGCCGGTTCCAGTTCGATCCGCGCTGGAGCCTCAGCTATTCGGGGCGGATCGCGACCGATCGCACCTTCATGCGCCGGTATGACATCAGCCGCGACGACCGGCTGCGCTCGACCTTCGAGCTCGAACGCATCGGCGGCAACTCCTATCTGTCGATTGCCGGATGGGCGACGCAGACGCTGCGCCGCAACGACGAACAGGGTCAGCAGCCGATCGCGCTGCCCATTATCGATTATCGTCAGCGACTCGACGATCCGATCTTCGGCGGTCAGTTCGAGCTTCAGCTCAACACGGTCGCGATCGGGCGTACCGCGGGGCAGGATACGCAGCGCGCCTTTGCCGGGGCGCAGTGGAATCTGCGCGGTCTGACCGCGCTGGGACAGGAAGTCGTCCTGACCGCCCTCGTGCGCGGCGACGTTTACCACAGCGACGAAAATCTGCTGACCGCCATCCCCGGCTATCGCGGCAAGTCGGGGTGGCAGGCGCGCGGCATCGCGGCGGTCGCCGCCGACATGCGCTGGCCCTTCATCGGCGAATTTGCGGGCGGGACGCAAACGCTGACCCCGCGCGTCCAGGTCGTCGCGACGCCGCCGATCAAGAATCTGGACATTCCGAACGAGGATTCGCGCGCCTTCGACCTTGAAGACAGCAATATTTTCGCGATCAACCGGTTCAACGGCCACGACCGGTTCGAGGATGGCGCGCGCATCACCTATGGCGTCGAGTGGAATTACAGCCGGCCGGGATTCAATATCAACAGCATCGTCGGGCAAAGCTATCGCCTGACCGACAAGCCCAGCCTGTTTCCCGACGGCACCGGGCTGACCGACCGCACGTCGGACATCGTCGGGCGGACGACGATCGCCTACAAGGATTTCCTGCGCCTGACGCATCGCTTCCGGCTCGACAAGGACAATCTGGCGGTGCGCCGCAACGAGTTCGATGCGACGATCGGCAACCGCTCGACCTATGCCGTGCTCGGCTATTCGCGGCTCAACCGCGACATATTGCTGCTGGGCGAAGATTTGCAGGACCGCGAGGAAGTGCGCGCCGGCGGGCGCGTCGCCGTGGCGCGCAACTGGTCGATCTTCGGATCGGCGATCGTCGACCTGACCAGCCGCAGCGACGATCCGCTGGCGCAGGCCGACGGCTTCGAACCGATCCGCCACCGGCTTGGCATCGCCTATGACGATGAATGCCTGTCGATCGCGCTCACCTGGCGCCGCGACTATGCCGACACCGGCGACGCGCGGCGCGGCAACAGCTTTTCGTTCCGCATCGCGTTCCGCAATCTGGGGTTCTGAGCTTTCGCTCCCCTCTTCCGACGTCATCCCGGCGTAGGGTGTTCAGAGGCACGTGACTCTGAAACACGATCGCGCCAGTGCGTCATACTCCTAGGTCGAGATCCCGGCCTACGCCGGGATGACGGATAAAGTCATGTCAGAAGATCACCCCACCGCGCGGTCGCGCCCTTCCCAATAGGGCGCGCGCAGTTCGCGGCGAAGCACCTTACCCGACGGATTGCGGGGCAAAGCCTCGATGAACTCGATGCTTTTCGGAACCTTGTAGGCCGCGATCCGGTCCCGCGCCCAAGCGATGATGGCGGCGGGATCCGGTGTCGCATCCGCGGTAGGGACGATCAGCGCCTTCACCCCCTCGCCCCACTTGTCGTCGGGGACGCCGATCACCGCGACATCGGCGACGCCGGGACAGCCCATGATCGCGCTTTCGACCTCGGCCGGATAGACATTCTCGCCGCCCGACACGATCATGTCCTTGATCCGGTCGTGGACATAATAAAAGCCGTCGGCATCGCGATAGCCGACGTCGCCGGTGTGGAGCCAGCCGCCCGCGAGCGCCTCCTCGGTTGCCGCGTCCCGGTTCCAATAGCCCTTCATCACGATGCCGCCGCGGATCGCGATCTCGCCGATCTCGCCATCGCCGAGCGCGCGCCCCGCGCCATCGAGGATCGCCATGTCGACCCCCGGCCAGGGCTGGCCGCAAGAGGTAAGCTTGCCAGGCAGGTCATGCGCAGAGGGCGATAGGTAAGAGCCGCCACCAGCCGATTCGGTCATGCCGTAAAATTGCACGAAATCGCAGCCGAAGGTCGCCCGCGCGCGGCGCAGCACATCCTCGGCGATCGGCGAAGCCCCGTAAGCGATGGATTTGAGCTGCGGATAGGCCCCCGCAGTCGCATCGGGCTGAAGCAGCATCATCTGGATCATCGCGGGCGCAAGAAAGGCGTGTGCGACATCCTCCTCGCGCATCATGCGCACCGCGTCAGCCGCGGCGAAATCCTTGACGAGCACCAGCCGTCCGCCCTGCGCCAGCCCCGAAAAGCTGACATTGGTGCCCGCGACGTGGAACAGCGGCATGACGATCATCACCGTCTCGTCCTCGCCATAGGCAAAGCCGTCGACCTCGCTCGCGGCTTCGAGGAAGGTGCGATAGTTGGCGTTGGTGAGCACAACGCCTTTGGGCCGCCCGGTGGTGCCGCTCGTATAGAGCTGGAGCACATCGTCGCCGAGCTGCGGGACGCCGGCGGGCGGCGTGTCCGTCGCCTCCGCCAGCCAGCTTTCGAACGACTCGAACGCCGGATGCGTGCCATAAAGGGCAATCAGCCGCGGCGGTTCGGCAATGCCCTCGATGGCCGCGAGCGCGCTGTCGAAAAAATCCTCGCCGACGAACAGCAGCTTGGGCGCGGCATCGGCCAAGATGAAGCCGATCTCGGCGGGGGCGAGGCGGCAGTTGATCGGTGCGAAACAGGCGCGCGCACGTGCCGTTCCAAAGAAGAGAGGATACCAGCCGTCGTGGTTCTTGGTGAGCGCCGATATGCGATCACCCGGCGCCACGCCGGCGGCGATCAATGCGTGGGCGACACGGTTCGATGCCGCATCGAGCGCCGCGAAGCTCGTTTCCCGGTCGCCGAACTTTACCGCGGTCGCCTGCCCGCGCACGCGCGCCTGCGCCGCCGGAATGTCCGCCAGGGTCCGGATCGCCTCCAGATCGATCATTTTACTCTCCCACGCTCGTTTCGACTTGAATTAGATAGAATACTAAGCAAATGTTTGGCCAGCCCGAAAATGAGAGGATTGGCCCTTGTTCGACCACCCCATATTGCCGACGACGATCGTTGGAAGCTACCCACAACCCGATTGGCTGATCGATCGCGAACGGCTGAAAGCCAGCCTACCGCCGCGCGTGCGCGCGGAGACGCTGTGGCGTATCCCCCAACCCTGGCTTGCCGAGGCGCAGGAGGCCGCGACGCTGATGGCGATCCGCGATCAGGAGGAGCTGGGCATCGACATCGTCGGCGACGGCGAGATGCGGCGCGAAAGCTATTCGAACCGGCTGGCGACCGCCCTGTCGGGGATCGATACGGAAAAGCACGGCACGGCGATCGACCGCACCGGCAACGCCAATCCGGTGCCGCTCGTCTCCGGCCCGATCCGCCGCGCCCGCCCCATCGAGGCGCAGGATGCGGCGTTCCTCCGCCGTCATTCGACCCGGCCGGTGAAGCTTACCCTGCCCGGCCCTTTCACGATGACGCAGCAGGCCGAAAACGGCTATTATCCCGACGCCCGCGCGCTCGCGATGGACTATGCCGATGCGGTCAATGCCGAGGTGAAGGATCTGTTCGCGGCCGGGGTCGATGTCGTCCAGCTCGACGAACCCTATTTGCAGGCGCGCGCCGGCGAAGCGCAATCCTATGCGATCGAGGCGATCAACCGCGCGCTCGATGGCGTCGGCGGCACGACCGCTCTCCACATCTGTTTCGGCTATGCGATGGTGCACCATGGCGCGGGCGCAACGGGACCGAAGCCGAAGGCTTATGACTTCCTCGCCGAGCTCGAAGCATCGGCGATCGACGTCATCTCGATCGAGGCGGCGCAACCTGGGCTCGACCCCGCGATCCTTGCCGAACTGCCGACCAAAACCATCATGTACGGCGTGCTCGACCTGTCGATTCCGGAGGTCGAGACGCCCGAAGTGGTCGCGGGCCGTATTCGCGAGGCGCTCCATTACGTCGATGCCGAGCGGCTGTGGATCGCGCCCGATTGCGGGATGAAGTACCACAGCCGCGCGCATAGTCAGGCGAAGCTGAAGGCGATGGTGGATGGGGCCGCGATTGTGAGAGCGGAGCTCACCTGACCACGTCATCCCGGCGAAGGGTGTTCAGAGGCACGTGACTCTGAAACACGATCTCACCGTCGAGATCCCGGCCTTCGCCGGGATGACCTACCTATGCGTCGATAAATTCGCTCAGCAACGGCACCACCACCTCCGGTGCCTCAACCGTCGGCAGGTGCCCCGCGCCCGCGATCACCTCGAGCCGGGCCCCCGGGATCGCCGCCAAAATCTCGTCATGGTGCGCGCGGCTGGTGATCCCGTCCTTTTCGCCCCAGATCAGCAGGGTCGGCACGGCGATCTCGCCCAGCCGCGGGCGGCTGTCGATACGCGCCATGATCGCGCGCTGCTGCGCCAGGAAGGTGTCGGCGCCGGTTTCCGCCGCCATCTGCCGCGCGATGCCTAGCAGGCGCGCGTCGCCGCGCTTTTCTTCGGGGAAAAGGATGGGGATACGTTCTTCGACGACCTGTTCGAAATTACCGCTTTCAACGAGATCGATATAGCCCTGCCGCCGCGCGGTCTGCGCGGGGCCGTCGGCCGAGGCGAGCGTCGAAATGAGCCCAAGTTTCGCGACCCGCTCGGGCGCGCGGCGCATCACCTCGAACGCCACGAAACCGCCCATCGCATGTGCGATCAGCACGAATTTCGGCGGGGCGTTGTCGAGCAGCCGCCGCGCGAAGCCCGCAATCGTGTCCTCGCTGCGATTGTCGGCAACGATCACTTCGCGGTCCGCCCATGCATCAAGGAGCGGTTGCCACACGGCATCGGTCAAAAGCTGACCGGTAATCAGAACGATGGGAAGCGACATTAGACCACCTGATGAAGAAGAGGAGTGCCCGCCGCGAGGCGCCGGCAATTCTCGTGCGCCACCGCGAGGCTGCGCGCCAGCGTTTCGGGGGTAAGCCAGGCGATATGCGGCGCGAGCACGGTATTGGGCAGGCCGAGCAGCGGATTGCCGCGCGGCAGCGGTTCCTCCGCAAAGACGTCAAGCCCCGCGCCGCGCAGATGCCCCGACCCCAGCGCATCAACGAGCTTCGCCTGATCGATCAGCTCGCCGCGCGCGGTGTTCACCAGCACCGCGCCCTTCTTCATTGCGAAGGGATCGACGCTGCCGCGCGTCTCGTCGGTCAACGGGATATGCAGCGAGACAATATCGCTTTCGGCAAGCAGGCGGTCCAGCGGCAGAAATTTGTAGGGCGCGTCGCGCGCGCTGCGCGCCGTGTAGACGACATCGGCCCCCAGCGCCGCGAGCACCGGCGCGAGCCGCTGCGCCGAACTGCCGAACCCGACGAGGCCCACCTTGCGCCCCGCAATTTCCCCCACACTGTCGAGTTCGGAGGGATCGGCGGTCCAGCCCTCGCCCGCGCGGGTACGCGAATCGAAGAAACAGGTGCGCCGCAGCACCGCCATCATCAGCGACAGCGCCATTTCGGCGACCGCCTGGCTATTGGTGCCGGGCATGTTGCACACGGCAACGCGATGGTCGCGGGCCGCGTCGAGCGCGATGGTGTTGACGCCGACGCCGAGCTTCTGAATCAGCTTGAGGTTGGGCGCCGAGGCGATGAAGTCCGCCGTCACCGGGGTGAGCACATGAAGCAGCGCGGTGATGTCGCCCGCCACCTCGTCGAGCGGCGCAGCCTCGTCGACATGAACGACGACGCCCGGCCCGAAAACCGCATCGACCGCCGCGCGGAAACCGGGGCTGGGGCGGGCATGAAGGACGATCATGCCGCCACCCGTCCGATCGGAGCGGCAAAGGCCGAGAAGCCGGCAAATTCGGCGTCGCGTCCCATGGCCTCCTCGATCCGCAGCATCTCGTTCCATTTGGCCATGCGTTCGGAGCGGGTGAAGCTGCCGACCTTCAATTGCCCGGCATTCCAGCCGGTCGCGAGGTGCGCGATGGTGACATCCTCGCTCTCGCCCGAACGCGCCGAAACGATGGCGCCCCATCCCTGCGCCACCGCGGCGTCGAGCGCGGCCTTGGCCTCGGTGACGGTGCCGACCTGATTGACCTTGATCAGCGCGGCGTTGCACACCGCCGCTTCGCCCGCGCGTTCGACGCGCGCGGCATTGGTGACGAGCACATCGTCGCCGATGATCTGCACCCGATCGCCGATGCGGGCCGTCACCGCCGCCATCGTCGTCCAGTCGTCCTGTCCCGCTGGGTCCTCGATCGACAGGATCGGGTAGCGGCCCGCCCATTCGACAATGCGCGCGGCCATGGCTTCGCCCGACAGCCGCCCCTTGTCGAGCGCGAGACTATAACCGTCGGCGTCGCCCAGCTCGTTCGCGGCGATGTCGAGCGAAATGAACACATCCTCGCCGGCGCGATGCCCGCTGGCCTCGATCGCCCGGGTCAGCGTGTCGAGCGCATCCTCGTTCGATGCGAAGTTCGGCCACCAGCCGCCTTCATCGGCGACGCCCGACAAGGGCCCCTTCGCTTCCATGAGCTTTCCAGCCGCGCGGTAGACGTCGTCGGTGATCTCCAGCGCGCGGCGAAAGCTGCCCGCCGTGGGGCACATGACCATGAAATCCTGTACGTCGGTGCGCCGCCCCGCATGCGCTCCCCCGCCGAAAATCTGAATCTCGGGGAGCGGAATGCGGACCTTTGCGTCGCCCGAAAGATAACGCCACAGCGGCGCGCGCGCATCCGCCGCGGCGGCGTGGACCACCGCCATCGACACGGCTACGATGGCATTCGCGCCGAGCCGCCCCTTGTTCGCCGTACCGTCGAGATCGCAGAGCGCCTGATCGACCGCCGCCTGGTCGCGCGCGTCCATCCCGGCGATTGCGCCTGCAATTTCAGCGCCGATCCCTGCCACCGCGCGATGGACGCCGAAGCCGCCGAACGCCGTACCGCCGTCGCGCAGGTCGATCGCCTCATGCGCGCCGCGAGACGCCCCGGCAGGCGCTATGGCGCGGCCGACAGCGCCCGATTCCAGTACGACCTCCGCCTCGATGGTCGGCCGGCCGCGCGAGTCCCAGAGCTGGCGGCCGGTAACGGAGGAAATACGCGAAGTCATGGACAGGTCCTTTTCCAGTTGGCGGCGAGCGCGTCGATCGATTGCGGCACCAGGATCGAGGCGCGTGCCTGATCGCGCACAACGCGCTTGTGTTCGGGGTCGGTGAGGTAGGGTGCGGGCGACTTGCCCTCGATGCGCGCGAGGAGCAGCGCCGCGGCAAGCTTGCCTGCGCGGAGCAGGAGGCCCTCGCGGTCCTCCCAGTCGATACCGGCGCGATAGGCGGCGGCGAGCGCCCCCGCGGCGGCATTCAGCCGGGCGTCGCCCGACCATACCGCCTTCAGCAGCAGGTGCGTGACACAAAAAGCAAGGTCGAACGCCGGGTCGCCATAAACCGCGCATTCGGCATCGAGGAAAACCGGCCCGTCGGCGCTGACCAGAATATTCTTGGGGCTGACGTCGCCGTGGACGAGTGCGATCTTGCGCCCCGCCAGGTCGCCCGCGAGCGCGGTCAGCGCGGGCGCCAATTCTGCATCTTGCTGCGCAACATAAAGGATGAAGGGGTCGACGCGCAGCGCGCGGAACATCGCGTCGTTCGCGAAGGCTACACGGTCGCCGTCATTGTGCGCGGTGGCGGCGTGGACCGCAGCGATCGCCTGTCCGACGCGCGCAGCAAAATCGGCGTCGGCGCGCCCCGCCATGAGTTCGTCCTTCCACACCGGGCAACCGGGAAGGAAGCGCATGGCGAAGGCGTGGCCGGGCAGTTCGGCGAGCACCTCGGGCGCGAGGCGCGGGTCGACGCCGCGCGCGCGTTTGAGCCAGCGTATCTCGCTCGTTCCGCGCTCGACGGGCGCGCGCCATTCGGCGGCGACGCGCAGCTGCGGAAGCGGACGCTTGACGACGATCGGGCCGCCGGGCGTCGCGACCTTCCACACGTCGCACGACACGCCGCCGGTCAGCGGTTCGAGGACGATATCGCCCTCACCCGCCAGTCCGGCGCCGCGCAATGCTTCGATAATGTCGGCGTTCGCCGTCACGTCACAGCTTCTCCCGAATCCAAGCACCGACCAGCTCGGCGGCGTTCTGCCGCTCCTCGACCGAATCCTCGAAATAATGCGCGCCGGGGATAAGTTCGAGCCGCTTGTCCTCGCTGCCGAGGAAATCGAAGATCTTGCGCGCATCGCTGGGGAATACGCCGGTATCGGCGGTGCCCTGAACGACCAGCGCGGGCGTGTCGTGCTTGGCAAGGTGCGGCTGACCCTGGCAGGGCGAGGTCTCGAGGCTCCACATATTGAGCCAGGTCTTGATCGTATTGGCCCGGCCGATGCTTGGCGTGCGGTTGGCCACTGCGGGATCGCCGCGATAGCACCAGTTGGGCTTGCGGTCCGAAGGGTCGATGGCGGGATCGACGCAGCGGATGTCGCCCCAGCAGCGGAACATCGGGAAGATGCGATCGGGAATCCCCGCTTCGTTGAGCCGCTTCAGCTCCGCCTTCGCCCAGTCGGTGATACGCTGGTTTCGTGCGCGTTGGGCGGCGCGATATTTGGCGATAAATTCATCCGAATAGGGCGGGCCGTTGTCGGGGTTGAACGGATCGAGTTCGGGGTCGGTCGCGACCGGATCATTTTCGTCGATCACCGATGCGTCCATCCAGTCGGTGAGCACTTCAGGGCGCCCCTGGTGCGCGTTGAAGCTGATGTAGAGGTCGCCCTTGACGAGATTCGCGAGCGCGTCCTGCCCTGCGGACGGCAGACGGTCGGTCAGCGTCGGGGCAATGGCTTCGGCCTGATAGGCACCCATCAGCGAACCGCCGCCCGAATTGCCGAGAATGACGATCGCCTCGACCCCCGCCTCCTCTTTCAGCCATTTCATGCCGACGCCGATGTCGACGATCGCATGTTCAAGCAGGAACTGATCCTCCATCCCGCGATACCGCGTGTTCCAGCCGAGAAAGCCGAAGCCCTGCCGCGCAAACCAGGGCGCGATATAATGTTCGGAGAAATCGACATTATAATGGGTGGCGATGATCGCGACCTTGGGCCGTTTGCCCGCCTCGGTCCAGTAAATGCCTTGGCACGGATGTCCGCCCGCCTGAATGCGCGGCGCGGTCGGCGAAACACGGCCGACGAATTGCGCGTCCAGTCCTTCGATCCCGTTCGGATCCACCATCATTTTCTCTCCTGTTGCCGGTTATTTTCAGCGCGCAACCTCGAAAGGCAGCGTATAGCCCTCAAGCTCCGCGCGGATCGCCTTCTTGTCGATCTTGCCCGTCGGGCCGAGCGGGATTTCGTCCACGAACAGCACATCGTCGGGCATCCACCACCGCGCGATCTTGCCGTCGAGCCAGGATCTCAGCTCATCGGCCGACGCGCTCGCCCCCGGCTTGAGCTGACAAAGCAAAATCGGCCGCTCGTCCCATTTGGGATGCACGACGCCGACCACCGCCGCGTTGGCGACCGCGGCGTGACCCATCACGATATTCTCTATCTCGATCGAGCTGATCCATTCGCCGCCCGATTTGACGACATCCTTGGCCCGATCGGTAATCTGCATATAGCCTTCGGCATCGATCATGCTGACATCGCCGGTGTCGAAAAACCCCTCTTCATCGAGCACCTCGCCGCCCTCGCCGCCATAATAGGCGGCCGCAATCGTCGCCCCCTTCACCATCAGCCGTCCCGGCGTCTTGCCGTCGTGCGGCAGCCGGTTGCCGGCATCGTCGACCAGCTTCATCTCCAGCCCGCACAGCAGCCGCCCCTGCTTGAGCTTGTACGCCATCTGCTCGGCATCGGGCTTTGCCGCGACCGACGCATTGGGAACCGACACCGTGCCGAGCGGCGAGGTTTCGGTCATGCCCCAGCCCTGAATGACATCGACGCCATATTCGTCGCGAAAGGTTCGGATGAGCGATTCGGGACACGCCGACCCGCCGATCGTCACGCGCTCCAGCGTCGTGAAACGCTTGCCCTTTTCCTGCATATGTTGGAGCAGCATCTGCCAAACGGTCGGCACCGCGGCGGAGTAAGTAACGCGTTCGCTTTCGATCAGATTATAGATTGATTCGCCGTCCATCCGCTGCCCCGGCAGGACAAGCTTTGCGCCGACGGCAGGCGCCGAATAGACAACGCCCCACGCATTGGCGTGATACATCGGCACGACGAGCAGCACAGTGTCGCGTGCCGACAGCGCGAGCGCGTCGCGCTGCAACGTCATCAGCGCGTGGATATAGTTGGAGCGGTGCGAATAGAGCACGCCTTTGGGATTGCCCGTCGTCCCGCTGGTGTAGCAGAGCCCGCATGCGGCATTTTCGTCGAAATCGCCCCAGACATAAGCGTCGCCATGCCCCGCAATCCAATCGTCGAACGCGACCGCAGCGAACGATGTCCGCGGCAGCGATGCCGCATCGCAAAGGAAGATCACCTTCTCGATCGACGGCACCTGCGGCAGCAATTGTTCGACCAGCTCCGCCGTCGCCGGATCGGCGATCAACAGCCGGTCGCCCGCATGGTTCGCAATATAGGCGATCTGTTCCAGAAACAGCCGCGGATTGAGCGTGTGGAGCACCGCCCCCATGCCCGCCGCCCCATACCAGGCGGCGAGGTGCCGCGCGCCGTTCCACGCCATCGTCGCGACGCGGTCGCCGGGCGCAATCCCCTCGGCGGCGAGCGCATTCGAGACGCGCTTTGCATCGGCACGGACGTCGGCCCAGGTCGAACGGGTCACGCGCCCATCGGCATCGCGCGAGACGATCTCGCGCTGGCCGTGCCAGTTCGCCGCATGGTCGATGATCCGGTCGACCGTCAGCGGCACATTCTGCATCAACCCGTCCATGCGGCCCTCTCCCTTCATCTAATAGATAGTATACTAAGTATTTTGTCTTGGCAATGCTTGCCCCGCCTTGCTTCGCTTGCCTTGCTCTTCTAGCCTATGCGCGTCGGCGCCCCGCCGGCTGCGGGGTCTGCCTTCGACATTCTATGCGCACCAACCAGTTGATCATCGCCCTTTTCCAACGCTTCTGCTGGCTCGACGAAGGGTTGCAGGCGCAACTGCACGATCGCGGCTGGCCCGACGTCAACCGGCCGCAATCGATGGTGATGACCAATATCGTCAGCGGCATCGTGCGCCCGTCGGACATCGCCCGCAACCTCGGCGTATCGCGGCAGGCCATTCACAGCACGATCAACCAGATGGTGAAACTGGGCATCGTGCAGCTCGACGTCGATCCCGACGACCGGCGACACATGATCGTCTCGCTCACCGAAACGGGCGCGCGGATGCGCCAGGATGCGCAGCGCGCGATGGATAGGCTGACCGCGCAGATCGCCGCGCGGATCGGCCAGGATCGGTTCGACGCGCTGTTCGATGCGCTCGAAGCCGACTGGGGCGACAATATCGACGATGGCGCGCCCAAGCGCTGATCCGGTGAGGAAACGCCGCCTCCTCATTCGTCATCGCGGGGAAGGCCGGGATGACGATTTGCTGAAGATCGCGCTCTAGGTCGCAAGCGCCTTCGCGACCGCGACCAGCCGCGCCGCGGTCATCTCGACCAGCGACGCCGGCAGCGCGTCCTTCAGGCTGCCATCCTCGGCAAAGGCGGCGTGCGCATTGGGCACGACCACCTGTTCGGGGATCACGAGCATCTGCACCGTCGAGAGAATCTGGCGCAAATGCATGAGCCCGCGCAGCCCGCCAAAGGGGCTGATCGACGCCGACATGATCGCCGCCGCCTTGCCGCGATAGGCAGTGAGCGCGACAAGCCCTTCGTCACCCGTCGGGCGCGAGGCCCAGTCGATCGCGTTTTTGAGCAGCGGCGGGAGCGAACCATTATATTCGGGCGAGACGAAGAGCAGTGCATCCTGTTCGGCGAACAAGGCCTTGAGCCGCAGGGCGTCGGGCGGGAACGCCCCCGCTTCGATCGCCGCCGAATAGAGCGGCAGGTCGAAGGCGCCAAGGTCCATGCGCGTGACGCGCGCGTCCTGCGCCTCCAGACAGGCGGCCGCGAGTTCGGCGAGCGCGCGATTATAGGAACCCTCGCGGACACTCCCGGCGATAACGGCGATATTGGTCATTTTCCCTCCCCTGCGATATAGTTAGAATACTAACCTATTATCCGCTGGGAGGGCAAGTGGGCCAGGTTCAGGCCTTGATGTCGGACAGAACCGACAGCTTGCGCGTTTCTTCGGCCAGATTGTCGATCACGCGGCGCATCAGCGCCTGGAGCGTCTCCACCTCTTCGTCGGTCATGCCGTTGGTCGCAATTTCGTGGATTTCGGCATTCATCGGCGCGAGGATCAGTTCCAGCTTCTTGGCGTGGGGGGTAAGGTAGATAAAGGTCTTGCGCCGATCCTCGGCGGTTTTCTTGCGCGTGATCAGCCCGGCCTTTTCAAGCCCCTTCAAGGCAACCACCGTCGTCGGCTCGCGCATTCCCACGCGCTCGCTGAGCTCGCGCTGGGTAATGCCGTCCTCGCGCCACAACTGCCGCAGAAAGCGCCACTGGCCCGCCGAAACGTCGTGCGTCAGCGTGCGCCGTTCGAGCAGGCGCGAAAAGGATCGAAACACGACGCGCGCAAGATAGCCGATGCTGTTTTCGGGGTCGGTATAATATTCGGCCGGATGCCGGTATGCCTGCTTGCTCTTCGCCAACTTCCTGCTCCCCTGCCGCGGCGGCGGCCCCATACGCCCTCCGCTCGATCGCGAAACCTTAGGGCGCGAGGATTCCCCCGGCAACCGTCTTCGTCAACGCGATACAATTGGACAAAGCGCCCCGGTGCATTTACTTAGTATGCTAAGATACTGGAGGCAATGTGCAGAAATTTGTCCGGGTCAGGGCGGTGGCGGCAGCGCTGCCGCTGGCCAATGTCGACACCGACATGATCATTCCCGCGCATTATATGAAGGCGCTGACGCGAACGGGGCTGGGCCAGCACCTGTTCCGCGAGCTGCGCTATGGCGCGGACGGGCGCGAGCGCGCCGATTTCATCCTCAACCGCCCGCCCTGCCGCAATGCCCAGATCCTGATCGCCGACCGCAATTTCGGCTGCGGCTCGTCGCGCGAACATGCGGTGTGGGCGCTCGCCGACTTCGGCATACGCTGCGTCATCGCGCCGAGCTTTGGCGACATTTTTGCGAGCAACGCGCGCAAGAACGGCTTGTTGCTGATCCGCCTGCCCGACGATGTGTGCGCCGCGCTGCGCCGCGAGGTCGAAGACGCGCAATATGCCCCGGTCGAGATCGACCTTGCCGGGCAGCAGATTCGGCTCGCGTCGGGTCGGACGATCGATTTCGCCATCGACGCCGGCGACCGGCGCATATTGATGGAAGGGCTCGACGACATCGCCCGCACGCTGCGTCACGTCAATGCCATCGCACGCTTCGAGGCGGCGCGCTAAACCAGCATATCCGGCGACGCGATCGCCCCCGCGATGGCGCTCGCGGCGGCGAGTGCCGGACTCATCAGATGCGTGCGCCCGCCGCGCCCCTGACGGTTTTCGAAATTTCGGTTCGACGTCGCGGCGCAGCGTTCGCCGGGTTGCAGCCGGTCGGG
The DNA here is from genome assembly GCA_041939405.1 of Sphingopyxis sp. Taxonomy (GTDB): domain Bacteria; phylum Pseudomonadota; class Alphaproteobacteria; order Sphingomonadales; family Sphingomonadaceae; genus Sphingopyxis. The sequence goes on along the minus strand of JBGTUD010000022.1, from coordinate 1,394 downwards.
GTTCATGCCGACGCACATCGAGCAGCCGGGTTCGCGCCAGTCGAAGCCCGCATCGCAAAGCGTCGCGGCGATGCCTTCGGCCTCCGCCTGCCGCTTGACCAGCCCGGATCCGGGAACGACCATCGCCCGCACATGCGGCGCCACCCGGCGGCCGCGAACGACCTCGGCGGCGGCGCGCAAATCCTCGATCCGGCTGTTGGTGCAGCTTCCGATGAACACGCGGTCGAGCGGCTGCCCGGCGATCGGGCTGCCCGGTGTCAGATCCATATAAGCGAGCGCGCGCGCCGCCGCAGCGCGCGCTTCAGGATCGGGGAGCGCCGCGGGATCGGGGACGCGCCCGTCGATCGGCGCGACCTGCGACGGGTTCGTGCCCCAGCTGACCATTGGCCGAACATCGCGCGCGTCGATGCGCAGTTCGCGTTCGAATATCGCAGCTTCGTCGCTGCCCAGCGCCCGCCAGCGGGCGACCGCGGCGTCCCACGCCGCTCCCTCCGGCACCGCCGGACGGCCCTGCAAATAGGCAAAGGTCGTTGCGTCGGGCGCGATCAACCCCGCGCGCGCGCCCATTTCGATGCTGAGGTTGCAGAGCGTCATGCGCCCTTCCATCGACAGCGCGCGCACCGCCGGTCCGGCATATTCGATGACATGACCGGTCGCCCCGTCGACCCCGATCCGGCCGAGCAGGTAAAGCGCCAGATCCTTGGCCTGGACGTGCGCCGCCAGCGCGCCGTCGACGGTCACCCGCATGTTGCGCGAACGGCGCTGGCGGATCGTCTGCGTCGCCAGAACATGCTCGACTTCGGAGGTTCCGATGCCGAAAGCCAGGGCCCCGAACGCGCCGTGCGTCGATGTGTGGCTATCGCCGCAAACGATCGTCATCCCCGGCTGCGATCGCCCCTGTTCGGGGCCGACGACATGGACGATGCCGCCGCGCGGATCGCCCATCGGGACATTTTCGATACCGAAACGCCGCGTATTGTGGGCAAGCGCCTCCAGCTGCGCGCGTGCCTCGGCGTCAGCAACTCCTGCCGGCCCCAACGCCTGCCCCGTGGTCGGCACATTATGGTCGGACAGAGCGAGCGCGCGTTCAGGCCGCCGCACCGCGCGCGCGGCCGCGTCGAGGCCGGCAAAGGCCTGCGGCGAGGTCACTTCGTGCAACAGGTGAAGATCGACGTACAGAAGCGTCTCGCCATCGTCTTCGGCAACGGCGTGCGCATCCCATATCTTGTCATAGAGCGTGCGGGGCAAGGGCATGGGGCGCGTCAAATTCGTCCCAGCGTCTCGCGGCGCGGACCGAGATAGCCGAAAAGATAGGCCGCGACCTTCCGCATCTGGATTTCCTCGGCGCCCTCGGTGATGCGATAGCGGCGATGGTGGCGATAGATATGCTCGAA
>JBGTUD010000021.1:0-21049 GCA_041939405.1 Sphingopyxis sp. | reverse complement strand
TCGTCGAACATCGTCTGCGCCAGTCCGACCATCTCGGCGGCCGCAAGCAGGCGTACGTCGCCGACAATGCGCGCGAATTTCGTCGCGGGCAGGTCGAAAATTTCGGCCGGCGTGCGATGAAAGTCGATCGCAGCGGCATGGGATCCGTCGATGACCGGATAGACCTGATGAACGAGGCTGCCGGCATTCCGCGCGACCTTGCCAAGACGGTTTCCTGCAAGGGTGACGAGCAGGATGTCGGCGATGGCCGCGCCCGGCACGAAAGTCTTGGCGCCGGTAATCGCGTCGCCGTCGGCCGCCGTTCCCACGGCTTCATCCGCATAGCGGCGCCCGGGCTCGGCAAAGGCGACCGCGGCCAGCCGCGACCCCGCGATTAATTGTTCGACAAGCGCGGCATCGCCCGCTGCCGCGGCGAGACGGATCGGCAGCACGCCGTTTTCCAGCCAGGGATCGACGGCAAGCCCCTTGCCAAGCGCCTCGGCGGCGAGTGCGAGATCGACCATGGTTCCCCCCAGTCCACCCATCGCTTCGGGCGCCGGGAGGGCGAGCAGGCCAAGATCGGCCACCTCCTGCCAGCGCGTGCGGGGGTAGCCGCCATCGGTCTTGCGCATCGTATGGCGCGCGGCGACGTCGACCGGGCCGAGGAAACGGCCGATGGTGTCGCGCGTCAGCAGCTGGTCTTCGTCGAGGTCGAAATTCATGCGCGCCGCCGGAAGGTGATGGGAAGGGTGGTGAGGCCGCGCAGCAGCATGTTCGGAGGCCAGCTGGGCTCATGGCCGTCGGCGAGGCGGAAATCGGTGAGCCGCGTCAACAGTTCGGAATAGGCGACGGCCATTTCCTTGCGACTAAGCATATTGCCGACGCACATATGAATGCCCTTGCCGAAGGCGAGGTGACTGCGCGCATTGGCGCGTTCGATGTCGAAGCGGTCGGGATCGGCAAATTTGGCGGGATCCCGGTTCGCTGCGGCGTAGCGGAGTTGCACCATCGCGCCCTTGGGGATCGCCACGCCGCCGAGTTCGGTCTCTTTCAGAACCAGGCGCCACATGCCCGCGGTCGGGCTTTCGATGCGCAGCACTTCCTCGACAAGGTTGATGATCGCGCGCTCATTCCCTTCGTCGGCGGCAGCGACCGCCTTTGCCATCTGATCGGGATTCTCGATCAACTGGAGCAGCCCGCCCGCGAGCGCCGAGGTGGTCGTTTCGTTCCCCGCGACCATCAACTGCTGCATGATCGAGAGGATTTCGGCATCTTCGAGCGGGCGTTCGCCGTCGACCTCGGCATAGACGAGGTCGGAGAGCAGATCGTCGGTGCGGCTGGCGCGGCGTTCGTCGATCTTTGCCTTCACATGATGCTGGAATTCGACGACTTCGCGCGCGCATTCAAGCTCGCGTTCCTTGGGGATCATCCGGCCGAGCCGGTCGACAAAAGCGTCGGACCAGCGCTTCACCTTGTCGAGTTCGCCGTCCATGCCGATCTGGCTCGCGATCATCGCGACGGGCAGCGGAATGCCGAAATCGCGGACGAAATCGGCTTCGCCCTTTTCGGCCATGCGGTCGATCAGCCTGGCGACGACCCCGCGCATATCCTCCTCGATCGCGGCGACGCGCTTCATCGAGAAGGCGAGGTTGACGAGCTTGCGAAAGCGCGTGTGAACCGGCGGGTCGGCGGTCAGCAGCGTGTCGACCTGCGGCCAGCCTTCGGACAGGATCGCGGCGACGTCGCCATCCTCGGCCATCGCGCCCGACAGCGTACCCTGAAAATTGTTCGAAAAGGTTTCGACGTCGCCCGTCGCCTGTGCGCAAAGGTCGTAGGAGAGGACGAGGAACATGCCGTCGGACAATTGAACCACGGGGTTCTTCGGCATCCACGCGCGATAATAATCGAACGGGTCCGCGATGACCTGCGGATCAAAAAAGCTGCTTGCGGCGATGTCGTTCACGCGCCTCTTCCCTCGATCTTTTCGTTATGCCCCCGACTATATTCAGCCGTCCGGCCGGGGCGATGCACATTTTCGTTAGGCAGCAGCGACATGTGCAAGCGCATTAGCGAGCAATCGGCGGAAGTTCGCATCGGCATAGGCTGCCGGCCCGTCGCCGGGTTGCAGGTAGACGAGTTTCCCTGCACCAATCGGCTTTTCCCACGCGATCACATCGCTTTCGGGGCGATGATCCCAGCCGACGTTGCTGAACATCCGCCCGGCCACGGCCTGCGCCGCCGAATAGAAATTCTCGCGGACAAAGCCATGGTCGGCGCGCAGCAGGGGTTGGGTCGCGCCCCACACCGGCGCCAGATACAGCTCGTCGCAGAGCGGGAAACGCGCAGGGAGATCCATGGTGACCGGATGGTGGGGATCGAGCACCACCGCGTCGTAGCGAACGGCGTGACGATAGCCCGAATCGAGGTGGAACTCGCCATTGGCTTCGCCTGGCGCGTAGAGGAAGCGCCCGCCGATCATGGTCGCCCATTCGGGCCATTCGGCCCAGCCGGCGATCGCATGGTGCATCGCCACCGCGCCGCCGCCGTGCGCGAAATAGTCGGTGATCGCGCGGCGATAGGCGGAGGAAGGCGGCCGCGTTGCCGCCGCTCCGCCTTCGAAACTATAGCCGGGCATATCGTAAAAGAGGATGGCGTCGGCGTCGCTCGCCACCCCTTCCGCGACGGCGGCCTCGGCTTCGGGGTGGATCAGGTGCGTGACCGTCCAGCCGTCGAGGCTTGCGAGCAGCTCGGCAAAAGGTTCGGCTTCATAGGGATGACCGCCCGACAGGACGAGAAGTTTGGAAGGTCCGGTCATGCGATTTTCAGGATCATCTTGCCCTGGTTGCTACCTGCAAACAGGCGCATGAAGGCGTCGAAGCTGTTTTCGATGCCTTCGTCGATATGCTCGTCGGCGACGAGCCTGCCCTCTTGCAGCCACCCCGCCATCGCTGCGCCGCCTTCGGCAAAGCGGTCGATATAGTCGGCGACGAGCAGCCCGCGGATCGAGGCGCGGTGGACGATGAGCTGCCAGATATTGCGCGCCCCGACCTTTTCGACCGAATTATACTCGCTGATCAGCCCGCAAAGCCCGATGCGTGCACCGTGGCGCAAATTCATCAGCCCCGCGTCGAGAATGTCGCCGCCGACATTTTCAAAGATGATGTCGACGCCCTCGGGCGCTTCGGCCGCGATTGCAGCGGTCAGCGCCGCAAGATCCTTGCCGCGATAGTCGATCGCCGCGTCGAAGCCATAGCGGTCCGTCAGCTTGGCGCATTTCTCCGGCCCACCCGCGATGCCGATCACTTTGCTCGCGCCCTTGATCTTCGCGATCTGCCCAACGAGCGAGCCGACCGCGCCCGCCGCGCCCGTCACCAGCACGACGTCGCCGCCCTTGGGTTCGCACACGTCGATATAGCCGAAATAGGCGGTCATCCCGACCGCGCCGAGTATCGATAGATAGTTGGTGACCGACGGAACCAGCGCGGCATCGATCGGCTGGGTGAAACCGCCGACGGTGCCGACCGAATAATCCTCGATTCCGTTGAGGCCCAGCACCCACTGGCCGGGCTCGAAGCCCTCGGCCTTGCTCGCTTCGACGATCCCAACCGTGGTGGCGCGCACCGGGGCGCCGAGCGGGATCGGCGGCATATAGCTCGGCGCATCGTCCATCCAGCCGCGGATTGCGGGATCGAGCGAGGCGTAATGGTTGCGGATCAGGAACTGGCCGTCGGCAAGCTCGGGCGCCGGTTCGGTGACGAGTGAGAAGTCCGCCTGCACCGGTTCGCCATTGGGGCGGCGGACGAGCAGGAAGCGGCGATTGTCGGGCATGAAATCTCCTCAGGCCGGAACGATGGAAACCGGGATCGCGCTTTGCAGCGACTGGCCGGTGATGGGGTCGTAGAGGGCGCTCTCGCTGACCAGGCGGTTGGTCGAGGCGCCATGTTCGTGGACGCCCTCCGCGCCGATGTCGGGGCCGCCGAAGGCATGCGCCATCGACACGACGCCGGGGCGCATATTTTCGGCGGCGCGCGCGACCGCGACGACCTCGCCCGCGGCCGACCGGATGCGCACAATGTCGCCGTCGGCGCAGGGGATGAGTGCCAGATCGTCGGGATGCAGGAAAGCGGGGTTGGTCGTGCGCTTGGCACGCAGCGCAGGCAGGTTCTGCCCCGTCGAGTTGAAGCGGTGGCGGCTGCGGCGCGACACCAGGCGCCAAGGAAAGCCGGGCGTCGGCCGATCGGCGGCGGCATAGGCGATCAGCTGATCGGGCATCGCGCCCGCGGTCAGGTCGAACCGGCCCGGCGCATTGGGGTCGCCCGCCTCGACGACGGGATGAAGATCGGCATAGATCACCGCCCGGCCATCCTCGCTATCGCGGCGGACCTGGCTGGGCGCGACGGCACAGCCCGCGACCATCAGGTCAAGGAAGACTTCCTTCGTCGGCCTCTCGTCCATCGGGCAGGCCCCGCCCGCGAGCGGCAGGCCGGTGCCCATACGGCGCGCGAGTTCCCAGAGCATCTCCCATTCCTCGAGCAGACCCTCGGGTGCCTCGATCATCGCCTCGGTATAGCGGGCGTAGGGGATTTCGTACCACCATTCGGAAAGGTTGCTGATGTCCTCGCGTTCGAGGCACATTTTGGGCGCGAGGATATAGTCGGAGCGCCTGGCGGTCGCGGATTCGGCGTTGACGTCGATCGAGACGAGCAGGTCGAGCCCGTTCAGCGCCCGCACCATCTTGTCCTGATCGGGGAAGGCGACCAGCGGATTGCCGCCGATCACGATCAGCGCGCGCACCTGCCCTTCACCCGGCGTCAGCATTTCGTCGGCAAGCACGTTGCACGGCATTTCCATGCCGAGATGCGTGAGCCCGCGGATGCGCGAGGCGGGAAAACCCTCGCCAAAGAGCGCCATTGGCGGCGCGACCTGTGCGCGGCGCGGTGTGACGGGGGTGAAGACCCGCGGGATCGAGCTTTTTTCGCCCTCGCGGCAAAAGCGCCCGCAGATGATGTTGAGCGACGAGACCAGATATTGGGTGAGCGTGCCATTGCCCGCCATTTCGGGACCGGTGCCGGTCGAAACGACGCCCTTGGTGCCGTTCGCGAACATGCGCGCGGCGGCGACGAGCTGGCTTTCCTCGACACCCGCGCGTGTCGCCGCGACGTCGGGCGTAAAGGGCGCGACCGCGCGCTGCAGCTCGTCGAGACCGTCGACGTAGCGCTGGACGAACGGCTTGTCGTAAAGGCCTTCGGCAAGGATGACGTGGATGATCCCGGCGAGCAATGCGGGATCTTCACCCGGCCGCACGGGCAGGTGGATATGCGCGAGCGCCGCGACGTCGCTCTGCCGCGGGTCGGCGACGATCAGCTTCAATCCGCCATCGAGCGCGTCGCGCAGGCGCCGCGAGGGCGAGAAGGGCGGCAGGCCGCCCGGCGGTCCGTAGTGCGAAACAATCGGGTTGTTACCGATGAAGAAGGCGACATCAGCCTCGCTGAACGTGTGCATCCCGCCCATCCAGCTGCCGTAGCGCATCGTCGTATAGACTTTCGCGGGCTGGTCGAGCGTCACCGACGTATAGATGTTGCGCGTGCCGAGCCCTTGCGCGAAGGCCATCGCGCTGCCGACGCCGGCGCTGTTCTGAAAGGCGTAGGTGCCGGCATAGACGGCGACCGCGTGCGGGCCGTGTTCGGCGATGAGAGCTGACAGTTTCGCGCCGATTTCGTCGAGCGCCGCGTCCATCGCAATGTCCTCGAACCCGTTCTCGGTACGCTTTTGGGACACGGTCAGCCGCTGGGGTCCGTGATGCGCTTCGACAAGCTGGCGGCCCTTGATACAGGTATAGCCGCCGAATACCGGGTCGTCGGGATCGCCCTGAACCTTGAGGACGCGGCCGTCGTCGATCGTGACCAGCATCGCGCAATTGGCATGACAAAAGCGGCAGAAACTGCGGCGGACCTCGGCCATTCTTTCTCTCCCTGATCGCACCCTACGCCCCGGCACATTTCGCGCGACTGGCACTTTTGGCGGTGGCTGGTGGCGCCGGGCGGGCGCAGTTTCGGGGCAGAAACAGGGGAGAATATCGATGCCGACATCGCGCCAGTGGCTGCTCAACGGACATCCGCGCGGGCGGGGGATCGAGGATGGCGATTTCAAACTGGCCGAAACCGACGTCGCCGCCCCTGGCGCGGGCGAGGTGCTTCTGAAGACGCTCTATCTGGGCTTCGATCCCGCGCAGAAAGGCTGGATGGAAAATATCGCCGACTATGTCGCGCCCATGGCGATCGGCGACGTGATGCGCGGCAGCGCGATCAGCGAGGTGGTGGAGAGCAATCATCCAGGCTTTGTGGCTGGCGACCTTGTCATGGGGTCGACCGGCTGGACCGAATGGCATGTGTCGAACGGCGAGGGATTGGTGAGGATCGAGACCGCGCTGCCGCCCACGGCGATGCTCTCGGTGCTCGGGACCACGGGTGTGACCGCCTATTGCGGGCTGTTCAAGGTCGGGCGCCCGGTCGCGGGCGAGACGGTGCTGGTGTCCGGCGCGGCGGGGGCGACGGGGTCGGTCGTCGGCCAGCTTGCCAAGATCGCCGGGTGCCGCGCGGTCGGCATCGCGGGCGGCGCGGACAAGTGCCGCTGGCTCGTCGAGGAGGCGGGTTACGACGCGGCGATCGATTACAAGGCAGGCAATATCCGGGGTCAGATCAAGGAGCATTGCCCCGGCGGCGTGAACGTCATCTTCGATAATGTGGGCGGCGCGATCCTCAACGACATGCTCGGCGAGATCGCGACCGGCGCGCGCGTGGTCGTGTGCGGTGGAATCAGCCGCTACGAGATGGGGATGCTGCCCGCGGGACCGCAGAATTATTTCAACCTGATCTTTCGCCGCGGTTCGATGGCGGGCTTTATCGTGCTCGACTGGGCGAACGAGTTTCCCGAAATCCGCAAAAGGCTAGAAGCTTTTGTTCTCGACGGCCGCCTCAACTATCGCGAAGATGTGCAGCACGGCTTCGAAAACGCGCCCGCAACGCTCCAGCGCCTGTTCAGCGGTCAGAACCGCGGCAAACAACTGTTGAAACTCTAAAGCAAACGGGGGGCGTCAGTCGAACGCGGCTGTCGCGACACCCGCGGCGTTATAGACAGGCGCTTCGCGCGCGACGGCAAATTTGCGGCTGACGGCATTCGTCAACCCAAAGTCCGAAACATGCGCTAACATGCCGCGATATTGGGGGCCGGCCAGATGGGCGGCGAGCGCCGCTTCGCTTGCCCATTCTTCAAAGACATGGATGCGCGCGGGGTGGTGCGGGTCGGCGGTCCAGAAATAGCCGAGGCATCCCGGCTGCGCCTGCGCACCCTCGATCCATCGGCGCGCGCCTTCCAGCGCTTCGGCGCGGCGTGCCGGATCGATGTCGACTTTCGCTTCGATCACTATCTTCATCGTCCCGCTCCCGCTCCCGCTCCCTGTTGCCGTGCGACCTGTCTGACCTCGATTGAGGTGCGCGGCCATGCACATTTTTGCCAAGCGCGCCGCGTTAGCCGTTGTGGCACCCCATGCTGCGATAAACGAAGGGAGAGGTTCCATGGGCAGACTGGCTGGCAAGCGCGCCGTCATCATCGGCGCGGCAACAAAGGACAATATGGCGCAGGCCACGGCCCGCCTGTTCGCGCGCGAAGGGGCCATCGTGCTGGTGGCTGGGCGCAAGCAGCCCGCCCTCGAAGCGCTCGCGGAGGAGATCGGCGGACATTCGGCGGTGTGCGACCTCACATCCCGGTCATCGGTCTTTGCGCTCGCTGACGCCGCGCGCGACGCGATGGGCGGTGTCGATGTCGCCATCAATGCGAGCGGCTGGGGTTTGCTCAAGCCGCTTCTCGACGTGACCGAAGACGAACTCGATGCGATCGTCGCGCTCCAGTTCACGGGCGTGCATCATTTCTTGCAGGCCTTTGTCGGCGCGATGCTGAAAAACGATCCGAGTGGGGGGTCGATCATCCAGCTTTCGTCGGCGACGACGCGCGCCGTGATCAGCAACCATGCCGCCTATATCGGGACCAAGGCCGGGTCCGAGGCGCTAATCCGCTGCGTGGCCAATGATTTCGGCGCGGCTGGCATCCGCGCGAATATCGTTTCGCCGGCCTTCACCGAATCGCCGATGACCAGGGACGCCTTTGCGACGCCCGGTCTGGTCGATGCCTTTCTGCCGCGCTATCCGCTGGGACGGCTCAACACAGCCCAGGACGTCGCCAATGCCTGCCTCTGGCTTGCAAGCGACGAGGCCTTCGTCACCGGCGAAAATCTGCAACCGAATGGGGGATTGACCCTACGCGGCAACCCGCAGGAGGCAGACATTGCCGCCGCCGTGGGTGCGGCAATGGCGAAATTGCAGGCCTGAAATATCCTCCCTGTGGCGAAGCCATGGGGAGGATTATCAGCCAATCTGCCGCTCGCGTCCTTCCCAATAAGGCGCGCGCAGGTCGCGGCGCAAAATCTTGCCCGAAGGGTTGCGTGGCAAGGCGGGGATGAAGTCGACCGACTTGGGGCATTTATATCCCGCGATCCGTGCTCGCGCCCAGCCGATAATCTCGGCGGCGTCGGCGCTCGCGCCTTCGTGCAGCACGACACAGGCCTTCACCGCTTCACCCCATTTGTCGTCGGGCACCCCGACCACCGCGACATCGGCGACCGCGGGGTGGCCGTAGATCGCATTCTCGACCTCGGCCGGATAGACATTCTCGCCGCCCGAGATGATCATGTCCTTCACCCGGTCGTGGAGGTAGAAATAGCCGTCCTCGTCGGCGTAGCCCGCGTCGCCCGTGCGCAGCCAGCCGTCGGCGTCGATCGTCTCCGCCGTCGCTTCGGGACGCCCCCAATATTCGCGCATATTGGCCTGGGAGCGGATCGCGATCTCGCCGATCGCGCGCGGGGGCAGGGGATTGCCATCGCCGTCGATCACACGCATCTCGACCCCGCGCAATGGCTTGCCGACCGACCGCATCCGTTCGTTGCCCGCAGGGTCGTGATCCTCAGGCGGGAGCGCGGCGATCGTGCCCGACGTCTCCGTCATCCCGTACATCTGGACGAAGCCGCACTGAAAGACGTCGATGCACTGGCGCAGAAGGTCGAGCGGGATCGGCGAGGCGCCATAGGCGATGTGGCGCAGGCGCGAAAAATCGACTTCGCGCGCACGCGGCTGACCCACGATGATCTGCATCGCCGCGGGAACCATGAAGATTTTGGAGATGTCATAGGCCTCGATCAAATCGAGCACGCCGCCGGGGTCGAACTCGCGGGTGATGACGCCGGTTGCGCCATTGGTCATCACGGTGATGCCATATCCCGTGCCGCCAATATGAAAGCACGGCATCGCGACCAGCCCGACGTCGCCTTCGTCCCACCCTTCCCAATCGGCCTGGAGCGCCGCGTCGCGGTCGAGCTTCGACCGCAGCACCGACCCGTTGGTGAGCACCGCGCCCTTGGGCTTGCCCGTCGTGCCCGACGTGTACATCTGGATGACCGCATCGCCTTCGCCGCGCGGGACATCAGGATCGGCGGCGGAGAAGCCGTCGCGCCAGATCTGGTAATCGGGAAATCCGTTGGCGGCGCCTTCGGTCGCAACGATATGCTCCACCCCCCGAAAGGCATCGCGGTTCGCCGCCACAAGATCGGTAAATTCGGGTCCGACGAACAGGATGCGCGCGCGGCAATCGTCGATGATCCACATGATTTCGGGGACTGCCAGCCGCCAGTTGATCGGCGTCATCACACCGCCTGCCTTGGCGGTCGCCATCAGCAGCTCGAAATAGAGATCGCTGTTCTTGGCGAGATAGGCGACACGGTCGTCGGGCGTCAGGCCCAGCGCGATCAGCGCGTTCGCCGCGCGGTTGCTGTTCGTGTCGAAGGCGGCATAGCTGGTCGCGCGGCCCTCGAAATGAAAAAGGATGCGATCGGGCCGCTCGCGGGCGTTGATCCGCGCCACGTCGGCTACACGCTGAAAAGCTGCAACTCTCACCGACCATTTCTCCCCAATGCTGCACCCAGCACTTGCCGACCGAGCATGGAATCTGCTGCGTGGAAATTGCAGCGAAACCCGATGGCACGCAGAAGGGCACCTGCACCGTCGCGACCGCCCCCGCCGCAATATGGAGCGCGTCGAAGATCGCGAGGTCGCTGGCGGCCGCGCCCGCGCGCCGCCCCCAAGCTCCCCCCATTCTTCGCATCGTGCCCGACGACGCCGAGCCCTGCTCCCCTTAAAAACGGAAGCCCAGCTCGACCCCATAGGTGCGCGGCGTCTGCGCCGCGCCGAAGGTGAACAGCCCCGCGACCGGCAGCGTCGACGACAGGCCCTTGTGGTTAGTGAGATTGCGTCCGAACAGCGCCAGGCTGACTTCGCGGTCGTCGCCGAGCAGGAAGGTGTAGCCGATTTGCGCCGACAGATTTTCGCGATCCTCGGTAAAGCAGCGGTTGTCGTTGACGACATTGCCCGGGACGATCGGCCGGTTCGGCGCGATACAGGTCACATATTTGCTCTGGTAGCGCAGCAGCGTCGAGGCATCGAACCGCCCTGAGCCCATCTCTTTCGAATAGTTGAGGCCGGCCGACCATTGATATTTCGGCGCGCGGCGGAGCGTCAGCGTCGACACATCGTCGGGCACACCATCGGGCGCGCTGCCCGGCGTCAGGCCGACCACATCGTTGAAGAAGCTGTCATACTGCGCGTCGGTGTAGCTGAACGAGGCGTTGAAACTCAGCGCGTCGGACAATTGCGCGATGATTTCGGCCTCGAAGCCCTTGATGTCGGCCGACGAAGCGTTGCGGACGACCGTTTCCTGCGGGTTCGACGATCCCGGCGGCGCGGGCTGCACCACCTCCTCCTGCTTGTCGTTATATTTGGTGTAATAGAAGGCAAGGTTCGTGCGCAGCGTGCGGTCGAGCCAGTCGGCCTTCAAACCGACTTCATAGGCGTCGACCGTTTCGGGCTGATAGGGGCCGAGCGAGGTCGGCGACGCGGCGCGGCCGTTGAACCCGCCCGACCGGAAACCGCGCGAGAAGGACGCGTAGACGAGCTTGCCCGGTTCGATCGTATATTCGGCATTGGCGCGCCAGGTAAATTTGTCGAAGCTGTCGCTGCCGGAACAATTATTCGCCGGGCTGTAGACCGGAATGACGACGCCCGGCGCCGGGCTGGTCGTTCCGGTGACGGCAACGCAGGATGTGCCGTCGAAATCGGGCTGGGTAATCCTGACCAGCGCGCCGATGCGCCCATAATTGTTGAAGATCGATTTTTTGTCCTTGGTGTAGCGGGCGCCAAGTCCGATCTTGAACGCATCGGTCAGGCTGATCTGCGCGTCGGCGAACCCCGCATAGGATTTCGCATTGTGGTCGACATATTGGCGAAGAACCGCCGTCGAGCCTTGGCCGAGCACCACGCCGAAATTGGTCGATTGGTCAAGCGTGTAGGAACTGTCGAAATAATAGCCGCCGATCAGCAGGTTCACCGAATCGAACTCGGCGAGCAGGCGCAACTCCTGACTGAACTGGTCATATTCCTGCTGACGCCGGGTGTCGAAGAAGTCGGCCGAACTGCCGTCGAAGTCCTGCGTTACCGATTCCTTGTTCGTGATATATCCGGTGACCGACGAGAGCGTCAGACGGTCGCTGAGCTCAATGTCGATGTTTCCCGTCACGGTGTCGGCATTGTTGCGCACGGGGGTCTCGATGTTTTGAAACGTCGTATACAGACCCCGTGCCGGCAGCGCCGAGCGGTTGCATTCCATCGCAGGCGAGAAGCCCGGCGCGCCGGGGAAGAGACAAATAAGGTCGCGGCCCGATTCGGACAGCGCGGCGGTGACGGTTTCGCCGCGTTCGCGCGTATGCTGATAAGTGATTTGCGCGGTGATCGCGTCGCTTGGCGTGATGAGCGCGGTGACGCCGCCGGTCAGCGTTTCATATTTCCCCTCGCGGCGCCCCTTGGTGACATTATGGTAAAAGCCGTCGGTTTCGTCGTAATAACCAAAGGCCTTGATGGCGATGAAATCGCCAAGCTTGCCGGTGTTGACCAACAGCCGCGCGCGCCGCGTGTCGAACCGACTATAGGCGAACTGGCCGCGCACCCCGAACTCCTCGGTCGGCCGCGTGCGAATGACGTTGATGACGCCGCCGATCGTGTTGCGGCCGAACAGCGTCCCTTGCGGGCCGCGCAGCACTTCCAGTCGTTCAAGGTCAAAGCTGTCGAGCAGCTGGCCGGTGTTGGTGCCGATGAAGACGCCGTCGACGACGACGCCGACCGCGGGATCAAAGCTTTTTTCAATGTCCTCGAAGCTGATGCCGCGGATCGAGATTGCGGCCGCGCTCGGTCCGGCGCTGACCTGATCGACGACCAGGCTGGGGACGCGGCCGGCGATGTCGCGAATATCGTCGATCGTCGCGGACTCGAGCGCCTTTTCGTCGAGCGCGGTGACGGCGATCGGGATCGACTGGATGCTCTCTTCGCGCTTTTGGGCGGTGACGACGATTTCGCGGATCGCGCCGCCGCTATTGTCTTCGACCGGCGCCTCCTGCGCGATCGCAGGTTGGGCAATTGCCAGCGCGGCCAGCGATACGGTTGCGCGGACGGCAGGCAGCATTCGGGCATGCGTGAACATCGTCGATCCTCCCTCTCGTGCCAGCGCATCAGTTCGCGGGTCACGTTGAAAAGGAAGGTCCGCCGAATGGCCGATTTGAACAATCATCAAAAATATCAGGCGGGCCGATGCGACAGATAATTATCTGAATTTATTGACGTTGTGTCGCACCGCCATCGACGAAAAGTCCGTGCCCGGACATGAAACGCGCGTCGTCCGATGCCAGAAAGGCAATAACGTCGGCGATGTCGTCGGGCGTACCGAGACGGCCCAGCGCTGCCTTGTCGATCCAGCGCTGCCGAAACTCGGGGCTGGCGGCAAAGGCCGGCGCGGTCATCGGCGTGTCGATCGCGCCGGGCTGGATGCAGTTGACCGTGATGCCAAAGGCGCCCGCCTCGGCCGCGACCGATTTGGCCATCCCCAGTACGGCATGTTTGGACGCGCTATAGGCCGTCATTCCGGCTTCGCCGAAACTCGACATCACCGATCCGATCAGGATGATCCGTCCATGGGATGAGGCTTTGAGCAGCGGAAAGGCGTCGCGGATCAGGCGGAAGACCGCGGTGACGTTGACGGCCATCATGCGCTCGAAAAACGCGTCGCTATGGCCCTCGATCGGTTCCATGCCCGTTATGCCGGCGCAGGCGACGACGATGTCGATCCCGCCGAAACGGCGCGCGGCCTCGGCGACGATCGCAGCATTGGCGCCCGAAGCCGTTACGTCGATTTGCAGATCGATGTCGCCCGCCAGGTCGGCGGTCAGGACGTTTGCGCCTTCGCCGCGAAGCTTGGACGTAGCTGCGCGCCCGATACCTGACCCTGCGCCGGTCACGATCGCACGCCGGCCGGAGAGGCGGCCGCTCATGCAGGCGCCTGCCAGCGCTGGAGGGGCGCGAAGACGCGGCGAACGAAAAGCCAGCGCCCCTCGTACCGCATACATCTGTCGTCATATGTGCCGAGATCGCGATGCGCGCAGCCGTCGCGGTCATAGCTTTCGGCGGTATAGGAGCGCATTGTGGCGTGATCGCCGTCGATCTCGATCGATCCCGGCCATGCCTGAAAGACAATGCCGGGGAAATTCGCCATCGCCGATCGCCAGGTCGCGACGATGGTGTCGCGCCCGACAAAATGGCCGAAGCCCGGCAATATCCACTCGCCATCGGGATGCCAGGTCGCGCCCCAGCCATCGGCGTCATGCCGGCATACTGCGTCGGCATAGCTGTCGAGCAGGTCGCGGAGCGCCAGCCGGTCTTCGCAGGAGCCGTTGAAAGCCATATCCCCTCCTAAAGCGAACTGCCGCCATCGACGCGAAACTCGGCGCCGGTGGCAAAGGCCGATTCGTCGGCGGCGAGGTAGAGGACGATCGCCGAAATCTCTTCGGGCTTGCCGAGCCGCCCGATGGGGTGCGTCGCCACCCAGCCGTCGTAAAGCGCTTGGGGATCGGGAACCTGCGCCATCACTTTGTCGAGGATCGGCGTATGGATTGCGCCCGGATGCACCGAATTGCACCGGATGCCATAGCCTTTGCGCGCATAGTGAAGCGCGGCCGACTTGGTCAGGTGCGTCACCGCGGCCTTGGCGGCATTATAGGCGGCGAGGTCGCCCTGCGCGCGGACCCCGCACATCGACGACATGTTGATCACCGACCCGCCCGCATCCTTCATCTTCGGGATGATATGCTTGCAGCCCAGAAAGACGCCGTCGACATCGACGGAAAATTCGTGGCGAAAGGCCTCCAGCGTCAGATCCTCGATCGAGCCATGCGTCGTAATCCCGGCGTTGTTGACAAGAATATCGATGCGGTCGCAGGTGTCGAGCGCGGCAAGCCACTCCGCCTCCTTCGATACGTCGAGCCTGACAAAGCGCTGCCCCATCTCGGCGGCCAGCGCTTCCCCCGCGGCGCTGTCGATGTCGGCGATCACGACGCTCGCCCCCTCGGCAACGAAGCGGCGCACGATGTCGAGGCCCAGCCCCGATGCGCCGCCGGTCACGAAAGCTGTCTTGCCCGCGATCCGTCCGCTTGCTGCCGTCACCGCATCCTCCCGTCGTTTCCCGCCACTATCGGGCGGCCGAGGGGGTGAGGGGACTATTCAATGCGCTAGGTGCGGCGGGTGCGCCGCCGGTTCCAGATTGCATCGGAGCAGGAGATGCGGCGTGAGCGCGAATTGGGACTATATCATCGTTGGCGCAGGGTCGGCAGGTTGCGTGCTGGCCGAACAATTGAGCGCCGACCCCGGAGTCCGCGTGCTGCTGCTCGAAGCCGGCGGGCCGAACAACAGCCGTTGGGTCGCCATCCCGAAAGGCGTCGCAAAGCTGGTTACCAATCCCGACCATATCTGGGCCTATGGCGTGTCGCAGCCGCGCGGCGAGGGTGCGGCGGCAGGAGAGATATGGATCCGCGGCAAGGGGCTTGGCGGATCGTCGGCGATCAACGGAATGATCTGGAGCCGCGGCGAGCCCGCCGATTACGACGAGTGGGAAAGGCTGGGGTGTACCGGCTGGAACGGCAAGTCGATGACCGATGCCTTTCGTCAACTCGAGGATCATGGGCTTGGTGCGAGCCCCTCGCGCGGCACGGGCGGTCCGGTCGGCGTCGCGCCCAAGATTCACAGCTACCCGCTCGCCGAGACGATGGTGCAGGCGGGGGCGGAAATGGGGCTGAAACCTGTCGACGACCTCAACGCCGCGACGTCGGATCGCGTCGGTTTCTATGCGCATAATATCCGTCGCGGTCGGCGCCAGAGCGCGGCGACGGCATTCCTCGCGCGGGCCGTGAAACGTCCGAACCTGCGCGTGGTGACCCACGCGCTCGCCGAACGGCTGATCGTCGGCGGCGGCCGCGTCACCGGGGTCGAGGCCACGGTCGCGGGCCGGCGGCAACGCTTCGACTGTTCGGGCGAGGTGATCGTGTCGGGCGGTACGCTGGAAAGCCCGCTATTGCTCCAGCGATCGGGTATCGGGGCCGCCGACATACTGCGCGCGGCAGGGGTTGAGCCGATCGTCGATGCCCCCGACGTCGGCCGGCGGATGCGTGAGCATCTGGGGTTCAGCATGCCGCACCGCCTGAGCCGCGATGTCGGCACCAACCGCAGCTTTTTCGGCATCGGACTGATGCGCGCGATGGCGCAATATGTGCTGACGCGCGGCGGTATCATGGCGACGGGACCGTTCGAGGTCGGGGCGTTCCTGAACCTGACAAGCGCCGACTTGCGGCCCGATCTTCAGCTTTATCTGGGCGGATACACCTTCGCGCTCGGCGACGACAAACACCCGGTACCGCTGAGCAGCATCGACCGCCAGCCGGGGATGACCATCTATGGCCAGTTGCTCCGCCTGACGAGCGAGGGCAGCATCCATATCACCGGTCCCGCCAGCGACGCCGCGCCCGACATCCGGCCCAACTGGCTGTCCACCGAGGCTGACGAAAGCACCGCGATCGCCGCGATCCGCGCCATGCGCCGCTATGTGGCGCAGCCCGCGCTTGCGGAATTGATCGAGCGCGAACTGCTCCCCGGCGCAGCGGTGCAGAGCGACGCCGAAATCCTCGCAGCCTTTCGCCGCCTTGCGACCTCAGGCCTGCACGGGGTCGGGACGTGCCGGATGGGCAGCGACAATCGCGCAGTCACCGATGCACGGCTGCGCGTCAACGGCATCGGCGGACTGCGCGTGGTCGATTGTTCGGTCATCCCGTCCCCCGTCACGGGGAATACCAACGCCCCCGCGATGGTGGTCGCGCTGCGCGCCGCGGGGCTGATCCGCGACGACCGGCGGCGGCTGCGCGGGGTCGCTTAGGCGCTTTCGCGTTCTTTCAGCCAGGCGATTCCACGGCGCAGCAAGTCATAAAAGACCGGCAAATCCCACGCGCACCGGTCGACGGTCGGCCACCAGTCCATCATCGGCTGCAAATCGTAATGGCCGCGACAATGGCCGAGCGTCAGATAGAGCACGGCGCCCGCGCCATGCTGCTTGATGTAGAAAACCGGATGGGTGCCGGGCGCGCCGTCGGCCTCGACAAAGCCGGTGCCGGGGCCCGTGCATATGGTGTCGAGCAGGACATGGAGGTCCCCATGCGTTTCGAGATGATAGAGCTCGTCGGTCGTTTCGAAGGGTTCGATCCCGCGCGTCAACTCGTGGTCGGGATCGACGACGCGCACCCTATAGGGTTCGATCGCCGGATGGCTGATGAACTGCGACCCCAGAAGGTCCATCATCAGCGGCGCCCAGCGCGGCGCATCCCACACCCCGCTGTCGAGCAGGCGCAGGATCGAGTTGGTGCCGTGCAGGGCGTACCAGCGTCCGCCCTTTGCAAGCCAATCCTTCAGCGCTTCTTGCGCAGGCAGCGACGGTGTGACGTCGCAGGTATAGGTGATCAATATGTCGGCAGCCGCGATCGCTTCGATATTGTCGTAGTTTTCGAACACCCGCGTCCGGACGCGCGGATCCTCGACGAGCAGTTTCAATAGCTCCAGCCGCGCGAAATCCATGTCGTGCCAGACGCCGCCGCAGATCAGCACGCAGTTGATGCGCGGTGGATGTTCGCTGTCGCTCATCGTCTCGCCTCTCCTCCCTTGGTATCCCATCATGCGATCAAGATCGCCGTGCGTCACCTTGCTCAATTGATAGGTTCCCGCGACGCGCGAAGCTGGCAAGAGGGGGCGTGAAGGGAGAGCCGCGATGCAGCACCGACTGCGTGGAAAGGTCGCTTTGGTTACGGGGGGGACGAGCGGGATCGGCGCGGCGACGGTCACGCGGCTCGCGCGGGAGGGCGCGCAGGTGGTCTTTACCGGCTCGAACGCCGAAGCGGCGGAAAAGGTCGAGGCCGATACCGGCGCCGTGTTCCGGACCCACCGCGTCGAGGATGGCGCCGCCTGGGATGCGCTGATGGCGGAGATCGAGGCCGAATATGGCCGGATCGACATCGCTTTCGCTAATGCGGGGACCGAGGCGGGCGATGCGAGCGTCGAAGATATAGCGATCGATGCGTGGAACCATATCGTCGCCGTGAACCAGACCGGTGTGATGCTGACCGTGCAGCATGCGATCCGCGCGATGGCCAAGAACCCCGACGGGCCGACCGGCTCGATCATCGTCAATTCGTCGATGAACGCGCACCGCGCGATGGGCAATTACGCCGCCTATTCGGTGACGAAGGCGGCGGTCGTCGCGCTCGTCAAATCGGCGGCGATCCACTGTGCGGGCAAGGGTTATCGCATCCGCGTCAACGCGATCCTGCCCGGCGTCGTTGAAACCGACATGATCCGCGGCGTCATCGACCGCGCACCCGACCCCGCTGCCGCCCGCGCGGCGTTCGAGGGGATGGCGCCGATGAAACGGATGGCGCAGCTCGACGAAGTCAGCGCGCTCGTCGCATTCCTCGCGTCCGACGAGGCGGCGTTCATCTCGGGCGCCGACTATGTCATCGATGGCGCGACGACCGCCGGCATGATGGGCGTCTGAACCCTTCGCACTTGCCGGCCGATCGGTCGCCGGATCATCTTGCCTGTCGAGCATAGGATGGGGGTTTTTGCCCCAGGGGCCGCCGTATCGATGCGTACGCCGTGCCGCCGATCAATTTTGCGCGGCGTTCGAGGGATGATATGGGATGGTGCGTAAGAACAGGGTGGAAAGGTTGGGCGAGACCAGGCAATGGACGATGAACTCCGCATTCTGAACAGGATCGATACGCCGGCGGCGCTTGCCGCGCTCGACGATCATATCCTTGCGGCGCTTGCGGTTCGCCGCGCAGAGGCGAGAGCGAACCGGCGCCTGATGGCGCTGGTGGCGCTTTTCTCGCTCGGAACGGGAGTGATCGCCGGCAGCGCCTTTCCCCAGCCAGCGGTCGCGGCAAGCCCGCTCAATCCCTTTGGCCCGGCGAGCGCGCTGGCGCCCTCGACGTTGCTGGAGGCGCGTTGACCATGGATTTTCGCCGGCTGCTGCTGATTGCCGTCGTTGCGTTCGGTGCCTGCTTTGCCGGCGTGTTTCTCGGCCAGCGGATCGCCGAGGCGCCCAATCCCAACGAAACCGAGCTTCACGCCGTCCTGCATGAGCGGATCAAGCTCACCGGCGCGCAGAAAGCGCGGATCGACAAGATCGAGGCCGTTTTCGCTGCGCGGCGCCATATGCTCGAACGCGAAATGCGCGCGGCGAACATCCGGCTGGCAAAGGCGATCGAGGCCGAACAAGGCTATGGCCCGCGCGTCACCGAAGCGATTGACCATATGCACGAGGTGATGGGGACGATGCAGAAGGAGACGCTCGCGCATCTGTTCGAGATGCGCGCGATCCTCGACCCGCAGCAGACGCAGCTATTCGACGAAAGCGTGGTCAAGGCGCTGACCGCCGATGCGCGGTGAGTCCTGAATTACCGCAAAGGAGCGACCGGGATCTGGCGGCGATAGCGCGGACGGGGCGCGAGGATGCCTTTCGGGAACTGCTCGGCCGTTACAAGGCCCCCGTCTATCGGTTGATCGCCAAACAAGTCGGCGACCCGCAAGAGGCGCTCGACTTGACCCAGGAGACGTTCGTGGCGGCGTTTGCGGCGATCGACCGCTATGAGGGAGATCGTCCGTTTCGCGTCTGGATTGCGCGCATCGCGATCAACAAGTGCCGCGACTGGGCGCGGCGGCGCAGGGTGCGGGCCTTTTTCGCCTGGGCGCTTCCGCTCGACGATGCGCATCATGTCGCGAGCGACATGCCCGCGCCCGATCTGGAGGCCGACGCCCGGTTGGAGCTCGAACGCGTCCGCAGCGCCATCGCCCAACTGCCGCAGCCTCTGCGCGAGGTTCTGGTTCTGCGCGGCCTCGACGAAGCCACGCAGGCGGAGGCCGCGGCAATTTTGCAAGTGAGCGAAAAAACGGTGGAAACCCGGCTATATCGTGCCAGAGCCAAGCTCAGGCATCTGCTCGAACGCGATGGGGGCTGACTCCGGTATGAGGGGTGGTCTTCGCCCGTGCGTATGGATGAGGCACGTCAACAATGTCGGGAAGAAAATGCATATCGATCGACGCCGTTTCGTAAGTGCGGTTCTGGGCGGCGGCGCGGCCGCAACCTTCGTTCCTTGGTTTCCTGTGTGGGCGCAGCCCGTTTCGCAAGGCATTCCCGCGCTCCCCAGCGTATCGGGGAGCGACATCCGGCTGCGCATTGCGCACCAGACGCTGCGCGTCGATGGAAAGGTCAGCAAGGCGATCGGCATCAATGGCACGGTGCCGGGGCCGCTGATCCGGTTGAAGGAGGGGCAGCAGGCGCGGCTGACCGTCATCAACGACTTGGGCGAAGACAGCTCGATCCACTGGCATGGGTTGATCCTGCCCTTTCACATGGACGGCGTTCCCGGGGTCAGCTTTCCGGGGATCAAGCCGCGTTCGACCTTCGTTTACGAATTTCCCGTCGTCCAGTCGGGCACCTATTGGTACCACAGCCATTCGGGGCTTCAGGAACAGCTTGGCCATTATGGCCCGATCGTGATCGATCCGGCGGGCGACGATCCTGTCGGTTACGACCGCGAACATGTGATCGTCCTGTCTGACCACAGCCCGCTCGCGCCCGAGGAAATCTTTCGCAAGATGAAGGTCAATCCGGGCCATTTCAACATGCAGCGCCAGACGCTGTCGGGGCTGCTCGCGGGCAAGGACCAGCCCCTTAAGGAACGCATCGAATGGGGCGCGATGCGGATGGACCCCACCGACGTCGCCGACGTCAATGGTTCGACCTACACCTTCCTCGTCAACGGCTATGGCCCGCGTGACAATTGGACCGCGCTGTTCCAGCCGGGTGAGCGGGTGCGGCTGCGCATCGTCAACGCGTCGGCGATGACGATCTTCAACGTCCGCATTCCGGGGCTGCGCATGACGGTGGTGCAGGCCGACGGGCTCAACGTCCGGCCGGTCGCGATCGACGAATTTCAGATCGGCGTTGCCGAGACCTATGATGTCGTCGTCACGCCCGACGAAGACCGCGCCTTCACCTTCGTCGCCGAAGCCAATGACCGGTCGGGCATGGCGCGCGCGACGCTCACCCCGCGTCTGGGCATGGTCGCGCCGGTGCCCGCACTCCGCGCGCGTCCGCTCGCGACGATGAAGGATATGGGGATGGACATGTCGGGCGGCGGCGATGGCGCCTGCACCGCTGAACACGCCGCCATGGGCCACTGCACCCCCGCGGGCGACGACCATGCCGCAATGGGCCATGGCGCGGGCGGAATGGACCACAGCATGCGCGATTTCGACGTCGCGCCGCAGGTGAAGCGCGACCCCAGCGTCCAGTCGATCTCGCCCATGCCCGTCGACCGCATGGGCGAACCGGGGCAGGGGCTGGAGGATGTGGGGCATGAGGTGCTGACCTATCACCACCTCGTCGCGCTCGACCGCAACCCTGACGTCCGCGCGCCCAGCCGCTCGCTCGACATCCACCTCACCGGCATCGCTTATGAGGTGCCGTATGATCAAATCCCGCAACGCCG
>JBGTUD010000020.1:0-21618 GCA_041939405.1 Sphingopyxis sp. | reverse complement strand
CCGCTTTGGCACGCAGGATTCGACCGGCCTCGGCGTCAAGCTCGAGCGGATGAGCTGGGGCAGCTGGATGCCGCACAAGTTCAAGATCGCCGTGTCGGGTTGTCCGCGCAACTGCGCCGAGGCGACGATCAAGGACTTCGGCGTCGTCTGCGTCGACAGCGGTTATGAACTGCACGTCGGCGGCAACGGCGGCATCCATGTCCGCGCGACCGACCTGCTCTGTAAGGTCGCGACCGAGCAGGAGGCGATGGATTATTGCGCCGCCTTCATTCAGCTCTACCGCGAAGAAGCGCGCTACCTCGAACGCACCGCGCCGTGGATCGAGCGCGTCGGGCTCGACCATATCAAGGCGCGCATCGTCGACGATGCGCCCGGCCGCGAAGCGCTGCGCGCGCGCTTCCTCTATTCGCAAAGCTTCAGCCAGGACGATCCCTGGGCGCAGCGCGCCGAGGGGGCCGAGGCCGAACATCATGCGCCGATGGCGCGCTTCACCCCGCAGGAGGCACTCGTATGACCACCACCGCCGAATGGCTCGACATCGGCTGGGTCGACCAGATCCCCGTACGCGGCAGTCGCACGGTGCAGGTCGAGGGCGGCGACGACATCGCGGTCTTTCGTACCGCCGAGGGCAAGGTTTTCGCGCTGCTCGACCGCTGCCCGCACAAGCATGGGCGCCTCAGCCAAGGCATCGTCCACGGCGGCGCGGTTGCCTGTCCCTTGCACAATTGGCGGATCAGCCTGTCGACCGGCGAGGCACTCGGCGAGGACAAGGGCTGCACGCCGACGGTGCCGGTCAAGATCGACGGCGGGCGCGTGTTGATATGCCGCGCGAGCACGTTGAAGGCCGCGGCGTGATCCTTTCTCCTCACTCTCGCTGTTCCCCCGCGAAGGCGGGGGCCCATCTCCACCCCTATCGAAATGCCGCCGACGGTGGACAGAAAACGAAGGGTTCGGAGATGGGCCCCCGCCTTCGCGGGGGAACGCAGGTGGGAAAGAGAAAATGACGGCCCTCATGACCGCCATCCGCACCACCTGCGCCTATTGCGGCGTCGGCTGCGGCATCCGCGCGACGGTGACGGGCGCGCGTTCGGTCGACATCGCGGGCGATCCCGATCACCCCGCGAACCACGGCCGCCTCTGCTCCAAGGGAACGCATCTCGGCGAGACGGTCGGGCTCGAAGGCCGCCTGCTCCATCCGATGATCGGCAAGAAGCGCGCAAGCTGGGACAAGGCGCTCGACCTTGTGGCGCGCAAATTCAAGGACACCATCGCGCGCCACGGCCCGAACAGTGTCGCCTTTTACGTGTCGGGGCAGTTGCTGACCGAGGATTATTATGTCGCCAACAAGCTGATGAAGGGCTTCATCGGCTCGGCGAACATCGACACCAATTCGCGGCTGTGCATGTCGAGCGCCGTCGCGGCGCATATGCGCGGCTTTGGCGAGGATCTGGTTCCGGCAAGCTATGACGACCTCGACGCCGCCGACCTGATCGTCCTTGTCGGCAGCAACACCGCCTGGTGCCACCCGATCGTCTATCAGCGCATCCGCGCCCGCTGCGATGCGGGCGCGAAACTCGTCGTCATCGACCCGCGCCGCACCGAAACCGCCGACGAGGCCGATCTGCATCTGGCAATCCGTCCCGGCAGCGACGTCGCGTTGATGAATGGGCTGCTTCAGCATTGCCGCGGGGCGGGGGTGGTCGACGACGCCTTTCTCGCCGCGCATGTCGCGGTGCCGACAGATTTCTGGGATCAGCTTGGAGAGGGGAATGACCTGTGGTCGGTCGCGCGCATTTGCGATGTGGACCCGGCCGACCTCAGGCATTTCTATGAGCTGTTCGCCGCGACGCCGCGCACCGTCACCCTGTTCAGCCAGGGGGTGAACCAGTCGACGGCGGGCACCGATCAGGGCAACGCCATCCTCAACCTGCATCTCGCGACGGGACGCATCGGCAAGCCCGGCGCCGCGCCCTTCTCGATCACCGGCCAGCCCAATGCGATGGGCGGGCGCGAGGTCGGCGGGCTGGCCTCGACCCTCGCCGCGCACATGGATTTCGCGCCCGAAAACCGCGCGCGCGTCCAGCGATTCTGGGCCGCGCCTGCCGTCGCGGAAAAGCCTGGGCTGAAGGCGGTCGACCTGTTCCGCAGCATGGGCGAGGGACGCATCAAGGCGCTGTGGGTGATGGCGACCAATCCCGCCGTGTCGATGCCCGACGCGGGCCGCGTGCGCGAGGCGCTGGCGAGCTGTCCTTTCGTCGTCGTCAGCGATGTGATGGAGAAAACCGACACCGGCGCTTTTGCGCATGTCCGCCTGCCCGCCGCCGCCTGGGGCGAAAAGGATGGAACGGTCACGAACAGCGATCGCACGGTGAGCCGCCAGCGCGCGCTCTTTCCGCTGCCCGGCGAGGCGATGCCGGACTGGTGGATCGTCAAGGAAGTCGCGCGGCGCATGGGGTGGAAAAACGCCTTCACCTATGATCGCCCCGCCGACATCTGGCGCGAACATTGCCGCCTTTCGACCTATGAGAATGACGGCGCCCGCGTCTTTGCGCTCCCCGGTGCGGCGCAGGGCGGCAACGCCGCCTATGAAGCGATGGAGCCTTTTCGCTGGGGCGGCGCGCGGTTGTTCGGCGACGGGCGGTTTCCCACCGAAGATGGCCGGGCGCGGCTTGTCCCCGTCGTGCAAAAGCCGCTTCCCGAACCGCTCGAACAATGGCCGCTCACGCTCAACACCGGCCGCTATCGCGACCAATGGCACACGATGACGCGCACCGGACTTGCGCCCAAGCTCGCACGCCACCGCGAAGAGCCGCTGGTCGAGGTTCACCCGGACGACGGCGCGCGGCTCGGCCTGACCGATGGCGGGCTTGCGCGCGTCGCGACGCCGCAGGGCGACAGCCTCTACCGCGTCGCTTTCCACGCGGGACAGCGCACGGGTGAACTCTTTGTGCCGATCCACTGGACCGACCGCACGTCGAGCGGCGGGCGCACCGGCTTGCTCCCCCGTCCGCTTGTCGATCCGGTATCGGGCCAGCCGGGGTTCAAGCGCACCCCCGCGTCGATTGCCGCGGTTGCACCGGAATGGCGCGGCTTCCTGCTCCTCGCCCACGAACTCGCCGAAACGCCGCGCTGCCTTTGGGCCACGCGCGTCGCGGTGCCGGCGGGCGTGATGTGGGAACTTGCCGGCAATGGCGAGCTCAAGGCCATCGAGGCCTTGTTGCCGAAGGGGGAACGCATCGAGGCGCAGGACGCCGCGCGCGGGACAAAACGCATCGCGATCGCCGCCAACGGCCGCCTCGTCGGGGCGCTCTTCGTCACGGCAAGCGGCGAGCTGCCCCCGCGCGACTGGCTGATCGCACAATTGTCGGCGCCCGCCGTGGCGCCAACGCTGCTCGCGGGCCGCGCGCCGGGCGTGCAGGCTGATCGCGGTCCCATCGTCTGCGTCTGCTTCGACATCGGATTGAAAACCATCGTCGCCGCGATCCGCGACCGTAATCTGGTCGACGTCGCCGCGATCGGCGGCGCGATCGGCGCCGGCACCAACTGCGGCTCGTGCCGCCCGGCCCTTTCGCGTATTTTGACCGAGGAGACCAGCGATGCCGCCTGATGATTTTGCGCCCGGTACGGTCTGGCTCGTCGGCGCTGGCCCCGGCGACCCCGAACTGCTGACGATGAAGGCGGTACGATTGATCGAACGCGCCGACATTGTCTTTTACGACGCGCTCGTCGGGCCCGAGATCCTGAATCTCATCCCCGCCGGGGCAGAGCGTGTCCCGGTGGGCAAAAGGTCGGGTCGCCATTCGAAGGACCAGCGGGCGATCGACGCGATGCTCGTCGCCGCCGCGACCGCAGGACGGCGCGTCGTGCGGCTCAAGGGAGGCGACCCCTCGCTGTTCGGCCGTTCGAACGAGGAACTGGAGGCTCTCGTCGCGGCGCGATGCGCGGTCCATGTCTGTCCGGGTGTCACCACGGCGAGCGCGGCGGCGGCGACCGCACGCATGTCGCTGTCGCTGCGCGGCGTCGCGCGCGAGGTGCGGTTCATCACCGCGCACAGCCGCCGCGGCGCGATGCTTGACCTCGACTGGCACGACCTTGCGCGGTCGGGCACGACGCTCGCCATCTATATGGGGCGCGACGCTGCCCCCGAAATTTCGCGGCGGCTGATCGCTCACGGCATGCCTTCCAGCACACCGGTCCTGATCGCCTGCAACGTCAGCTTGCCGCATCAGACGCTGCTGTCGACCCGCCTCGATCTGCTCGGCCTCGCGACCCGATCGCTCGCCGCCACGGCACCGACGCTCATTCTGGTGGGCGAAGCGGTGGAGGCGGCCGGCGGTGGGGCGGGGGCAGCTCATCGCGCCCAAATCGCGCAGGGTTGGGGAGAGGGCGCCTAACCGGACAGTCAGCACGGCGGCGGATCAGCGTGCGTGCAAGCCGTTCGGCGCTGGCCGGGTTCTGACCGGTGATGGGACGTCCGTTGTGAGGCGTGCCGCACGGCCGGGATCAGCGAGGCGACCCATTATTATTGGCGCAAGAAGTACGCTAGGCTGATGCCATCAGAGATGGAGCCGCTGCGCCAGCGTGAGGATAATGGCGGCGGCTTGTCACGCCTCTAACCCGTCTTAAGTCCCAAAGTCAGGCAGATGATGGGAGAGCGACGCGAACAAATACCAGAAGGTCAATTGGCCCTGAGCGAAGGGAGGCCGGTGATCCTCGCGGTCGGCGAGGCGCCGAAGGCCATCGCGTTAGGCTTTTCAGGGCGGAAGGCCGGCCAGGCCGGGAGATGGGGTGCCAGCGGTAGTCCGCAACGAGCGAAATTCGTCCAGGCACGCATCATGGCATCCCGCAGTTCAAAACGCGTGCCTGTCGGATCGATCTGCGCACGCGCGACCGACAAGTCTTCGTTGTCAGACATCACATGGGGTTGATCGAGGGCATCCAGGACAAAGGGGACCTCGCCGGCATGGGGCGCCCACCGGCCGCCAAATACCGGGTCTTTCCAGTCGAAAACATATAGGAACGTGGATGCTGAGCCCGCACTTGCGCGGATTTCGGCCTTTTGCAGCGCGATGTCGCCCATCCACAAATCGGTCGTTACTTGCACGAGCAGTTGTTGCCGGGAAACGCTGGACTGAAGGCTCCGCCGATGAGCGATCCGACGTTGCAGATCGGTATCGGATTGCTCGGGATAAGCTGCCTGGATGAGCCGGATCAATTCGCGATCATCCGCGGGCGTTGCGATGGTACCGTCGGGTGCGAGCAACCAGGAGGTTTCATCGGTATTGGTCCCGATAATCGCCGGGACATCTGCAGCGAGCGCAAGGGCCGCCGCTTCATCGGCTTGATAGGGTATCGTCGCCCGGTCGATGACGGGGCCAAGGGGGAGCTCCGAAATATCCCAGAGCCCCGCACTATCGACGATCCTTGCTGCTGCAGTCGCGAGATCGGTCGGGGGCAGGTGCTCGAGCTTTGACGCATCTCCGGGCGTCAAACCCAATTCTCGCAGAAGTTGGCGCGTGGTTTCGGTCGCTTCGTCGGGTGTGAGGAAGCCCATTGTCGCGCCACTCTGCATTATGGCCTTGGCGAACAGACCCTTTGCCGACGGCATGGCCATCAGGGCACTAATCTTCATCGCCCCTCCGGACTCGCCGAACAAGGTGATATTCTCGGGATCGCCGCCGAATGCGGCAATATTCTGTTGGATCCAGCGCAACGCCTCGACGAGATCAAGGAGTCCGATGTTGGCGGTGTGCCCAAACTCCGTTCCCAACCCGGCGAGATATAGAAAGCCAAAGGCGTTGAGGCGATGGTTGACGGAAACGAAGACAATATCTTCCTTCTCGGCCAAGCGAGTCCCGTCATATATCGGTGCGCCAGCCGAACCCCACCAATATCCGCCACCGTGAATCCAGACCATGACCGGGCGCTTCTTCGCATCGGGGCGGGCCCAGAGATTGAGGTACAGACAGTCTTCGCTTTGGGGTGAAGGATCCAGCCAAGCCATTGAATCGGGATTAACTTGTGGGCACTGATTGCCGAGCCGTGTGGCGAGTTTCACTCCACTCCAGGGTTGCACGGCAATGGGCGGACGAAAGCGGCTTGCGGCCGCAGACTCGCCATAACGAACGCCTTTGAACGAGATGGTGTCAGCCGAACGGAGTCCCGACAATTTTCCTTGCGCAGTCTCGACCGTCAATCTTTCGGTCGGCTCTTGCCGTCGGGGCCTGGCCTCGGCACCAAAGGCTGCAGATCCGGCTGCGAGCAGGGAGAGCGTTCCAAGCTGACGGCGTTCGATCATGGGCACCAGGCTTCCTTCCGACGAGCTGTTTGGCAATCGTCGCTGCAGGGGGGGGTACACGCAAGGACAGGCATTGCGCGGCCATCCTGTACCGGGTGGCCGCGCGAAACCCGCGATCAGAATGTCTTCCGGACACCAATGCCGTAAGTACGGGGAGGGGCATAGGAGGAAAGCGCAATCCCGATGTAAGTGAGGTCGTAGCCGAATGATTTGCGCGCGGTATTGCCGATGTTCCGGACATAGCCATAAACCTCCCACCCGGTACGGTCGTGTCCGAGGGTCAAGCGCGCATTGTGCATCCAGCTCGACGGAATTGCTGTGATTGGCGCAGGTGCCAGGTTGGCGCGATGTTTCCCCTGATAGTCAAAATCATATTGTGCCGTCAGCTGGAAATCACCGATCTGGAATTCCTTGGATATAATGCCGTTAAACGTGAACTCGGGCGCCTTCACCGGTTTGGTGTCGATTATCGTCCCTGCCGCGGTACGGTAATCCTTGACCTTGCCCTTGAGGTAGGCTGCCCCCAACGAGATATTGAGACCGTCCAGCGGCCTCGCCGAGAACTCGACTTCACCGCCGTAGTTATAAGCGGGATTGTTCGAGACGGACCCCGCAGTGCCGATGAAATTGAACGCCTGGTAATCGTTATAATCATAGTAGAAGGCGCTGGCGCGAAGGCTGGCCCGGTTGTCGAACAGGCGGAGTTTGACGCCGCCTTCATAATCGATCACCGTTTCGCCGCCGAACGGCGTCAACTCATAGGAAAGCGCACCGTCGGGGCTGGCGTTGAAACCGCCTCCGCGAATACCGCGGCTGACCCCGGCATAAACCATGACGTCGCGGTTTGGCGTGTATTCGAGCTGGATCTTGCCGGTCCAGTTGCCCTTGCTCATGCGCGCAAGATCACCAACGAGCGGATTGCTGCGGCTGAAGTCGTAATAGGGCGGGCTACCGGGATTGAGAACGTCGTAGACCTTGGAGTCAAAGGTCTTCCTGTCATGTGTGTACCGGCCGCCGAGCGACAGATTAAGCTGGTCGGAAAGCGCATATTCAATCTGGGCGAACGCAGCATAGCTGCTCGTCTTCTGACTATAGATATTGCGGCTGTGAAAGTCGAAGAAGGGTATCGGAACCTCGATATAATAGTCACCGTCGAGATTCAGGTAATAGACGCCAGCAGTCCAGGAGAAGCGATCAGCATTTCCGCTGAGCCTCAATTCCTGGCTGAATTGCCTCGTAACGCCGCCGTTTCCGAATGGCTGGATGTCATTGGGTGTGGAATCGGCATCTTCAAAATAGTCGAGCTTGCCTCGGCTGTAGTTGCTGATCGAAGTGAGCGTCGCTCCTCCAACCGGTCCTTCCACCTTGAACGTCGCATAATTGTAACTTTTCCGCAGGAAACCGATATTGTTGAAGCTTCCAGCCCAAGGGCTCGGCGACGGATCGCGATATCCGAATGGATCGTTCCCCGGCCCGGTGCCGTAAAAGTCGACATCGGCGGGCAAATATTGGCCCACGCCGTTGGCATCGACAAATGCCGGCGAAGACTTGTAAGCCCCTTCGCGATGACGCGGCGACTTGTTGATCGATCCCGTGAGCTGCGCGGTCCAGTCTCCGATTTCGGCCCGGATCTTGCCCCTGATCCCAAAAACGTGGGTCTCGAAGCTGTCTTTGCCGCCGGGAAGATTGTTTTGGAAGATTCCGTCTCCCTTGTGGAAAAACCCGGCGAGACGGAAGCTCAACCCATCGGCGACTGGGCCGCCAACCGCACCCTCGATCCGAAAAGAATCGTAATTGGCATAGCTGGCGTCGACAAATCCCTTGTAGCTGTCCGACGGATCCGTTGTGACGAACTGCAGGAGGCCGCCAGTCGAGTTGCGGCCGAAAAGTGTACCTTGCGGACCACGAAGCGCCTCGGCGCGAGCGACGTCATACAGCGGGAAGCCGACCATCGACGGCGTGGGCACGTAAACCTCGTCGAGATAGACTGCATTGGGAGCTTCCTGATGCTCCGCCGGATCGACCTGCGAAACGCCGCGAATGCTGACGAAGGCGTTGACTCCGCCGCCGCTGCCGCCATCGAAAAGCAGGCCGGGCACATGGGCTGCAATACTTTGCGTCGAAACCGCCCCCAGGCTCGACAAGGTGTCGCCGGACAGAGCCGTGACGGAGATGCCGACATTCTGAAGCGATTGCTCGCGGCGCTGCGCAGTGACGACAATGTCACCGCCCGAACCTGCATCGGGCGTTGCGGCTGGTTCCGGCGCTGGAGCATCTTGGGCGGCTGCTGGGATCGCCCAGAGCGTCGACGCGGCAACACACGCCATCAGAGCCGTTCGCTTCATCATATTCCCCTTGTGTCGCATCTTATGTCTCCATCGCTTCGAAGTCATGGGTAGGGATTGCCGAGGCCGGTGTTCCGGTCGTTCGTGCTGAACCGGGGTGCATTCGATGCTGTTTCCGCCAATCCAACGGATGGTCGATCGCCCCTGTGATCTCGTCGCCTCCTTGCCGAGTGCGTTGATTGTGGAGGTTTAGAGACAGCGGCACACGCGAACTGTGTCAGTTCGCTACACGGACGAATTTCTTGCTATTGATCGGTTGGCCCAAAAAAAGGCCTCCACGCAAAGCGTTGGAGGCGTGAGTTGGGAGAGCCCGAAGGGTGTCAACAGGCTTCGGGTTTGGGAAGACGCGCGATGCACCTAAATATCTGCTGCCGTCCTGAATCGGCGACGATGCCAGACAAGGCAATCGGAGTCGGACACGGATCGCCTTGCGAGCTGTTCGACCACGCCGATCAAGATGGTGTGCGAAAAGCCATCAATCGCCCGGTCAAGCCGGCAGTCGAGCGCAACCAGCGCGTCGGCGAGAATGGGGGCGCCGGTCGTCAGCTCGATCCATTCATGTGTCGCAAAGCGGTCGACATCCTTGCAGGTGAAGAGTTCGGCCGCGTCCTGCTGTCCGGGGCGGAGAAAGTTGACGCCAAAGCATCCTGCACTCAGCAGGAAATCATGCGCCGACGCGCTCTTGTTGATACATGCAATGACCGACGGCCGATCGGCCGACAGACTGCAGACGGACGAGGCGGTAAGGCCCATGCGCCGTCCGCCAATGCCAGTGGTGATGATCGAGACCGGGCCCGGTAAGGCGGACATGGCTTCAAGGAAATCACCGCGGTCAACGCCAGCGACGAACTGGTTCATATGCTTTCCACCCTTGGATGCAGTGCAGCTTCGGTGCGAAAGGTTCCTCCGAAGAATGCACGGGACAGGGTCTTTGAAATCGCACGGTCGAAAAGGATACGCTTGTCCGGAACGGGATCGGGAACGGGCCGCGCGAGGGAGCTTGCATCGAGCGCCGGGCAGCCGAGCCGTGCGGCGAGCGCAAGGCAATATTCTGCCGAGGCGACGTTCCCGACGCCGTCAAGAATGTCGCACCATGCAACTGCTGCGACGCTCGTGAGGAGCGAAGCGAGTTCGAGGGCCACGACAAGAGCAGAGGCGGAAGAAATCTCGTCAGGCAACAGGCACGGCATGATATGGCCTGGAGTGCAGAGGTCCGCGGACCTCGCCGCCGGGTCCCCGAGCACACGAAGCGTCTCCGCTCGATCCGCTGCGGAAATTCCCGTGTCGCGGCAGCTTGCCGCCTCGACGCTCGCAAGGAATTGCGGTCTTCCGGGGCGGCAAACACCCCCCTGCATGGTCTGCAGGCCAAGGTGAAAGGCGCGGTCGGGGTTGAGGCAGCACGCAACGAGCCCTCGGCCCGATCGCGCCATTTCGTTCACTGTTTCCGCCGAAATGCCGCGGGCCGGCGCGAAAAAAATGCCGCGTGATTGGCCGCCCGGGGGGGCTGGTTCGATGAGAATGCAAAGATCGTGTCGCGAATGGGCCATGGCGTCCCTCCCGTTCATTTGGATTAATGCGTGACCACGTCGGGCAGCGGTTCGGCGAGGAGCGCGCGCCGCGCGCGGTCGACGGCACCCTGTTGCAAGGCCCCGAGCGAGATGTTGGAGCGCCACGCCACATGGGGCGTCAGGATCGCATTCGGTGCATCGCGGAGCGGGTGGCCGAGGGGCAGCGGCTCTTCCGCAAACACATCCAGCGCAGCGCCCGCAATGTGCCCCGATTTCAGCGCTGTAACAAGAGCTTCCTCATCGATGAGACCACCGCGCGAAACATTCACGATGACACATCCCTTGCGCATCCCGCGCAGTGTCTCGGCATTGACCAGATGGCGCGTTTCCGAATTCAGCGGGAGATGGAGCGAGATGACGTCCGAATTCGTCAGTATGTCCTCAAGGCTTGCCGCGGCAACCTCCGAGAAGGTCGCGAATGGGTCAAATGCTTTGACCTGCGCACCGAGAGCAGCCCACCAACCAGCAGTAATCCGGCCAATACGGCCCATGCCGAGAATGCCGACAACGACCTTCGACAGTTGGGGAGCATCATATGCGATTGTTCCAGCCCAGCGGCCTTCGGCGATCGCAGCCTGGCCCTGCGGAATGCGCCGGGTCAGGGCGAGGCCTGCGGCAAGTGCATGCGCTGCCACCTCTTCGGTCGAGGCGTCGGGAACAATAGTCACTGGCACGCCGGCGGCTGTCGCAGCGCGCGCATCGATATTATCATAGCCGATCCCATAACGGACGATCGCCTTGCAGCGCTTCAGGCGCGAAATTTCTTCCTCGCGGACTTTGGCATAGGGGGTCACCATCACGACCGCTGCATTGGTCATTTCCTGGCGAAACTGTTCCTGATCAGCGGCGGCGACGAGTTCGAGGCCGAACTCTTCAGCGAGCGCCGCCTCGCGGTCGAGATCGGGAAACTGATGCGGCGCAATAAGCAATGAGGCGCGAACTTGAGTCATGGAAGGGTCCTTCGGAAAACCGTCGTCTCGGCGCACGATGCAGCGCGCGTCGGATCTGCGACTGTGCCAATGAGAAACAAGCGCCGGGAAGGGCGACCCTTAGTCGACGCGGCGGCCGATACGCTCGTAAAGCGGCGAACCCTGGCGCTTCAGCCACCATGCAATAGTGGCCCCGATGAAGAGTGCGGCGTAGCTTACCCCGGCGAGTGTCCAGATGACCGGCATAGGCGCTTCGATGAGCAGCGGTAGATTTACCGTAGCGATGGCCAGCTCCGTCCCGATCCCCAATGCGGCGATCGCCGGGGCAACGAGAATCTTCCACATGGAAACGCTTCCTGGCTCAGCTCGGAAATAAAGAATTACTGCCAGCGCGGTCAGAAAAAGCAGGAGCAGCATCCCGTAAAAGGCGACTCCCGCCGCCGCGCCGTAAAGGTCGAGCGCGTTGGCGCCCGAAAGGATGAGAATGACCAGCATCACGAGCTGAACAGCGCCGACCGTCAATGCCGATCGGTGCGGCGAACCATGACGGGGATGGACGGCAGCGAGCATGCGGGGGAAGATGCCATCGACGCTCAGCGAATGGGCGTAGCGTGCCAGAATATTCTGGAGTGCCAGCGTTGAGGCGAACATGCTGGTCACGAGAAGCACTGCGATCAGCTGGTTCGCAAAGGCCCCGAAATAGGTGAGCAGCGCATGCGGCATCATTTCGGCTGGGTTGCGCAATGCTGCCGCGACCGCTTGCGACGCGCCCTCGGAAAGAATCAGCGCATAGGAGGAGGCGGCATAGAAGAGGCCGAGGAACAGAATTGCGAGATATGTTGCGCGCGGAATGGTCCGCGCCGGATCGCGAACCTCGTCGCGATAGATGGCGGTTGCTTCGAAACCATTGAAGAGGCCGACGCTGAAGAGCAAAAGCAGACCGACCGAAGGGGTGACGAGATTGGCGGGATTCCAGGGCGCGAAACTATGCCCTTCTGGTCCGCCGTGCAGGATAAGGACGATGTCGAAGATCAGGATGGCGAGAACCTCGAAGACGAGCACCGTCGAGAGCAGCTTTGCCGAGAATTCGACATTGAAATAGCTGCACCACCAGACGAGCGCGAGCATCGCGAGCGACCAAATCCACCAGGGCACCGATAATTCCAGCTGAAAACTGCCAAGTAGATTGTTGATTGCGATTCCCGAAAATACGAGCGCGGCGGCCACATTGAAGCCATAGGTGGTGAGTGCGAGGAAGGAGCCGCCGAGCCCGGCCGGCCGGCCGAGTCCCGCGGCGATGTAGGTATAGAAAGCGCCGGGCCTGGCGACGCGGCGTGTCATGTTGGTGAAGCCTACGGCGAAGAGCAGCATCAGTCCGGTCGCGCCAAGAAAGGCGATCGGAACGCCGATGCCGAACCGGATGTTGAAGGACAGGAAGCCGAAGACGACACCGAGCGGGGCTGTGAAGGCGAGCACCGTGAAGAGCAGGTCTGTCGTGCCCATGTTTCCGCGAAGCGCGAAGCCGGTATTGCCATCGACGGGCGCGACCGGCGAGGTTGTTTGGGTGGTCATCACGGCGTCCATATAGAAAGATTGTCCCTTATCGTGAGAAAATGAAGTGGGATTTCCTCCGCCCCGCGTTACCGCAAGTTCGTGCCGTTCAACCTGACAGCAAATCGGCGATTTCCGGTGGCGCCTTCCGTGCCTGCTCGCGCCCGAATTGCGGTATGTACCATTTGCCGAAGCCCTGCTTGCCGCTCGATCCGCTGGCCTTCCAGCCACCAAAAGTTTGGGGGCCCGGCCACCAACCGGTTGTTGCGTGCCCCGGAACATTGACATTGACGCACCCGGCTTCGATCTCGTCGAGGAACTGCCGCGCCTCGTTCAGATCGCCAGTATAAATTCCGGCCGTCAGGCCCATCGGTGTGTCGTTCGCCAGCGCCAATGCCTCGCTGAAACTGTCGAACGGGCTGATCGTCAAAAAAGGTACGAAATGCTCTGTCGTCGCCAGCGGATGATCGCCCGGCACACCGGACACGACAGCAGGCTGAACAAAATAGCCTTCGCGATCGAGACGCTCGCCGCCGACGACATGGAAACCCTCGCCGCGCGCCGAGCTTGTGATCGCTTCGAAACGCGCGAGCGCGGAAACATCGGCGAGCGGCCCTGCAAAAGCACGCCCGTCCGCCGGATCGGCCATGACAAGTTTGGCCGCGCGCTCGGCGACCAGCGCGACCAGACGGTCATGGACATTTTTTGCAACAAGCACGCGCGAGAGCGCGCTGCACTTCTGACCCCCGAGGTCGAATGCCGAAAAAATGATGCCATCGGCAGCAATGTCGAGATCGGCGCTCTCTGTCACTATCACCGGGTTCTTGCCGCCCATTTCCGCAATGACCGGGCGCGGATAGGGGCCGAGGGCCAATTGCGTCATGATCGCTTTGCCCACCGCGACAGATCCCGTGAAAGAGATGCCATCGATATCCGAACCCGAAAGCGCGCGGCCAGGTTCGTCCTCACCATGGATGATGTTGACCAGGCCTTCCGGCAAGTCCATCGCGGCGCACATTTCATAGATGGCGTGGCCCGACCATGCCCCGTGGTGCGACGTCTTGATCACCACGCCGTTGCCGACGAGCAGCGCCGCGATCGTTGGGCCCGCGGCCTGGACGATCGGATAGTTGAAAGGCACGATGACCCCAAATACGCCGTAGGGACGGAGCAGCGAAACATTGGCAAGGCCCGAGGGATCTTTCTGCCGCGGATCGTCGAACGCCCCTTCCTCTTCTGCATAGCCGAGGAACAGGCGCAGAATGTCGAGGACTTCGCGGGCTTCCGCAAGCGCTGGACCGAAGGGTTTGCCGATTTCGAGCGCGACGCGCACCGCCCAGTCACCGAGCGCCGATTCAACATGGGCGATCGCCGGCCGCATCCTTTCGATTCTTTCGGCGAGAGAGAGCCGAGCCCACGATTTTTGGGCGGCGCGGCTTATTGCCACTGCCTCGGCTACAAGGCCCTGCGGGGCATCGTGGCAACGACTGACCACGCTTCCGGGTCGGCTCGGATTCTCGCGCTCAAGCAGGGCTCCATCGAAGCGCGGGACGCCTCCCACCATGTGCGCCACTGTAACGGGGCCTGCCTCGCTGCGCGCGGAGAGCGCTGTGGCAAATTTCGGCTGGTCAAAGTTGGTCATCGATCCCGTCCGTCATTTTGATTTGTCCGTCGGCGTGTGCCGGTGTCGGCTGCGTTGTTTAGAGCGCCTGCACGTTTGGGACTGTGCCAAGGTGAGGCAGCCGCGTTAGCGCGCAGGGCATTGCATTGATTTAGCGTGTGTCATGTCGACACAGTCCTTCCCCGATCCGCTGCGACAATGTCGCGCCGGCTCCGAACCGGCGGGGCGGCATGCGGAGGTTTCGATAGGATCATGGTTCAGCACAACGCGGCGGGCATGGCACGGGCGCCTGGAAGCGACCCCCATATCAAGTGCAACGCCCGCGGCTTGCCACTGCTTCCTGGCGGCATGGGGCGTTCGGCCTATTATGCCGGAGCGCCGACGCCCTATGCCATGCGCGGCGACGGCTGGCGTCTGTGGGACGACCGCGGCCGTGAACTTATTGATGCCAACAACAATTTTACCACGCAAATTCATGGGAACGCGCATCCTGCGTTGATCGAGGCGGCCTCCCGAGCCATGCGCGAGGGCAGTTGCTGGGGCATACCCAACCTCTACGAGTGGGAGCACGCGGAGCTACTGCTCGCGCGGATGCCCGGTCTTGACCAGGTGCGCTACACCAATTCGGGGACCGAGGCAGTCATGACGGCGATCCGGATCGCTCGTGCCGGAACCGGTCGCGATGGATGCCTGATGATCCGCAATGGCTATCACGGTTCGTCGGACATCGCCCTCTGTACGGGAGCGGCAAAAGATCGTCGCGGCGTACCTGATGGCGTGGCGCGCGATGTGACTCTTATATCGCTTGGCGACGTTGCTGCGCTGACCGAAGCAATAGAAGCGCGTCCGGAATATTATGCTGCGATTGTTATCGACCTCATGCCCAACAAGGCGGGGCTCATCGCGCAGTCGCCCGAATTCGTGGCGGCCGCTCGCTCTCTTGCGACGCGGTACGGGATCGCCCTCATCATCGACGAGGTAATCAGCCTGCGCCTCGGCGCTTGCGGCCTCCACGGCGAATATGGCGTCGTTCCGGATCTGCTTACCACCGGCAAGCTTATCGGCGGCGGCTTTCCGGTGGGGGCCATTGCCGGCAGCGAGGCGCTGATGCGCGAACTCGATCCGGCTCACCCCAATGCCATTCCGCAGTCGGGAACCTTTTCAGGGAACCCCGTCAGTATGGCGGCCGGAGCGGAAGCGCTCCGCCTGCTTAATCGGGCCGAGATCGACCGTTTAAACGCGTACGGCGAAGCCGCGCACGCAGCCGTCGGCCAGCGCATTGCCCTCGTGGGCTGGGAAGTGCGTGGCCGCGGCTCGCTCCTGCGCCCGTTTCCGCAGGGGGCGAGCGGCTACCCGGGCGATATGCAGCATCGCCTTTGGTGGGCGGCCTATGATCGCGGCCTCCTTCTGTCCCCCGCCAATCTTGTTTCCTTGTCGTCGCCCATGGACGCGCGGGTGGTGGACGACATCGCCGAACGTCTTGCCGATGCCGTGCTGAGCGTGGCGGCCGACACGGGATGAGCGCGCCAAGCGAAAAATCGTCAAGAGGAAAATGCCAATGAAATTAGTGAGCTATAACGCGTCATCGGGTCTGCGACCGGGCTTTGTGGTGGGCGACATCGTCTACGACATCGACATACTTCTCACGGCTGATGGCGCCGCTCCGGCAGGGAGCCTTCGTGCGCTGCTTCGGCTCCATGGGCGCGAACTGAGCAAGCTTGCGGATCGCCTCTTCACGGTCGCCGCGCGGACACCTGATGCCGTCGCCGGAACCGTCGGATCGTTGCGGTTCGGTCCGCCGATAGCCGATCCCGAAAAAGTGCTCTGCATCGGTCTCAATTACAAGGACCATGTAGCCGAAACCGGTCGTGCGCTTCCGGTCTTTCCCGATGTGTTTGCGAAATTCGCAACGAGCCTGATCGGACCCGAGGATGAAATCGCCTGCACCGGCGTTACGCCGAACCTCGACTTCGAAGGCGAAGTGGCGCTGGTCATTGGACGTTCCGCGCGTAACATTTCGCAGGACGATGCGTTGGGAGCGATAGCAGGCCTGACGGTCCTCAACGACATCACTGCGCGCGACCTCCAGTATCGCGGAACGCAGTGGCTGGCCGGAAAGGCAGTCGATCGCTCGACGCCCTGCGGGCCGTTTCTCGTTACGCTCGACGAGATTGGGGATGTCCAGGCGCTCGACATTGCGACACGGGTGAACGGCACCGAGATGCAGCGATCGAATACGCGGCACATGATTTTTCCGCTCGCCGAACTCGTCGCATATGTTTCGACCTTCCTCGAGCTCTCGCCCGGCGACATCATCACCACCGGTACGCCCGAAGGCATAGGCGCCAAGCGCACGCCGCCGGTGTGGCTGCAGCCCGGCGACGTTGTCGAAGTCGAGGTCGAGAAGGTGGGCAGGCTCCGCAATGTCGTGCGCTGAGAATATTCTGCGCTGCTCCAAGCTGGGACAGTCGCGCAGTCGGCGTGCGTGCGATCCCGCCTCATCGGTAACGAATCGCTTGTCGCGATCGTCAGAATGCAGGG
This sequence comes from Sphingopyxis sp., assembly GCA_041939405.1. Taxonomy (GTDB): domain Bacteria; phylum Pseudomonadota; class Alphaproteobacteria; order Sphingomonadales; family Sphingomonadaceae; genus Sphingopyxis. The sequence goes on along the minus strand of JBGTUD010000020.1, from coordinate 4,765 downwards.
GTTTTTGAAATGGATATTGGTCTGTTCGTTGTGCCATTCCGGGCTCCCCAGACCGACCTCTATGCGGGGTTCGAATGGGACATGCAGCTCATCCGCTGGGCCGAAGAGTTCGGTCTCTCGGAAGTGTGGGTCGCCGAGCATAGCACCATGCGTTGGGAGCCGGTCTGCAGTCCCGAGTTGTATCTCGCAGCGGCGGCGGTCCAGACCAGTCGTATTCGCCTTGGCACCGGCGCGAACATCCCCGGCAACCATAACCCGATGGCGCTCGCGCATCGACTGATGCAACTCGACCTCATGACCAAGGGAAGGCTGATGGTCGGAATCGGTGGCGGCGCCTATCCCTCGGACCATTTGGTCCACGGCAACGACGACCCGGCAGGAAAAATGATCGAGGGCGTCCAGATCCTTCACGACATCTGGGGGAAGAAGGGGCCGTTCAAGCACGAAGGCAAGCATTGGTCTTTCGAAATTCCGGCCTATGACGACGTCCAGATGGGTCCGTTCATGGAGCCCTATCAAAAGCCGCACCCACCCATCGCGATGGCAGGGCTCAGCCCCAACTCGTCGACGCTGTCGCAGGCAGGAAAGCTTGGCTGCATTCCGCTGAGCTTCAATGTCGGCCGCGAGTATCTCGCGGGCCACTGGTATCGTTACATGCAGGGGGCCGAGGCGGCGGGCCGCCAGGCCGATCGCAACGAATGGCGCATCGCCCACAATATTCTTGTTGCTGATACCGACGAGGAGGCCATGGATCTTGCGATCAACGGCGCCATGGGACAGACGTATCGCGAATGGATGCTTCCGGGTTATGAGCGTGGCGGCTTCCTGCCCGTGATGGTTCCGGAACTTGGTGTCACCCGGTCGGAAGACGTGCCGCTCGAATATCTCGCACGCGAGAAATGGCTCGTCGGTTCGCCCGACACGGTGATCAAGAAACTCCAACGCGATCTCGACGCATCGGGCGGATTTGGAACGATCATTTCCTTCACCTTCGACTATCTCGACCAGCCCGAGCGGTATCGCCGTCACTTCGAACTGCTGGGAACCGAGGTGCTTCCACGCATCAAGGAGATCAAGCATCGCACCGAGACGCTGGCGGAACTCGACCGGCCGACCGGTATCAATGATTGACAGCCTGTCGGTTCGCCCGCGAGACTGACCATTGAGCGCGGGTCCGGCATTGGCGGTGATTTGAACAGGATGGGGATCGGAGAATTTTATGGGCCGGGTTCAGGGCAAGATCACAATGATTACCGGTGGCGCTCGGGGACAGGGCGAAGCGCACGCGCGCCTCTTTGCGACGGAGGGGGCATCGGTGCTGATTACCGACGTTCTCGATGAGCAGGGCGAGAAGGTGGCGGCCGACTTGCGCGCCGCAGGGCATGATGTTCACTATCGCCACCTTGATGTGACATCCGAAATCCAATGGCAGGCGGTGATCGACGAGGCGCGCGCACGCTGGGGGCGCATCGACATTCTCGTGAACAATGCCGGCATTGTCGGCTCGATGAAGGGCGCGGATGAGGAAGAGCTGGCTGACTGGTCGAGGTTGACAGCAATCAACCAGCAGGGAGTTTTCCTGGGCATCAAGCATGCCGTTCCGGTGATGAAAAGCATCGGGGGCGGGGCGATCGTCAACATCTGCTCGATCAGCGGATCGGTTGGTGCGCCTGGCTTCTTCTCCTACCAGGCGTCGAAGGGAGCCGTGGCGATGATGACCCGAGCTGCTGCGGTTCAGTATGTTGCCGACGGAATACGAGTGAACGCGGTGTCGCCCGGTCTCGTCATGACGCCTATGGCAGTGGAGGAGGGGGAAGAGTCGAACCGCGCCTTCGCCGCGGCGACGCCGATGAAACGCGGCGCTCGCCCCGAGGAGGTCAGTTATTGTGTGCTGTTCCTGGCCAGCGATGAAGCGAGCTATGTGACTGGCAGCGAGTTGTTTGTCGACGGAGGATATACTGCGCAATAGGCCCTGTCTCGGCGGTTGGCACAGGTCGTTGTCCCAGCGCGCGCCGACCTGCATCGCGGCGTGGGGTCGGCCGTTCCGCGACAGCAGGGTCTTTTTGTTACGCGGAGAAGGCTGCTTGACAGGCTTTAAAAGCGGCATAGGCTCGGCGAGGACGAACCGACCATCCTATAAGGCAGGTTCGCGCCGGTTGGGGGAGATGTTTCTGCAGCCCTCCAGACGTGCAGCCGTCGAGCACGGTTGCGGGAAATGCTTATGACCGTGAATTCGGATATCACGCCGTGGAAGCCGGGGCAGCCTCCCGGGATAGCGGACCGGGACATGCTCGAAGCATTGCGCGCCCGGTTCATTGCCAATCCGGCGCAGACCGACCTGTCCGCCATCAGGCCTGTCATTGCCAGGTCGTGGAAACGCAGTGCCCTGTGCAACGTGAGCACTGCGAAGAAGATCATGGAGGTGGTGGCGGAACCCCAGATCGACGAGCAATTCCTGCGCTGCGCCGAACCCGTCATTGCTGAACTCGAACGCCTGTCGGTGGATGCGCAAGGCTGCGTCAGTCTTGCCGATCCCACCGGCACGATCTCGGTGTTCCGCGGAGAGCCCGGGATGGTGCGTTGGGCGGAAAGGACCTTTCCCACTATCGGTGGCGCGATGTCCGAAGAAATCGTCGGGACCAATTCGGATGGCACGGCAATCGAGGAGGGAACGGCGGTCCAGGTGTGGGGCGGCGAACATTATAATGAGGCCTTGCAGGACAGCTATTGTACTTCGGTGCCGATCATCGACCCACTCCGGCGATCGATACGGGGAGTTCTCAGTCTCACGCTGCCGGAAAGACTGGCCACCGATCTCGATCCGCGCACGGTTCTGATGATCGTTCGGGCGGCAGGAGCCGAGATCGCGCGCGCGCTTCGCGAGCGGCTTGCGCCACGCGAGCAGGTCCTGCTTACCGAATATCTTCGCGAGGTTCGCAAGCGCGGTTCAGAGGCCGTCGTCGCGATGGACGAACATACGACGATCATGAACCGAGGTGCCATGCAACTCCTCGACAAGAATGACCATGCCGTACTCGCTGCTTATGCCCGCGAGGCAGGGTTTCGGTCGCGTGCGACCGAGCACGAAATATTGTGTAACGCTGGCCGGATTCTCCACCTTCAGGTTCGCCCCGTTGCCGAAGGTGATGGCGTGCCGGGATCAGTGATGCGCCTGCGACCAATCAAATCGCAGCCCGGTCTTGTCGCGGTTCCCGCTTTGCCCGCGCCGGGACCGTTTGATGCAATGATCGGCGCGAGCCCGGCGCTTCGCCGCGCCCTTGATGCCGCAAATGCCGCGCTCCAGCAGTCGGTGCCTGCCTTCATATTCGGCGAAGCGGGAACAGGCAAAACCCGACTGGGGCGGTTGCTTGCGGAGCAACTGTCGCAAGGAGGCAGCCCCCTCGAGATCGAGTGGGAAGACCGGTCAACGATCAAGACTCTCGCTCGGTCGCTGCGCCGCGGCGAGGCGGTGCTGCTGCGCCGCGTCGAACGTATGGGCGATGAGCATTGCGTCGATCTGGTGGAGGCTCTCGATGGCGTCGACGCGCACCGGCTGGTTCTGACTGGGAAATGTTTCGCGGACGCGCTGTTGCCGCTCGTCACCATGCTGCGCGCCGTGGAAGTCCGGATGCCGCCCCTGCGCATGCGGCGCGAGGATGTGGGGCCGCTGGTCGCTTATTTCCTCGGCAAATTGGATCGACCGCGTGTCGCCGCCGCCCGCCTTGTCGAACAGCTCGCGGCTGCTGAATGGCCGGGGAATGTCGCGCAGTTGAGGGAGACGGTGGAAAGCGCAGCGGCGCAGGCAATCGGCCGGGAGGTTCGAAGTGACGATCTGACGTTGCGCCACAGCCGAGCGCTTGCGCCGAGCCATCTCAGCCGGCTGCAGAAGGCGGAACTTCAACAGATTCGGGAAGCGCTCGACGAAGCGGGCGGCAACCGCCTTCGCGCTGCGGAGATACTGCGGATCGGGAGATCGACCTTATATCGGCGAATTGACTATTATACGAGCCGAGGGTTCGAACTCAGTCTTGCGCCCTGACGGCCGGCTGCACTTGCGGTGTTACCCGCGTCGGGGAATTCGTCATTCGACGCGTTCGGGAGGCAGGGCGTTGGTGGGCTTGCTGCCCCAGAGGGCATAGAAGAGGATATAGGCCTCGCAAGCGACTGCGAGCCAGAAGCTGTTTTGCAACAGTTCATCGCACGCCTACCTCGGTGCGGGGGGCGCCCGCGAACGGAGCAGATCATGACACCCACCAAATTGCTTGTCGGTCAGATTGTCATCGTGTTCGCGATCATGATCGCGGGGCTGACCGTCTGCGTCGCGATCAGGACGACATACGTGAGCGCATGAAGCAGTCGTACCTCGATCACGTCGATGGAAAGCTCGACAAAGCTCTCTTCGCTCGAATCTCCGAAGGCTATCGCGAAGACCTGAACGGTTTGTCGCGCGAGTTCGATCTTCTTTCGGAGGCCGACAATGCCTTCATCGACGACGGAATCGCTCTGCTGGGAATTGCGAAAGATGCGCGCAGGATGTTCGCGGAATCCGATTTGGCGGGTAAAAGAAGCATCCTCCACCACCTACTAGCCAACTGTTCCTACAAGGACGGGGAGGTCTCGGTAACCTTCTGCAAGCCCTTTGATATTATTATGGAAAGCCTGCCGAAAGCCAAGGCTTCGGCGGGCACGTCGAGCGCCAAAATCGGCAAATGTAAGAAATGGCTCCCCGGGTAGGATTCGAACCTACGACCGATCGATTAACAGT
>JBGTUD010000019.1:0-22026 GCA_041939405.1 Sphingopyxis sp. | reverse complement strand
TCAACGCCAACAGCGCCGTGAACTTCACGGTTAGCGATGTTGACGCTGACGGACAGATTGTCCGCGTCTCGATGCCGGGAGCGTTCCTGAGCCTCGCCGAGGTGGAGGTTCTCTCACCCACAGATGAAGAGGTCACCACCGGCCTGAGCATCGTGTGGGAGACCACCGTCGGAGACGTGAACGCGGGACTGAGCTACACGCTCGCCTACGCCGGCAGCGGCTCTTCGAGCGTCTCGGGCACCATGGACCTCGGCGGCGGCCTGCTGCCGATCAGCGGTACCACGGGCGTTCCCTTCGCGGCCGACGCTTCCGGTCCTATCGGTATCTTCGACAACTCGCACCTCATTGGAGATGCGAACATAGGTGGAGTCACCTACGATGCCGACAGCGACAGCTACACCCTCGAAGCCAACGGCTCCGACATCTGGAACGGTGGAGACCACATGGCCTTCGCCTACAAGTCGGTCACCGGTGACTTCGTCGCTACAGTCCACGTTGCCGAGCGCATCGATGGAGCGAGCGGACGCTGGGGCAAGCACGGCCTCATGGCCCGCCAGAGCTGTCACTCCAACTCGCGCTACTCGATGATCCAGACCAATCTCTCCGGAGTCAACGAGGGTGAGATTGACCTTCCGCGCCACGCATGGCGCTGGAACCACCTGGAGAACGGCTCGAGCAACGATGTCTACCAGGTCGACGACGGAGCCCTCGCGGGCTTTGATCCGGACGCCGGACAGCGGGTCAACCGCCGTCCCACCTGGATGCGTATGTACCGTGTCGGAGCCCTCATCCAGACGCAGCTCGCGTTCGAGGATGCAGATGGCGAGCCGATCCAGTGGCAGACGATTGGCGGCGACTCCCATCCGGATCGTCCCGACACCCTGCTCGTCGGACTCGCCCTGACCAACCACTCCGGCGATGTCGGCAGTGCGGTCTTCGACCAGGTCTCGATCGAGGCCTATGATCCCGGCGCCGACGAGAGTGTTCGCGGCGACGAGATCGGCCCCCTCGACCTCGCGGCCGGAGCGCCCGAAGACAGCGGCCTGGTTGTTGTCCAGGCCGGCGGCTACCGTCCCGAGGTGCTCGACAACGGTCACCTCCGTATCACTTCGAACGCCGTCGGCAGTTCGGCTAACGCGGTCTGGCTGCCCCAGCCCCTGGACCTGAGCTCGGGCTTCGTGCTTGAGTTCGACGCGTTCATGGGACCGGTGGGCTGCGACCCCGGTGCCGACCCGAACCCCGCTGACGGCTTCACCATGACGGTGATCGAGGTCGGCGGCACGGGCAACCCGCTCGGCGGCAAGGAAGGCTTCACCGTCGTCGCGTCGGCGCAGGCGCGCTACAATGACCTGACGAAAGACGTCAATCCGCGCGTCGCCGGGCTGATCGCCTGGACGAATGCCGACCGCACTTTCGGCGTTTCGGCATCGGTCGCCTGGTCCGACTATACGACGCACGAACTCGGCAATAACAGTGTGCGTTGGGCGCAGGCGCCGTTCCGGCGCGTCGACGGCGTGACCTGCATGTCGGGATCGAACTTCGTCGCCAATCCGTCGCAGGCCTGTATCGACGTCGCCGAAGCCTTCCATCCACGTATTCCGCGCTATGGCCTGGTCAGCCACGACCGCGAACGTCTGGGCGCGACCGCCTCGGTCCAGTTCGAGCCGTCGGAGAACACCAAAATCTCGATCGACGGGCTTTATTCGAAGTTCAAGGAAACCCGCGACGAATATTGGGGCGAGGTGCTGCTGCGCAGCAACGAGCGTTTCATCGACGTGTCCAACTATGTCATCGACGCCAACAATAATCTGATCTCGGCTGATCTCGACAATGTCTATGTCCGTACCGAGCGCTATTCGCGTGAAAGCGAGACCGAATTCTATCAGCTGTCGGGGCGCATCGAACAGGCGCTGACGGACACGTTCCGGGTGAAACTGCTCGGCGGTTTCTCGCGCTCGGACGCCGACATTCCCGTCGAAACGACGCTCGCATTCGACGATACCGACGCGACCGGTTATCGCTACGACTATAGCGATATGAAGTTCCCGCTGCTGACCTTTGGCGCGGGGATCGAAAATCCCGGCTCGTTCGTGCTTGCCGAATTCCGCGACCGTCCGTCGTTCCTGACCAACAAGTTCAAGACGTTCGCCGGCGATTTCGAACTCGACGTTTCCGACGGCTTCCAGCTGCTCGGCGGCGGCTTTTATCGCCAGTTCGATTTCGAAACGGTCGGGTTCCGCCGCGACAGCACTTACTGCGCGGCCTTCCCCTGCGCGCCCGGCACCGGCGGCCTGCCGGTCACGGCCGACATCTCCGAGCTGTTCCAGCTCGGCAAGGCGGGGCAGCCCTCGGGCAACACCAACGCCTGGATCGTCCCCGATCTTGCGGCCGGTACGGCGCTCATCGACCTCTACAACCGCCCCGCGGTGCTCCAGCAGGGCGAACAGCGTGCTGTCACCGAAAAGACCTATGGCGGCTGGTTCATGACCGAGTTCGAAACCGACATTCTCGGCATGCGGATGACGGGCAATGCCGGCGTGCGCTATGTGAAGACCGACCAGAGCTCGTCGGGCTTCACCAGTGGGACATTCGTGACGGTCGACCGGACCTATGACGACTGGCTCCCGTCGTTCAATATCAACCTGCACCCGACCGAGAATCTGATCCTGCGCGGTGCAATCGCAAAGGTCATCACGCGTCCGACGCTGGGCAGCCTCACTCCGGGCGGATCGGTCGACCAGTTCAACTTCCGTATCTCGTCGGGCAACCCGTTCCTCGACCCCTATCGCGCGACGACCTTCGACCTCGCGGCCGAATGGTATTTCGCACCGGGCGCGCTGGCGTCGGTGGCGCTGTTTGCAAAGGATGTGGTGAGCTTCCCGATCTCGACCTCGCTGCAGGGCACCTATGCGTCGAGCGGCCTTCCGACGTCCTTGCTGACGCCCGGAACGCCGGCCTATATAGCCGTCGTCCAGGGTGCCGATCCCAACCGTCAGTTCGAATTCCGTACGACGGGCAACGGTCCGGGTGCGAATCTGAAGGGCGTGGAATTCTCGCTGCAACTGCCCTTCTCGGTCTTTTCGGACTCGCTCCGCCATTTCGGCGTGCTCGGCAACGCGACGTTCGTGAAGAGCGATGTCGATTACAGCATCGCGGGTCCGCTCGCCTACAACCCGGTCACAAACCGGCTCGAGGCGCAGCCCAACGGCACCTATACGCAGCCGCTGCTCGGCCTCGCCAAGCGGGCTTGGAACGCGACCATCTATTATGACGATGGCAAATTCTCTGTCCGTACCTCGGCCGCATGGCGCAGCGCGTTCAACGACAGCACGAGCGGCAACAACAATGTCTTCGAAGGCTATGGCAGCTCGTTCAACGTCGACGCGTCGATCCGCTACCAACTGACCGAGAATATCGAACTGTCGATCGAGGGCACGAACCTGACCGACGACTATCGCTATCGCTTCACCGATCTGGAAGCGAACCGGAACTACGAGAACAACCATTATGGGCGCACCTTCCTGTTCGGAGCGCGCTTCAAGATCTGAGTTTGATGATAGTCCCAGGAAAGGCCCGGTCTTCGTCCGCGAGGGCCGGGCCTTTCTTTTGCGAGAAGGAACGAAGGTGACCGATCGACGCGATGTTCTGAAGCTGGCGGGCGGCGGCCTGTTTGCCGCGGGCGTTGGAGGCGCGGGCACCGCGCTCGCGATGGCGCCGGGCGCTCCGGTGGCGACGGCAAGCGACCCCGCTGACCGCGCTCCTGCCTGGGCGCGCGGCTTTGACGGACAGCGCAAGGCCGACCTTGGCGACGGGCGGTTTCTCAACCCGATCATGGCCGGCGACCATCCCGATCCGTCGATCCTGAAGGATGGCGACGATTATTACATGACCTTTTCGACCTTCGATTCCTATCCTGGGTTGGTCATCTGGCACTCGCGCGATCTGGTGAACTGGCGTCCCATCGGGCCGGCGCTCACGCGCAATATCGGCGCGGTGTGGGCGCCCGAGCTCTGCAAGCATCAGGGGCGCTATTATCTCTACATTCCGACCAAAGGACCCAACACCAGTTGGGTGATCTGGGCCGACCGGATTGAGGGACCGTGGAGCGACCCTATTGATTTGAACCTGCCCAACCATATCGACCCCGGCCATGCCGTCGGCGAGGACGGGTCGCGCTGGCTATTCCTGTCGGGCGGCGACCGCGTGCGCCTGTCGGACGACGGCCTGTCGCGCATCGGCGAGCCCGAGCATGTCTATGACCCGTGGCGCTATCCGTCCGACTGGGTGGTCGAAGGCTTTGCGCCCGAGGGGCCGAAGATTACGCGCCACGGCGACTATTTCTACATGATCACCGCGGTCGGCGGGACCGCCGGGCCGCCCACGGGGCATATGGTCATCGCCGCCCGGTCGAAATCGATCCACGGCCCGTGGGAAAATTGTCCGCACAATCCGCTCGTTCGCACGACCTCGGCCTCCGAAAAATGGTGGTCACGCGGTCATGCGACGTTGGTGGAGGGACCCGCGGGTGACTGGTGGAGCGTCTATCACGGTTATGAAAACGGCTATTGGACGCTGGGGCGACAGGCGCTGCTCGACCCCATCGAATGGACCGCCGACGGCTGGTTCCGCATGAAGGGCGGCGACCTGTCGCAGCCGATCGCGAAGCCGCGCGGCGGGACGGTCGCTGGACCGCACGGCATGGCGCTATCGGACGATTTCAGGGCGCTCGCGCTCGGCGCCAAATGGAATTTTTTCCGCCCGGCGCCCGACGAGGCGGCGCGCGCGCGAGTCGAGGACGGCGCGCTCGTTCTGAAGGCGCGCGGCAAGGCGCCGGTCGATTCGTCGCCGCTGCTGCTGATCGCGGGCGACCAAGCCTATCGTTTCGAGTGCGACATCGAAATTGCGCCCGGCGGCACCGCGGGGCTGATCCTCTTTTATGACGACAAGCTTTATTGCGGGCTTGGTTTCGACGAGGGGCGCTTCGTCACCCACCAATATGGCATCGAACGCGCGCGCCCGGCCAATCCGCATGGGACACGGATGCGGATGCGCGTCACCAATGACCGGCACATCGTCACCTATGACACGAGCGGCGATGGCGGCAAGACATGGCACCGCTTCGACCGCGGGATGGAAGTGTCGGGTTACCACCATAACGTCCGCGGCGGTTTTCTGATGCTGCGCCCAGGGCTCTATTCGGCGGGAGCGGGCGAGGCGCGCTTTCGCAATTTCCGCTTCGAGGCGCTCGACTAGAGCGTCACGCCCGATTTCCAGATCGCGATGTCGCGTTCCTCGTTGCTTTCGGCGCGGCTGGGGGCGCCCGATGCGGTTGCGGCAATCAGGTCGAGCAGCGCGGTCGAGGCGGCGTCGAAGCCGCCATCGAGCACCTGGCCGGCATCGAAGTCGATCCAGCCTTTCTTGCGTTCGGCGAGGGCGCTGTTCGACGCGATCTTGAGCGTGGGGGCCGGAAAACCGAGCGGCGTGCCGCGTCCGGTGGTGAAGAGGATGATTGTGGCTCCTGCGGCGGTGAGCGCCGTCGACGATACGGCATCGTTCCCCGGTGCTTCGAGCAACGTCAGTCCTGGCCGTGTCGCCACGCCGCCGTAGCGCCGAACGTCGACGAGCGGCACTTTTCCGCCTTTCTGCACCGCGCCCAATGACTTTTCCTCGAGCGTCGTGATGCCGCCGGCGATATTGCCCGGCGACGGATTTTCGCTCACCGGTTCGCCGTTGCGGATGAAATAGTCCTTGAAATCGCGCACCAGCGTGACCGCATCGTCGAACACGGCGCGCGAGACGGCGCGATCCATCAAAATCTGTTCGGCGCCGAAGATTTCGGGAATCTCGGTGAGCAGCACCTTGCCGCCTGCATCGGCGACGGCATCGGCCATGCGCCCGACGAGCGGGTTCGCGGTCAGCCCCGACAGCCCGTCCGACCCGCCGCATTTGACCCCGATCACGAGGTCGGCGAGCGGGCGTTCGCTGCGCGGCGTATCGGCGCATGCCGCGACCAGATCGTCGACGAGCGCGAGGCACGCCGCCTCGTCATCCTCGACCGCCTGCGCCGAGAGCGTGCGGATATGTCCGCGGCGCTCAGCCGGGATCAGGTCGAGCAATGCGCCAAGCTGATTGCTCTCGCATCCCAGCCCGACGATCAGCGCGCCGCCGGCATTGGGGTGTTGCGCAAGCGCCGCGAGCAACGCGCGCGTATGGCCAAGATCGTCGCCGAGCTGCGAGCAGCCGAAGGGATGCTTGAAGGCGTGCACGCCGTCGACGCGTCCGGCGTGGCGTGCGCCCCCAATTCGCGCAACACGCGCGGCGAGGTTGCCGACACAGCCGACCGTCGGGATGATCCAGATCTCGTTGCGTGTCCCGACGCGTCCGTCGGCGCGCAGATAGCCTTGAAATCCTTGTGCGGCGATCGCCGGACGCGCTTCGCGGTGCGGCGTGTCGGCGCCCGGAAAGCGAAAGGCGTCGTTGCCGTCGAGAGCAGTCACAAGATTATGGCTGTGGACATGCTCGCCCGCGGCGATGGCGGCGGTTGCGATTCCGATCGGAAAGCCGAATTTGATAACGGCTGCCCCCTGCGCAATCGGCGCGACGGCAAATTTGTGGCCGCGCGCAATGGGCATTGCGAGCCGTACCGGAATTTCGCCCACGCTAAGCTCTTCGCCCGCGGCGAGGTCGGCGACGGCAGTGGCGACATTGTCGGTCGCGGCGATATGGACGGCGTTCTTCATATTTCGGCTCTCGACATCTTCGGCTCTGCACTGCCCCCGGTCGATGGCAGACCTGCACATGGGTCAGCTTCGGCCCCAAGTGGGGTTCAATTGAACGGAATGACCGCTATTCGCTTGCGTTTGACACCGGTGTCTCATAAAGACTTTTTCGGTAGAGGGAAATGACAAACATGGCAGAGACCTTGGAAATCGAAAAAATCGCGAGCGCGCTAATCGACGCGCGTGCGCTAAAGACACCGCTTACCTTTTATCCTGGGCCGATGCCGCAGACGATGGCGGAGGCCTATGCGATTCAGGATGCGGCGATCGCGCTCGACGGGCGCCGCATCGGCGGGTGGAAGGTCGGCCGGATTCCCGACGCGCTTGTCGCCCGCTTTGGCGGCAATCGCCTGACCGGCCCGATTTTCGAGGACGAGATTTTCGACGGCAGCAACGGCTCGGCACCGGCCATGCCCGTATATTCGACCGGATTTGCTGCGGCGGAGGCCGAAGTGCTGCTGTGTTTCGGCGATGTCGGTGCGCATGATTACGACCTCGGTTCGGTCAAGGAGTGCATCGCTGAGGTGCGGACGGGAATCGAAATCGCGAGTTCGCCCTTTCCGGAAATCAATCTTCACGGTCCGGCGGTGACCGCGTCGGACTATGGCAACAACAAGGGGCTGATTCTCGGCCCCGCGATCCCGGGTTGGCGCGATGCCGACCTGATACGGATGCCCGTCGAAATGTTCGTCGACGACCAAAGCGTCGGCGCTGCGACGATGGAGGCGATGCTCGACGGCCCCTTTGGGTCCGCCTTGTTCCTGATTCGCACCTTGCGCGCGCGGGGCATCGCGATCCCGCCGGGGACGTGGGTGTCGGCCGGCGCGATTACCGGAATACACGAGATCAAGGCGGGGCAGAAGGCCCATGCGGTGTTCAACCATGATATCCGCGTCAACTGCTCCATAAGGAGCATCTAAGAACAAACGGGAGAGGAAAATGGCAGAGGCAATCGCAGCCGGGGTGGGCCAACCTGTCCCCCGCGCGGGACGGTACCGGTGGCTTATCATCGCGGTGCTGTTCGTCGCGACGACGGTGAACTATATCGACCGGACGATGCTGGGTCTGCTCGCGCCCGTCCTCGGCGACGAGATGGGATGGAGCGAGAATGACTATGGCAACATCGTCACCGCCTTTCAGGCCGCCTATGCCTTCGGCTTCCTCATCATGGGATGGCTGATCGACCGGTTCGGCCCCAAGATCGGCTATGCGATCGCCATCTCGATCTGGACCATCGGCCATGTCGCGCACGGCTTTGCCTCGTCGGTCGTCTCCTTCATGGCCGCGCGCGTCATCCTCGGCGTGGGCGAAGCGGGGCATTTCCCTTCGGTCGTGCGCGCGTCGAGCGAGTGGTTCCCGCAAAAGGAACGCGCCTATGCGATCGGCTGGGTCAACAGTGCGACGACGATCGGCGTGATCCTGACCGCGCCGACGATTGCGCTGTTCATGGTCGTGCTCGGCTTCGACTGGCGCGAAACCTTTATCTACACGGGTCTTTTCGGGGTGGCGCTGCTGTTGCTCTGGCTCTGGCTCTACAGCAACCCGCGCGAAAGCGGGAAGGTGAGCGACGCCGAACTTGCGTGGATCGAGCATGACCCGCCCGAAAAGGTCGAGCGCATCGGCTGGGGCCGCATCGTCCGCAAGCGCGAAGCCTGGGCATTTGCGATCGGCAAATTTCTAACCGACCCGGTCTGGTTCCTGATGCTCTTCTGGTTGCCCAAATATTTCAGCACCACCTATGACGTCGACCTGAAGGTCGTGCTACTCCCGATGATCATCATGTACCTGCTCTCCGACGTCGGCAGCATCGCAGGCGGCTGGCTGTCGTCGAAGCTGATCCAGAAGGGGCACAGCGTCAACTTTGCACGCAAGATCACGATGCTGCTCTCGGGCTGCTGCGTGCTTCCGCTGCTGTTCGTCACCGGGCTCGACAATATGTGGCTCGCGGTCGTGCTGATCGGCATCGCGCTCGCCGGGCATCAGTCCTTTTCGTCGAACATATTGTCGATCCCGCCCGACATGTTCCCCAAGAAAGCGGTCGGATCGGTCATCGGCCTCGGCGGCTTCATGGGCGGCGTCGGCGGCATGATCATGGCCAAGTCGACGGGGCTCGTGCTCGACGCGACCGGCGGCAATTACACGCTGATCTTCGCCGCCTGCACGACGGTCTATTTCATCGCGGTGCTGGCCATCCATCTTCTCAGCCCGCGCCTTGCGCCGGTGAGTGTCGAAAGCAATTGAGCAAATAATGACGCGTCCGCTGACCCTGCATCCCGACCGCCTTTTTCCGTCCGATGCGGGGCAGCGCGACATAGCGCGCCGCCTTTATGCCGAGGTCGCGGACCTGCCGATCATCAGCCCGCACGGGCATACCGATCCCGCCTGGTTCGCGGCCAACGCCCATTTCGGCAATGCGGCCGAACTGCTGCTGCATCCCGACCATTATGTGTTCCGGATGCTCTATTCGCAGGGCGTGTCGCTCGATGCGCTCGGAATTCGCAATCCCGATGCCGATCCGCGCGAAAGCTGGCGGTTGTTCGCGCAAAATTACCATCTGTTTCGCGGCACGCCGACGCGGATGTGGATGGACTGGGTGTTCGCCGAGGCCTTTGGCATCGATGTCCAGTTCGAGGCGGCGACGTCGGACCTCTACTATGATCGCATCACCGAAGCGCTCGCGACCGACGCCTTTCGTCCGCGCGCGCTGTTCGACCGTTATCGGATCGAAGTGATCGCAACGACCGAAAGCCCGCTCGACACGCTCGACCATCACCGCGTCGTCAAGGAGGCGAACGCCAGCGGCGAATGGGGCGGGCGCGTCATCACCGCCTATCGCCCCGACCCCGTGGTCGATCCCGAGTTCGAAGGATTCCGCGACAATCTGGCGCGCCTGTCGGAGCTGTCGGGCGAAGACGCCTTTTCCTATGCCGGTTATCTCGCCGCGCACCGCAAGCGCCGCGCCTTTTTCGCTGAAATGGGCGCCACATCGACCGATCATGGCCACCCGACCGCCGCTACCGCTGACCTCTCGGACGCTGACGCTGAGGCGCTGTTCGGGCGCGTCACTGGAGCGGACGTCTCGCCCGCCGATGCCGAGCTGTTCCGCGCGCATATGCTCACGGTGATGGCGGGAATGAGCCTCGACGACGGGCTGGTGATGCAAATCCATCCGGGGAGTTTCCGCAACCACAACCCGTGGCTGTTCGAACGCTATGGCCGCGACAAGGGCGCCGATATTCCGACCGCGACCGACTATGTCCACGCGCTGCGCCCGCTGCTTGGCAAATATGGCAATGAAGCGCGGCTGACGATCATTCTCTTCACGCTTGATGAGACGAGCTATGCGCGCGAACTCGCGCCGCTTGCGGGCCATTATCCGGCGCTGAAGCTTGGCCCCGCCTGGTGGTTCCACGACAGCCCCGAAGGGATGCGGCGCTTCCGCAATCAGGTGACCGAGACCGCGGGTTTCTACAACACCGTCGGTTTCAACGACGACACGCGCGCCTTCCTTTCGATTCCGGCGCGGCACGATGTCGCGCGGCGTATCGACTGTGGTTTCCTTGCCCAACTCGTCGCCGAACATCGGCTGGAGGAATGGGAGGCCGCGGAGCTCGCGGTCGACCTGAGCTACAATCTCGCCAAGGCCGCGTACAGGCTGTGAGGCTGTCGGCGAAGACCCCGATCCCGGCGGCAGTGCGGACGCCGGATTATGACCGCGGCGCGCAGGCGGCGGGGATCGTCCATATCGGCATCGGCGCCTTCCACCGCGCGCATCAGGCAGTTTATACCGACGATGCGATGGGGGCGGGCGATCGCGACTGGGGGATCACCGGCGTGTCGCTGCGCACGGGCGATGTCGCGGCGCAGCTTAATCCGCAGGATGGCCTCTATACCGTCAGCACGCGCAGCGCCGCCGGAACCGAACTGCGCCTGATCGGGGCGGTGCAGCGCGTGTTCGTCGCGGGCGATGCACCACAGCAAGTCATCGACGCAATCGCCTCGCCCGCGACGCACATCGTCAGCTTCACCGTTACCGAGAAAGGCTATTTGCGCGCGCCCGACGGTACACTCGACCTCGCGGCGGCGCGCGGGGCGTCGAGCCTCTACCGCTTCGTCGGCGCGGGGCTCGCGGCGCGCCGCGCGGCCGGGCTCTCCGGCTTGACCCTGCTCAGCTGCGACAATCTCGCGAACAATGGCGCGGTGCTGCGCGCGCTGATGCGCGACTATCTGGTCGCGGAGCATCCAGATCTCCTCAACTGGTTCGACGCTGAATGCCGCTGCCCCGCGACGATGATCGACCGTATCGTTCCCGCGACCACCGACGCCGACCGCGACGCCGTCGAAGCGGCGCTCGGCGCGCGCGACGAAGGCGCTGTCGTCACCGAAGCCTTCAGTCAATGGGTGATCGAGGATGATTTCGCCGGCCCGCGTCCGCGCTGGGAGTCTGTCGGCGCCCAGCTTGTCGCCGACGTTGCGCCCTATGAAACGGCGAAGCTCCGGATGCTCAACGGCGGGCATTCGGCGCTCGCCTATATCGGGCTGGGGCGTGGTCATACCTATGTCCATCAGGCGGTCGCCGACCCGGACATTCGCCCGCTGATCGAACGGCTGATGCGCGACGAAGCAGCCCCCACGATCGACGCTGCGCCGGGGCAGGACCTTGCCGCCTATGCCGACGCTTTGCTCGACCGTTTCGCCAACCCCGCGCTCGACCACCGGCTGATCCAGATCGCGATGGACGGCAGCCAGAAAATCCCGCAGCGCTGGCTGGAAACGCTGGCGTGGCATCAGGCGCGAGGACAGCGCTGCCCGTCGATCGAGGCGGCCATTGCCGCGTGGGTAGCGTTCTTGCAGAGCGACCAGCCGATCGACGATCCGCTTGCGGACCAGCTGCGCGCAGCGGCGCACGGCGCGGACCCGATGACATGTCTGTTCGGCGATGGCGGCCTGATCGCGTCGGCGTGGCGACCGGAACGGGCGGTCCAGTCGGCAAACTGACCGGCCGGCGGACCGCGATTCTCGATCGCCATCGCCACCGTAGAAGGCGGTCGCTTCAGGGCCTTTGGATTCTCCGCCTTCAATCGCCCATCATAGGGACGATCGCGGGCCCGTAGAGAGCGGCGAGGAAAATGCACGTCGTGGCGGCGCCGAGGAGGAGGCTTCGCCTGTCCCTGATCGCAAAAGCCACCGGGTCGCCCTCCACCTCGCCGCGCCGCGCCATCATCCAGATGCGGTTCAGCCAATAGATCAGCGGCAGGCAGAGCAGCCACAGCATTTCGGGCAGCGCATAATGGTCGGCCGTTGCCGGGTCGTGCGCGAACAGGGCGAGGACCAGCACCGCGACCATGCCGGCCGAGATGCCCGACATCATCACCACGTCAAGGTCGCCGCCGACATAGCCGCGCCCGCTGAGCAGACGTTGCGGCTCGATCGCGTCGCGCATTTCCACATAGCGTTTCAGATAGGCAAGGCTCAGGAATAGGAAAACCGAGAAGAGCAGGAGCCAGAAGCTGAGCGGCACGCCGATCGCGATCGCACCGACCCAGATGCGGATCGTATAGAGCGAGGCGAGGATGAGCGCGTCGCCGACCATCACCGCCTTCAACCGGAAGGAATAAGCGGTCGTGATCGCCATATAGGCGAGGAGCCAGAGGGTCAGCTGCGGGCCGCCCAGCAGCCATCCCCCGGCGAGGCCCAGGACTGAAAGAAGTAGGGACAGGCCCAGCGCAGCGGGTATCGGGAGGTCGCCATGGGCAAGCGGCCGGTTCCATTTTGTGCGGTGCGTGCGGTCGGAGTCGATATCGAGCAGGTCGTTCAGCAAATAGATCGACGAGGCGATCAGCGACATGAGCAGCGCCGCCGTCACCGCCGTCAGCAACACGCCCGCCTTCATAAATTCGCCCGACGTGAATGCCGGGACGATCACCAGTATATTCTTGGCCCATTGGTGCGGCCGCATCGCCCGGATAATGGACCGGGCCGCGCCGGGCTGCGGTCCGCCGAGGCGCTGGACAGCCGAGCGTGGCGGGACATGTCCGACGGACCATGCGCGCCGCGCTTCGCGCCACAGGCATGCGTCGGCACGGCTGTCGCCGACATAATCGAAGGGCGCGCCGGGACCGATATGCGCGCGGATGGCAGCGAGCTTGGCAACTCCTTTGAGATTGGCGCGGCCGCGCGTCGCAAGGACCGGATCCGAAAGCGCCAGATGATCGGCGATGCGTCGGATGTGCCGCCAATGGCTTGCGCTCGCGAGAATGACAGGGCGCCCTTCGGTTCTGGCCTGTTCGATGAGATCGAGCACCTCTGGCCGGTAGGGCAGCCGCGCGGCGTCGATGCGGTCGCGCCGTGCCGCCATGGTCTTGGCAATGGCGCGGCCCGCGACCAGCCAAGCGAGCACCGCGATCATCGCTGCCAGGCCGGATCGGGCGATCCGCACAAAACTTTCGAGCGAGATGTCCGCGCGCGTCAGTGTCCCGTCGACGTCGACGAACAATGGCACGGGTTTGTTCGCGCGGGCCGGTTGATCATGCGGCATCGCGAAGGGCCTTTCGCGCCCAGAGGCGTTCGATCCAGGCGGCGACCGGGACGGCAGCCATGATGATCAGCAGCGGAATCACCGGATCGCGATAGCGGACGATGATATAGGCGGCGGCGTGGATGACCCAGAAGCCCGCGATCATCGCGGCGAAAATCCATTTCCCGTCGCGCGCGATCCGCCGCGAACGAAAGGCGAGCAGCCCGATCAGCAGGATCAGCCCATATTGTACGACTTCCAGAACGCGGATCGACGCAACAAGCCTTGAGGCCGCGAAGTCGTCGGCGTCGGGCAGATTGGGCTGCCAGAAATAGACGAGTTTGAGCGCAGCCAGCTCGGCGGTCCTGCCGGGATTGGCTTTGATCCAGTCGATCGCTTCGGCTTGCAGGCGGTCGGCGTTGGCGATCTCGCCAAGGCGCAGCCGCGTCGCCTCCCAATCCTTTGCCAGCGGCGTGTCGGCGACGCTCACGAACTTGCCGGTCGCCGCGGGGTTGTGGCCGAGATACAGGTTGAACGCGGCATTGGTGGTGAGAACCGGGCGGCCGACCATCTGGCTGGTGGCATAGAGCCACGGTGCCAGCGTCAGCGCGGCGCCGGCGAGGAAATACAGGCCCGCGGAAAAGACCGGCGCAAAGCGGCCGCGCGCCCGCCACAGGATCAGCAGCGCGGCAGCGACGCCGAAGCAGAGCAGCAGCGCCGAGCCGCCCGTGACCAGCGCCGCACCCCACAACAGCCCCGCGCCCAGCGCCGCGACCGCCGGGCGTTCGCCGCGCGCAATCGCAATCGCGCTTAGGGCCATGCCGAGCAGCAGGGGAGTGGAGAGATTTTCCTTTGCCAGCGTCGTCGCGTTCCAAAGGCCGGGAAGCCACAGCGCATAGACGGCGGCGGCAAGCAGGCCCGCGCCGCGATGTCCGGAGATCGCAATCGTGAGCTTGTAGATCAGCCAGATGCTGATTGCGCAGAGTAGCAGATTGACCGCTATCGCCGCGCCGACCGAACTGCCCCATGCCTTGAAAAAAGGAGCGAGCAGCAAGGGGTAGCCGGCGCTGTAGAAAGCCTTTTGGCCGTATATGTCGGCAAGCTCGCCGCGATCGGCGAGGCCCTGCGCCATCGTGAAATAGGCGAGCGGATCGCTGTCCAGCGGATGCTGCAGAACCCAGGCGCCCGCCACTCTCAGGCCCGCGGCGAGAAGGATGATCGCGGCGAGCAGGGCCGAACCGGCGCGCGGGGAAAAATCCCGTGGCGTGGAGCGCGAAACTGGGCCCGGCGAGGTCATGGGGTTACGCCGAGCGCGCAACCAGAACGCAGCCGATGGCGATCAGCAGCGTTCCCGCAACGCGGGCGACGCTCAGGCTTTCGTTCAGCCAGAAGGACCCGGCCAGCATCGTCAGGATGAAACCGATCCCGACGAAGGGATAGGCCAGCGACAAGGGCGCGCGGCCGAGCACGAAAAGCCAGAGGAGCGCTCCGACACCATAAAGGCCGAGACCCAGGATGATCATCGGCGATTGTACGAGGCCGCCAATCTCTCCGCCGATGCCCGTCGACCGGCCATCGGCCGCCGCCGCGGTCCCGATCTTGAGCGTCAGCTGCGCAAGAGCGGAGAGGCTGACGCTCGCGAGGATCAGAAGCAGCAGGCGCAGTGTCATGGACAATCTTTCGGTCGATCAGCGGTTTGCCAATAGTCGCGGCGGCTCAAGATAAGGTTAATGTCCCGCGCCTCTCAACCCCAACCCCCGCCCAGCGCCTTGAACAGATCGACCCGGGCCGAACCCAGCTGTTGATCCGATGCCGCCAGCGTGGCGCGGGCGTCGATCAGCGACTGCTGCGCGACGACCGTATCGAGCAGCGACACCGATCCGGCACGATAGCGCGCCTGCGCCAGGTCGTAGGCGGCCTGCGCCCGGTCGCGCGCTTCGGAAAGCGCGGCATGACGGCGTCGCCCGGCATCGTATCGCGCAAGGGCCTGCTCGACCTCCTTGAGCGCGCCGATCACCTTGCCGTCGAACGCGGCCAGCGATGCGGCCCCCTGCGCTTCGGCTTCGCGCACGCGCGACCGGGCGACGGCCATGTTGGGAAAGCGCCACGACAGCAGCGGACCCAATGAAAAGCTGAAGCTGTCGCTGCCCCGCACATCGTCGTTCCGTAGGAAATTGCCGTTCGCGCCCAACTCGATACGGGGATAGAGGTCGGCCATCGCGACGCCGATACGCGCAGTATCGGCGGCAAGGCGGCGTTCGGCTTCGCGCAGGTCGGGGCGGCGGCGGAGCAGTGCGTTGCCATCGCCGACGGGAAGCGCCGCCACCGGCGCCGGAATCCGCGTGCAGCTCGCTACCTCGGCAGGCACGTCGCCGGGTTGACGGCCCAGCAGAGCCGCGAGTTCGAGCAAGGCGACGCGGCGCAGACCCTCGACCTCGGGAATCGCGGCACGGGCCATGGCGACGATACCCGCGGCGCGTTCGACCTCCAGCCGACCGACCGATCCCGCGCGGTGCTGCGCAGTGACGATACGCAGGCTGTCCTTCGCGGTTTCGAGCGAGGTGCGGGCGATCGCCGCCGCGGCGCCGAAGGCGCAGGCGTCGCTATAGGCGCGCGCGGTTTCGGCCGCGACGATGACTCGGACGGCGTCGCGGGCGGCCTCGACCGCTTCTGCGTCGGCGCGCGCTGCGCCGATCGCGCGGCCGACGCGGCCGAACAGATCGACCTCCCACGCGATGGCAAGCCCGCCGCTGTGCGACCATTGCCGGTCCCCGGCGGGCTGGGCGCCGCCGCCGACGGCACTGCCATAGCCCGTGCCCGCGGTCAGGTCGGTCTGGGGCAGGCGTCCGGCGCGTGCTTCGCCCAGAACGGCCTGCGCCTTTGCCAGATTGGCGTTGGCGACCCGCAAGTCGGTGTTCGCGGCGAGTGCGTCCTCGACCAGCCGGTCGAGGAGCGGGTCGTCATAGAGCCGCCACCAATGCGCGGGCAGTTCGGCGGCGGGGTCGACCCCGGCCGCGGCGGTGGTGAAGCCCGCCGCCGCCTGCGCCACCGGCTGGGGCGGCGCATAATGCGGGCCGACTGCGCAACCGGCGGTCGAAAGGGCCAGAAGGGAAAACAGCTTACGCATAGGCGACCTCCGCCTGCGCCAGTTCGGCTTCGCGCGCGCTGTGCGATTGCGCGCGGTGATCCCGGGCGATCAGGCTGTAAATGGTGGGAAGGACGAACAGGGTGAACAGCGTGCCGACGAGCATGCCCGTCACCACGACGATGCCGATCGCGAAGCGGCTCGACGCGCCCGCACCGTCGGCGAACAGCAGCGGGACCAGCCCCGCGACCATCGCCGCGGTCGTCATCAGCACGGGGCGCATACGGACCGCCGCCGATTTGCGGATCGCGGCAAGCCGGTCCAAACCTTCCTGTTTCTGGATCTGATTGGCGAAGGACACCATCAAGATACCGTGCTTCGAAATCAATCCGATCAGCGTCACCAGCCCGATCTGGGTGTAGATGTTGAGCGTCGTGTAGCCGAGCCACAACGGCACCAGCGCGCCGCATATCGCAAGCGGCACGGTGACGAGGATGACCAGCGGATCGCGGAAGCTTTCGACCTGCGCCGCGAGCACGAGGAAGATGACGACCAGCGCGAAACCGAACGAGATCGTCAGCCGGTCGCCCTCGGTGACATATTGGCGGCTGTCCGACAGCCAGTCGACGCTGGTGCCCGCCGGGAGCGGCTGGCTTTTCAGGAAATCGACGGCCTGTCCCATGGTGGCGCCGGGGGCCAGAATGGCCGACAGCGTGACCGAGTTCATCTGGTTGAACTGCGACAGACGATTGGCTTCGGGACGCATTTCGATCTTCATCACGGTCGACAGCGGCACCAGCGCGCCCGACGCGGTCTTGACGTGATATTGGCCCAGATTGTCGGGCGTCAGCCGATGCGCCGCCGGTACCTGGGCGATGACGTCATAGGACCGGTCGTGCCAGTTGAAGCGGTTGACGTAATTTTCGCCCACCATCGTCGCCAGCGTGTCGGCGACCGCCTCCATCGTGATTCCCATTTCGCCTGCCTTGGCGCGGTCGATGCTGATCCGCGCTTCGGGGCTGTCGAAGGCGAGGTCGCTGTCGACGAAAGCGAACAGTCCGCTTTGCCACGCCGCGCCCTTCACCTTTTCGAGCGCGGCATACAGCGCAGCGAAATCGTCCGATGAACGGATGACCATCTGCACCGGCAGCCCCCCGCTCGAAGCCGGGAGCGCGGGCGCCTGGAAGGCGGCGGCATAGACGCCCGTGATGCCCGCCCCTTTGGCGTTGAGTTCGGCCTGGACGTCGTCGGCGCTGCGTTCGCGTTCGTCCCATTCGGTCAGGATGACGCCGCCGAAGCCGTTGTTCAGCCCGTCGGTGCCATTGTCGAACCAGCTGCTCACATATTCGGGCAGTCCGCGGAAAATCTGTTCGACTTCATGCGCATAGCGGGCGGTATAGTCGACATTGGCATATTGCGGCGCCTTCGTCTGGACAAAGACATAGCCTTGGTCTTCCTGCGGCGCGAGTTCGCGCTGGGCGCCGGTGAAGAGGATCACGATCGCCCCCATCACCACCGCGCCGACGAGCAGCACCGCAGGCCGCGCGGCCAGCGTCGCGCCGAGCAGGCGGCTGTAGCGATCGGTTGCGCGCTGCATATTATGTTCGATCGCGCGCGACAGCCGACCTTCGTTCATCTGGCTGTGAAGGAGCAGGCTGCTCATCATCGGCGACAGCGTCAGCGCGACGACGCCCGACACCACGACCGCCCCCGCGAGGGTGAAGGCAAATTCACGGAACAGCGCGCCGGTCAGCCCGCCCATTAAGCCGATGGGCGCATAGACCGCCGCGAGCGTCAGCGTCATGCCGATCACCGGCCCGACGATTTCGCGCGCGCCGATCAGCGCGGCGCGGACGGGCGACAGACCTTCCTCGATATGCCGGTGGATATTTTCCACGACGACAATCGCATCGTCGACGACCAGCCCGATCGCCAGCACCGTCAGAAGGTTCAGCGAAAAGCCGAAGGCGAGCATCAGCGCGGCGGTGCCGACGAGCGACAGCGGGATCGTCACCACGGGGATCAGCACCGCGCGCAGCGAACCCAGGAACAGGAAGATGACGATGATCACGATGACGATCGCCTCGACCAGCGTGCGGCTGACCTCGTCGATCGACGCGTTGACGAAATGCGCGACGTCGAACTGGCTGATCACCTTCATTCCCGGCGGCGCGACGCGCTGGATGTCGGGGAGCAACGCCTTGACGGCCCTCACGATTTCAAGCGGATTGCCGTCGGGGGTAGGGGTGATGGCGATCGTGACCGAACGCTGTCCCGAGGTCAGCGCGCTCGAATCATAATTTTGCCCGCCAATTTCGACCGTGGCGACGTCGCGCAGGCGGACGATGCCGCCATCGACCCGTTTGACGACCATCTGGCGAAAGGCCTCTATATCGCGCGCATCGGTTCCGGCGGTGATGTTGATCGCGGTATCGCTGCCTTTCAGCCGGCCGGGTGCGGCCTGGACATTGTTCGCGCGCAGCGCGGCGGCGATGTCGCCCGCCGACAGACCGCGCGCGGCCAGGCGGACGGGATCGATCCAGACGCGCATCGCGAGCGTCTGTCCCCCGCTGATCTCGGCCGAGGCGACGCCGGGAACCGCGGTGATCAGCGGCTGGGCGATGCGCGAGGCGAAATCGGTGATCTGCGGCACGGGCAGGCGGTCGCTGACAAAGGCGATATATTGCACCGCCGATGCGCCGTCGGTCATCTTGGTAATCACCGGGTCGTTGGCGCCCGCGGGCAGGCGATATTTCACCTGCTGCACCTTTGCCAATATCTCGGTCATCGCGCGGTCGGCGTCGGCGTTCAGCACCAGCTTTGCCTTCACCTGGCTTTTGCCGAGCGTCGAGGTGGAAGTGAGATAGTCGATGCCGTTGGCGGTCGCGATCGCCTGTGCGATCGGTGTCGTGACGAAACCCTGCATCACATCCTGCGTCGCGCCGGGATAACCGGTATCGACGACGATGGTGGCGCTTTCCATGTTCGGATATTCGCGCACCGGCAGCGAAAACATCGCCGCGCCGCCGACGAGCAGGATCAGCAAGCTGACCACCACCGCCAGGATGGGGCGGCGAATGAAAATATCGGTAAAGGCCATGTCAGCTGCCCGCCTTCGTTTGCGCAGCCTTCGGGGCCGCGAGCGTGACCGCCGCGCCGGGTGGAACGCGAAGCTGGCCGTTGACGACAACGACGTCGCGCGCACTGAGCCCGCTGGTCACGACAACCTTGTCGCCAAAGCGGCGGCCCGTGGTGACGGGCACGATGTCCGCCGTGCCGCCGCGGCCCGTTTTGTCGAGCTTGACCCGCATCACGCTGTCGCCCGAGGCAGAGGTCTGGATCGCGGTGGCGGGGACGACGAGCGCGCCGGCCACGGGGGGGAGCGCGAGCCGCGCGGTAACATACATGCCGGGCCGCAGCGCGCCGCCCGGATTGGGCAAAGTCGCCTGCACCATGACGTTGCGCGTATCCTTTCCAACCTGCGGTTCGATCGCGGTGACGCGCGCGCCGAAGCGGCGATCGGGCCAGGCGTCCGACAGGACTTCGACCGCCGCGCCCGGTTTCAGCCGTGAGAAATCCTGCTGCGGCACGGCGAAATCGACATAGAGGCTGTCGAGCGCGGTGAGCGTCGCCACCGGATCGCCCGGATTGAGATATTGGCCGAGATTGACCTGCCGCACCCCAAGCGTCCCGGCGAAGGGGGCGCGAAGCTGTTTCTGCGCAATGCGGGCGTCGATCTGGCGCATTGCGGCGTGCGCCTGCGCATGTTCGGCGCGCCGCTGTTCGAGCAATTCGCGCGGTTCGGCGCCCGACGGGACAAGTTCGCGCGAGCGGGCGAGTTGCAGCCCGGCGAAATCGGCCTTTGCCTTGGCGGCGGCATGGTCGGCGCGTTCCGGGGCGTCGAACAATTGGACGAGCAACTGGCCCGCGCCGACCCGCTGGCCCGCGGCAAAGCGGATGGCCGTGACGCGCCCCGCGACTTCGGGCGCCAGCACCACTTCGCGCACGGCGCGGAGCGACCCCACCGCCTCCAGCGCCGCGGGTACGTCGGTCGGTGCGACGGTGATCGTCGCGACGGGGATGGGGGGCATCGGGCCCGCGCCGGGTTCGCCGGTGCGCGCCGCGCGCCAGGCGTAAAGGGCGGCGACCAGCAGCAGCATGATGGCGGTGGTCAGGACAAGCGGACGTCGGCCGACGGCGCGCGAAGGAGCGGGCTGGGAGGGGGAGGGGGTAGAAGACACGGAGGGGCCTTTTCAAAAATTCGACTTCGAGTCGATATTATTGAGAATGATTATTGATAAAGAAAATTCAGGTCAAGGGGTCGCATCTTCGGGAACGATGCTGTTAAACCCCGGGAGTGTCAGGCAGAGCTTTCATTGCCGGAAAACGTCCGTCGGCGCGGCCGGTCCGCAGACGCCCGCACTTCGGCGCAGACGAACCGCCGCTGCGCAAGGCCGACGTGCGCCGTGCGCAGATTATCGATGCGGCGATCGCGCTGATGGTCGACCGGCGATTGCCTGAAAGCTCTATCGACGACATCGCCGCGCAGGCGGGTGTCGCCAAGGGGACTTTCTATCATTATTTCGCGGGCAAGGCGGAGCTTGTCGCCGCGCTGCGCCGACATTTCAGCGACGAATTTGAGAAACGCGTCGTGGCGGCGGTCGAGGCGCGGCCGCCCGGCGATTGGGACGGCCGGTTCGAAGCGTGGATCGTCACTGCCACCGATGCCTATTTCGACATGCACATCCTGCACGATCTGGTTTTTCACGGCCCGGCAATGCCGCATCGTCACGCGATGGACGAGACCGACATCGTCCGCCATCTGGCCGCGCTGGTCGCGGCCGGACAGTCGGAGGGCGCATGGAATTTGGGGGGCGACGCCCCCATTCGGGTCGCGGCGTTCATTTTTCACGCGCTGCACGGCATGGTCGACGATGCGTTGACAGCGGGCCGGCCAGCCGGCGGCCTTGGCCAGCAGATCGCCCGTTTTTCGAGGCGTCTGCTGGGCGAATAAGCCCGTCGTTCCGGAATGATCTGGCAAGAAAAGCTCCCGTCTTCGAATCGTGGAGCACATCTATAAAAGCTCAAGTCCAATTGAGGTAAAGCGATAAGTTCCGAAAAATTTGTGCCGGAACGCCGCTCCCATTTTTGCTGATGTCGTCCGGTCTCGCGGCGGGGTAGTATCGCCTCAAAACCGGATGAGGAGGATGCGATGGACCTGGGATTGGCGGGCAAAAAGGTGATCATCAACGGCGGCGCGCACGGGCTGGGGCTCGCTTCGCTCAAGATTTTTGCTGCCGAGGGCGCCGACGTCGCCTTTTTCTCGCGCGATGCGGACAAGGTCGCGGCGGCGGCGGCGGCCATCGACGCAGCGGGGCCGGGCAAAGTCCTTGGCGAGCAGTTCGACATGACGGGCAACCCCGACGGTTATCGCGCCTGGCTGGAAAAGGCGCGCGACACGCTCGGCGGCTGCGACATCTTCATCCATACGGCGAGCTCGTCGGGGCAGGGCGCGACCGGCGACTGGCAGCGCGGGCTCGACATGGACATCATGGGCGCGGTGCATGGGGTCGAGACGCTGACCGAGGCGCTTGCGGCGTCGGGATCGGGTTCGATCATCTTCATGTCGTCGACGGCGGCGGTCG
>JBGTUD010000018.1:0-22250 GCA_041939405.1 Sphingopyxis sp. | reverse complement strand
TGCCGCTCGTCGACATGGAACGCGTCGAGGTGCTGCGCGGGCCGCAGCCGACCTTGTTCGGGAAAAATGCGATCGCGGGCGCGGTCAACATCACGACGCGCAGTCCGACCGACGAATTCGAAGGCTCCGTGAGCGGCCTTTATGAATTCAATCACAAGGAGTTTCAGCTCACCGGCGTTCTCTCCGGCCCCTTGAGCGACGGGATCGAGGCGCGCGTCGTCGGCTACCACCGCTCGATGGACGGCTATTTCTATAATCAGGAGCTCGACCGCGACGAGCCGAATGTCGATGAATATTATGTCCGCGGCAAGCTCGAGTTCGACAAGGGCGGGCCTTTCGCGGCCGAGCTCAAGCTCGAATATGCCGACTTTGAAATGAAGGGGCAGCCGCGCGACGTGTTCGGCGCCGTCGGCAATTACAACGCCGTTTTCCAGGGCCCCTTCTTTGTCAGCACCGACCCCGACTATGTCCGCGAGGACAATGGCTATGAAAGCAAAAACAAGGTCTTCGGGGCAACGCTTAATGCCGATCTGGAACTCGGCAACCACACACTTACCTCGGTTTCGTCGCTCCTCGATTACAAGACGCGCGAGATTGTCGATGTCGACTTCTCTGGCATCAGCTTTCTCGACGGCACCAATCTGCGCGAGGATTATCGCCAGTTCAGCCAGGAATTGCGCCTGACCTCGCCGGGCGGTGAGAGGTTCAACTATATCGCGGGTGTCTATTATCAGCATGCGAAGCTCGACGTGCAGGATTTCACGCGGTTCAACCCGACCTTCCTTGGGCTCGGCGCGCCGTTCAATGCGCTCGGCGACACGCGCAACGACCGCGATTACACGCAGAAGTCGGACCTGATTTCGGGCTTCGCGCAGGGCGAATTTTCGCTCACCGACCAGCTTCGCATCACGGCCGGGGCGCGGTTCAACCATGAAAAAAAGACCGGCAGCCGAACGCTGGCCGTCGTCCAGGGACCGCTCAGCACCGCGCCCGCGCCTGTCGTCGCGGCGGTTTTTCGCGCGCTCAATATCGAATCGCACAGCATTTCGGGCAAGATCAGCGAGGACAGCTTCAACCCGATGGTCAACGTGCAGTTCGACGCGACCGACGATCTGATGCTCTATGCCTCCTATGCCAAGGGGACAAAGGCGGGCGGCTTCGACATCCGGTCGAACTCGCTGCCAACCTCGACGACCGTTGCGCGCCCCGGGGCGTTCGAGTTCGAGGACGAAAGCGCGGACAATTTCGAGGCTGGCCTCAAATACAAGGGCCGCAACGTCGCGTTCAACCTGTCCTTCTATCGCACCGACTATAAGGATCTTCAGGTCAATATCTTCGACGGCACGCTGAACTTCAACGTCCGCAACGCCGCCGAAGCGCGCACGCAGGGGGTGGAGGCCGATTTCCGCGCCGCGATTGCCGACGGGCTGACGATCAGCGGCGCGGTCGCCTATCTCGACTTCAAATTCACCAATTTCACCGACGGCCAATGCTATTATCTGCAGACGCCGGGACCGAACGGCTTTTGCGACTATTCGGGCAAGCGCAACGCCCTCAGCCCCAAGTGGTCAGGCAACCTGAACGTCGATTACGCCTCCCCGGTGACGAGCGACATGAAGGTCGCGCTCAACCTCAACGCCGACTTCTCCTCCTCCTATATCGCTGCGGCCAACCTTGATCCGCGGACGCATCAGGACGGCTATGTCAAGCTCGGCGCGCGCCTCGCACTGGCGCAGGTCGACGACCGGTGGGAGGTCGCGCTGATCGGACGCAACCTGACGAACCAGCGCATCCTGCAAACGGGAAGTTCGATGCCGCTCGCGACGACGATCACGCGCGGCGCCGGCAATGCCTATAACGGCATCGTCGACCGCCCGCGCACGATCGCAGTTCAGCTGACCGGGCGTTTTTGAGGATGGTGTTTCAATTCCGGTCCGCCTTGTCTTAAAGACGTCATCCCGGCGAAGGCCGGGATCTCACCCTCGCGTTCGGGCGCACCGGCGAGATCCCGGCCTTCGCCGGGATGACGGTCTTAGCTAGGGAAGCATTTGAAACACGACCGCACCATCAGGGCCTGCTCGATCTGGCGCGCGCTCGATGTCGTCGGCGACGTGCCGGTCCTGCTGATCATGGAACAGACGTTCCTCGGCATCCACAGCTTCGATGAGTTTGTGGCGCGCACGGGGCTTGCGCGCTCGGTCGTCAACGGCCGGCTCAAGAAACTGGTCGAGGAGGGATGTCTCGCCAAAGTGCCCAAGAAGGGCGCGCGCGGCTTTCACTATGTGCTGACCGATAAGGGCCGCGATCAGTTTCCCAACGCCCTGATGATGCTGCGCTGGCAGCATAAATGGGAATCGGACAGCCGCGATTTTCAGGTTCGCCTGCACCATGCGACCTGCGGTCACGCGACCGAGCCGGTGCCGGTGTGCGCGCATTGCCGCGCCGAGATCGACCCGCGCGACGTCGACTGGCGCGAGGGGCCGGGGCTGGCGCAGGTCGTGCCGCATTACGAGCGCCGCCGCTTCAACGGCGCGGTCGCTGCGCGGCGTCCCGGCGGACGCCCGCTGGTCGACACGATGATCGAGCTGTTCGGCGACCGCTGGGCAACGCTCGTCGTCCGCGCGATGTTCACGCGCATCAACCGCTTCGACGATATACAGCGCGACACGCTGATGGCGACGAACATTCTGACCGGACGCCTTGAACGGCTGGTGCGCCAGGGCATTTTGAAGACCATACGCTATTCGAGCCACGCCGACCGCGTCGAATATCGCCTGACGGCAAAGGGGCGCGATCTTTATCCGGTGCTGCTCGCGCTCCTCCAATGGGGCGATCGCTGGTTCGCCGACGAGCGCGGTCCGCCGCTGTTGCTGACGCACCGGCCGTGCGGCCACGATCTGCGCATGATCGCGGCGTGCAGCCATTGCGGCGACGAACTGCAGCTGTCGAACAGTCGCTTCACCATCGACGAAGCGCCGTGACCGGTCAGGGCAGGACGCGGCCTTCGTCGCGCCGCGGCATCGGCGCGATGAACCGCAGAACCAGCGCCGAGAGCAGCAGCCAGCCTGCCGATAGGAGGATCGAGACGGGGAGCGAGGTCAGGTCGGCAATCAGCCCGAGGGCATAGGCGCCGAGCGCCATCGCGCCAAAGGTGACCGCCTGATAGATCGACAGGCAGCGGCCCAGGATTTCGTCGGGCGATCGCAGCTGCATCGCGACGTTGAGCGTCGTCAGCGTCGAGACCCATGCGCCACCCGCGACGAACGCCGCGGCCATCAGCGCGGGCAGGCTGGTGGTCGCCGCGACAGGCAGCATGGCACCCGCGAATATCAGCGATGCGGCGGTCACGACGCGGTCGCTGCCCCAGCGCCGCCGCACGCGCCCCACCCACAGTGCGGCAAAGATCGACCCCGTGCCAAAGGCGGCGAGGCACAGGCCATAGATGATTTCGGTGCCGTCGAGCCGGTCGCGGACCAATGAGGGAAGCAGCGCCTGAAAACCCGCCGCGCCGAAGCCAAAAGCAAAGCCGCGCACGAGTACCCGGCGCACGGGGTCCGAACGCGCGCAGAAACGCAGGCCCTGGGCGATTGCCGACAGCATCGGCGTACGCCGCGGCGGGACGGTTTCGGGATGCCAGCCGAGCAGGACGACGATGAGCGCGATATAGCTCAGCGCATTGAGGCCAAAAGCGGCGGCGGTTCCGACGATCGAGATGAGCAGTCCGCCGAGCGCTGGCCCGGCGCTTCGCGCAAGATTGAAGGCAATGGTGTTGAGCGCGATGGCTTGCGGCAGGTCTTTGGGCCCGACCTGAAGCCGCACCGATGCCTGCCACGCGGGGCCGTTGAGCGCGGTGCCGCACCCGACGGCGAGAGTGAAGAAGAGGAGCGACAGCGGCGTGATCGCGCCCAGCCACGTGGTTACGGTGAGCGCCGCCGATACGACGAGCATTCCGGTCTGCGCCGCGAGCATGATCCGCCGCCGGTCGAAATTATCGGCAATCGCGCCCGCAAAAATGCCGAGCAGCATGACCGGGATCGTCACGCCTGCCTGCACCAGCGCGATGAGCAGGTGCGAGTCGGTCAGCTCGGTCATCAGCCACGCCGCCGCGACCGACTGGATCATCGACCCCATGTTCGATGCCAGGTTGGCGATCCAGATGGCCTGAAACGCCGGATAGCGAAAGGGCGCGAACGCGGATGGCGGTTCGGGACTCACGCGCCGCGCCTACCGCTCGCGGGCGATGTCCGCAAGCGGGTCAGCGGATCGCGGGACCGCTCGTATCCGCATATTCGCGGCGAAGTTCGACCAGGCGCCGCTTCATCCGTTCGATTGCGCCTTTCATCGCCGGATCGTCGATCCGGTTTTCCATTTCGTTCGGATCGGTCTTCAAATCGTAAAACTCCCAGGCGTCGAGGCCCTCGCCATAGAAACGGACGAGTTTATAGCGCTCGCCGCGAACGCCATAATGGGCGCGCACGGCGTGAAAGCCCGGAAATTCATAATAATGATAATAGACGTCCTTGCGCCAGTCGGACGGTGTGCGCCCCGCGAGCAGAGGCGTCATCGAGCGACCCTGGATCGTTGCCGGTGCCTCGACCCCGGCGAAGTCGAGGAAGGTCGGCGCATAGTCGATATTCTGGATCGGCGCCGTGATCCGCGTGCCGGGCCGGATACGCCCCGGATACTGGATCAGGAAAGGCGTGCGCATCGATTCTTCATAGATGAAGCGCTTGTCGAACCAGCCATGTTCGCCAAGGTAAAAGCCCTGGTCGGAGGTATAGACGACCACCGTATTCTTATCGAGGCCGCTTTCCTCCAAATAATCGAGTACCGCGCCGACGCCCTCGTCGACCGCGGCGATCGTGCCCAGATATTGCTGCATGTACCGCTGATATTTCCAGATCGCGAGGTCGCGGCCCGTCAGCTTGGCGGCGTTTATGCGGTCGTTGTCGGCCTGCATCAGCGCATCCCATTCGGCCTGCTGCGCGTGCGTCATGCGGTCAAAGGCGTTCGGCCAGCGATTGTAGCGAAGCTGCGCCGAACCTTCGGCGACCGTCATCTTGAGGTCGTGCCCCTCATACATGTCGCGATAGATATTCATTTCCTGCGTACCCGCCGCCGTGCGGCCCGCATAATCGTCGAAATAATTGGCCGGAACGGGAAAGGCCACGCCCTGATATTTCTGCACATGGCGCAGCGCGGGCATGAAATTGCGGTGCGGCGCCTTGTGATGGATCAGGATGGCAAAGGGTTTCGACTTGTCGCGCCCGGTCTTCAGCCAGTCGAGGCTGTACTGCGTCGTCAGGTCGGTGGCATAGCCTTCGACGATGCTGCGGCCCTTGGGCGTGATGATGTCGGGATTATAATATTCGCCCTGATCGTCGAGCACCTTCCAGTCGTCGAAGCCGATACCGGCGGGCGAATAGTTGAGGTGCCATTTGCCGAACATCGCGGTGGCATATCCCGCCTGCGAAAGCGCCCGTGGCCAGACCCAGACATTGTTGTCGAATTTATTGCCATTCTGCCGGAACCCGTGCGCATTGCTGTGCCGCCCGGTAAGCAGCGTCGCGCGGCTCGGGCCGCACAGCGAATTGCCCACAAAGCTTTGGGTAAAAATGGCGCCATTTTTGGCGATCCGGTCGATATTGGGCGTCGGCGCCAGTTTCGACACGGGCGAGCCATAGGCCGAAATCGCCTGATAGGCGTGATCGTCGGACATGATGAAGACGATGTTCGGGCGGGCGGGGGACTGCGCCCCCGCCGCAGCGGTAAATGCCAGCGGCAGCGCGATCGCCAGCGAGAACCGAAGCGGCATGGGCTTACTCCGTGAGTTCGAAATCGGCTTCGGACCCTTCGGCCGACGACGGGCCGATCCACAATTTGAATTGTCCCGGCTCGCTACCCCAGCTCATATCCTGGCGGGTGAAGGCGAGATCGGCGTCGGTCAACGTAAAGCGCAACGTCCGCGTTTCCCCCTTTTTGAGCGCGATCTTCCGGAAGCCCTTGAGCTGCCTGACCGGGCGCGTCACCGATCCGACCAGGTCGCGGACATAAAGCTGCACCACTTCCTCGCCGTCGCGCGCGCCGCTGTTGGTCACGGTGACGCTGGCGGTCAGCGGCTCGCCGCGGCGGATCTTTGCCTTGTCGAGCGTGACCGGCGAATAGGTGAAGCTGGTGTAGCTGAGGCCATAACCAAAGGGATAAAGCGGCGTGTTCGGCGTATTGAGATAGCGCGAGACATATTTCGCCCCCGGCGCGCCGAGTTCGATCGGGCGGCCGGTATTCTTCATGTCATAATGGATCGGTACCTGCCCGACATTGCGCGGAAAAGTCACCGGCAATTTGCCCGAGGGGTTGTATCGTCCGTACAGCACGTCGGCGACCGCATGGCCGCCCATCGTGCCCGGATACCACGCCTGGACGATCGCATCGACGTTCGCCTCCGCCCATTCGATGCTGTTCGGCCGTCCGCTCATCAGCACGAGGATGATCGGCTTGCCGGTTTTCTTGAGTTCTTCGAGCAATGCCTGCTGGTTGCCGGGCAGGTCGAGCGAGGTGCGGCTCGCCGCCTCGCCCGTCATGTTCCAATGCTCGCCCATCGCGGCGACGATGACATCCGATTTTGCGGCCAGCGCCAGCGCTTCGGAAAAGCCGTCGGTCTTGCCCGCATCGTCGAAGTCATAGCTCGCCCCCTTGGCATAGGAAACCGTCGCCCCCCTGGGCGCACCTGCCTGCATTCCTTCGAGCAAAGTCACCGGCCGCGTCCGCCGGTCGCCCGCGGCCGACCAGCTGCCGATCATGTCTTCCTTGCTGTTGCCGAGGGGGCCGATCACCGCGATGGATTTCGCGCTGGCCGCCAGCGGCAGCGCATTGTCCTTGTTCTTCAGAAGCACGATCGACTTGCGCGCCACATCGCGCGCGGCTTCAAGGAACTCGGGTTTGTAAATCGTGGCCTTTTCGCGCGTTTCGTCGGCGTAGCGATAGGGATCGTCGAACAGGCCGAGGCGATATTTCATTTCGAGGATCGCCTTTACCGCAGCATCGATGCGCGCCGTATCGGCCTTGCCTTCGGCGACCGATTTGGCGAGATTTTCCATGAAAACGGCGCCCTGCATGTCCATGTCGACCCCGGCGTCGAGCGCCTGCTCGCCCGCCTGTTTCAGGTCTTTCGCATAGCCGTGGGGGACCATTTCGTTGATCGACGTGTAATCGGTTACGACAAAGCCCTGAAAGCCCCATTTCTTGCGTAGGACGTCGGTAAGCAGATAGCGGCTGCCCGACGCGGGGACGCCGTCATATTCGTTGAACGAGGTCATGAAGGTCGCGGCGCCCGCATCGACCGCGGCCTTGAACGGCGGCAGATAGATGTCGCGCATCGTGCGTTCGGAAATGTCAACGGTGTGATAGTCGCGTCCGGCCTGCGCGGCGCCATAGGCGGCGAAATGCTTGGCGGTGGCAAGGATGGTGTCCGGGCGGCCGAGATCGCCGCCCTGATAACCGCGCACGCGCGCCTTCGCGATCAGGCTGCCCAGATAGACATCCTCGCCCGCGCCTTCGGAAATCCGGCCCCAGCGCGGATCGCGCGCGATGTCGACCATCGGCGAGAAGGTCCAGTGAATGCCCTCCGCCGAGGCTTCGATAGCCGAGATTCGCGCTGCCTTCTCAATGGCTTGCAAATCCCAGCTGGCCGCTTCGCCGAGCGAGATGGGGAAAATCGTGCGATGGCCGTGGATCACGTCATAGCCGAAGAGCAGGGGGATTTTGAGCCGCGTACCCTCGACCGCGAGCGCTTGAAGCTCGCGCGTATATTTGGCGGTATAGGCGTTGAAGATCGCTCCGACGCGCCCGGCGCGAATATCTTCCTTGTAACTGTCGCGCATCGTCGGACCGGTTGACTCCCAATTGCTCGTAAGCAGGGTGAGCTGGCCGATCTTTTCGTCGAGCGTCATCTTCGCCATCAGATCGGCGACGAAGCGATCCATTGCGGGGTCGGCACGGCGCCAGCTGGCGGCATCGACAGGCGCCTCGTCCGCCGATGTCACCTGAGGAGCAGCGTGCAGCGGGGCAGTGGGCAGCGATCCCGCGGCCAGAAGGGTGGCAAGCGTGGCGCTTGTCAGGTTGCGCGAAATCGGCGGCATGATTCGTCCTTCCCAGTCAATTTCCATTATAGATTCTCACGAGATTGGCCAAAAAAACGGCCAAAACCGGCTGGTCCCCGATTTCGTCATCCTGTGTCGCTTCCCCCTATACAGTCATCGTGAAACCGGTTACAAATCAAAAAAACAACGACGGAAATTTCCCGCGATTCGTCGCGGTCCGGTGGCAAGGCCGGGCCGCGATCAAAGGCGAAGGCGGGGAATGTCGGGGCAAAAAGGGAGGATGCTGTGACGCTTTCACATGAAATTCGGAATATGGGTGCTCGCCGTTCGCGCAGGCGGTCGCTCGCCGCTGCGCTGGCATTGGGCAGCGCGGCTGCCGCTATGGCGGTCGCCGTCGCGACCCCCGCCCATGCGCAGGTGTCGAACGCTTCGCTTCGCGGTACCGTGAAAGCCGAAGGCGGCGTGACGCAGGTGACGGCGATCAACGTCGACACCGGCCTGACGCGCAGCGTCGCGGTGGGGGCGAATGGCAGCTATAATATCGCCTCGCTTCCCGTCGGCACCTATCGCCTCGAACTCACGACGCCGGGCGGCGTTCGCCGCACCGACGAATTCACGCTGTCGGTCGGCCAGAGCGCGGTTCTCGACTTCGACTTTTCGCAGCCCGATATTGCGTCGGACGACGGCGCGATCATCGTCACCGGTACGCGCCTCCGTTCGATGGAGGGCGGTGAGGTCGGCACCAATATCAGCCAGCGGTTGATCGAACAGCTGCCGCAGAACAACCGCAACTTCCTTGCCTTCGCCGATCTGGCGCCCGGCGTCCAATTCATCACCGCGGGCAACGACCAGTCGCGGCTTCAGGGCGGGGCGCAGGGCAGCAATTCGGTGAACATCTTCATCGATGGTGTCGGGCAGAAGGATTATGTCCTGAAAAACGGCATCACCGGACAGGATTCGACCCAGGGCAACCCCTTCCCGCAGCTCGCGGTCGGCGAATATCGCGTCATTTCATCGAACTATAAGGCCGAGTTCGATCAGGTTAGCTCGGTCGCCATCACCGCGGTCACCAAATCGGGGACTAACGAATTCCACGGCGAAGCCTTTGTCGATTTTACCAACCAGAGCCTGCGCGACCCGCGTCCGAGCGAGCTGGCGGGCAGCAAGGTCAAGACCAAGGATTTTCAGTTCGGCGGTGCGCTCGGCGGTCCGATCATCAAGGACATGCTGCATTTCTTTGCGACCTATGAAGGCAAAAGGCGGATCAATCCGCGCGATGTCACGCCGGGCCTTCAGCTGCCCGTCGATTTTTTCCCAACGCAATATCGCGACGCCTTCGGTCCGCGCAATGAAACCTTCGACGAGAATCTCTATTTCGGTAAGTTGAACTTCACGCCGACAAGCAAGGACTTGTTCGAATTTTCCGTCAAATATCGCGACGAAAGCGGCGAAACCTTCAACAGCGGCATCGCCGCCTTTGAAACGCGCACGATCGCCAAGGTCGAGGAATGGCGCGGCCTCGCGCGCTGGGAGCACACCGGCGACACCTGGATCAATGATTTCAAGGTCGCCTATGAGGATGTGACGTGGGGCCCGAGGCCGCTCAATTTCGGCAATATCTCGGTGTTCAATGCGACGGTGCCCAATGCCCCACCACTGACCGGAACGCGGCGCGGCGACATTCTTCGCATCGGCGCGGGCAGCAACTTTCAGGACAAGGGCCAGTCGGGCTGGCAAGTGTCGGATGACTTCACCTGGACCGGAATGGAAGGTCATACCTTCAAGGTCGGCGTGAAGGCGAAGTGGGTGACGCTGCGCACCACGCAGCAGAATAATATCAATCCCATCTTCACCTATAATGTGAATTACAATCCCGGCGGCGGGACGTTCAACGACACGATCCCGTATCGAATGGAATTCGGCGCTGCCGTCGCCGATGGCGATCCCAATATCCGGTCCAAGAATTTTCAGTTCGGCATTTATGCGCAGGACGATTGGGAGGTCGACGACCGGCTCACGCTCAATATCGGTCTGCGCTGGGATTATGAACGCACGCCGGCGTTCCTGAATTACGAACATGATCCCGCCATCGCCGAATTCGTGGCGGGCCGTGCATCCTATACCGGGCCCAATGGCTCGGTGACGCCGCCCTATACGAACCTCGCCAACGCGAACTACGACATCGACGATTATATTTCGACCGGCAGCGAGCGCAAAGCCTTCAAAGGCGCATGGCAGCCGCGCCTCGGCTTCACCTATGCGCTCGATGAGGAAAAGCGCTTTGCAATCTTTGGTGGCTATGGCCGTTCCTACGATCGCACCCAGTTCGATTTCATCCAGCAGGAACTGGCGCAGGGTCTCTATGCCAACCGGGTTTTCAATTTCAATAACCCCGGCGATACGCTCAACACCTGCGTACCGAGCGCGACCTGCATCCCCTGGAATCCTGCCTATCTGACGGCCGAAGGCCGGGCGGCGCTGATTGCCGGATTGCCGATCGGCGCAGGGCGCGAGCTTCGCTTCATCAAGAACGACATCAAGGTGCCCTATTCGGACCAGTTCAGCCTGGGTGTGCGCGGCCGGTTCAACCTGCTCGACCTCGAAGCAGGCTATAGCTATGTCGAAAGCAAGGACGGCTTTGCCTATCTGCTCGGCAACCGCCGCCCCGACGGCAGCTTCTTTGCGCCGACCGGGTCGCCGAGTTCGCCCTTCGGCAATCCGCCGGCACCGTTCGGCAGCATCATCATCGGGACCAACGGCCTCGAAACGCGCGCCAACACAGCCTATTTCAAGCTGACGAAGCGCTACACCGAATTTTCGCCGTGGAGCCTCGACGCCACCTACACCTTCACCGACGCCGAGGCGAACCGACAGTTCGGTGAGGTCTTCAGCCTCGATTATCCAAGCCTGGACGACTATCCGTTCGTCACCTCGACTGGTGTGCGCAAGCACCGTTTCGTGATGGCGGGAACCGTCGACTTGCCGATCGGTGTCACGCTGTCGGGCAAATTCCAGATTGCTTCGCCCAAATATCTTAACGCCTTCGTCAACACGGCTGGCCCGCCGCCGAGCCGGACAATTGTTTCGACCAAGACCGAAGGAAATGGCGATTTGTGGGGGTTCCGCCAGATGGATCTGTCGGCGACCAAATATATCCCGATTGGTTTCATCAACGACGAAGCGCGCCTGCGCCTCCGCGTCGATATCATCAACCTGTTCAACGATCGTAATTACAGCGGCTTCAACTCGGTTACCGGGCTGCGAAACCCGAACGATCTCGGTATTGATGGGCCGCCGCGTACGATTAAGGTCTCGGCCGGCTTCTCTTTCTGACCGGCTGACAGGGACGCCCGGCCACACCCCCTCCCATTGGCCGGGCGCCCAATTTTGGAGTATTCGATGTCATTTCGTATCGGGGCGTCGCTTCTGCCTCTCGCTGCACTGAGCGTCGCGGCCTGTACCGCTGCGCCGGTGCCGTCTCCCGCCGTTCCGCCCGCTCCCGCCACGCTCGCACCGATCAGCGAGGCGGCTTTTTCCGAAGAGCTGACCGAGCGGACCTTCCGCTATTTCTGGGATACGACCGACACGAAGCGCTGCCTGGCGCCCGACCGTTGGCCGAGCAATCCTTTCTCGTCGATCGCAGCGACGGGGTTTGCGCTGACCGCTTATGGCATCGGCGCCGAGCGCGGCTATGTGACGCGCGCCGAGGCCGCCGAACGCACGCGCGATTGTCTGCGCTTCTACTGGAGCGCCCCGCAGGGCCCGGCGACGTCGGGCGTGAGCGGGCACAAGGGCTTCTTCTATCATTTCCTCAATAATGAGGACGGGACGCGGCGCGGCAAGACCGAGCTGTCGACCGTCGACACCGCACTGCTGCTCGGCGGCGTGCTGTTCGCGCAAAGCTATTTCGACCGCGACAATCCGGTCGAGGCCGAAATCCGCGACCTCGCCGAAAAAATCTATGGCCGCGTCGACTGGACCTTCGTTCAGCGGCGCAATTCGACCATCGCGTCGCGCAACGGTGGCGGGCCGCTGGCAATCGCGATGGGCTGGTATCCTGAACGCGGCAATGGCGGCGATTTCGGGACGCACGATTGGGTCGGTTATAATGAGGGGATGCTCGTCTATATCCTCGCGCTGGGATCGCCGACGCATCCGGTGAGCAAGGAGGCGTGGGACAAGGGCTGGGCCGCCGATCTCGAAAAGGATTGGGGCACCTATTACGGGCAGGAGCATCTGCAGTTCGAACCCTTGTTCGGGCACCAGTACAGCCATGTCTGGGTCGATTTCCGCGGCATTCGCGACGCATTCATGCGCGGCAAGGGCATAGACTATTTCGAGAACAGCCGCCGCGCGACCCTGTCGCAGCGCGCCTATGGCGCCGACAATCCGAACAAATGGGCCGATTACAGTGCCGACATCTGGGGCTGGACCGCGTCGGACGGCCCCGGATATAGCGAGGGCCAATATAGCGTCGCGGGAACCCCGCGGAACTTCAACGGCTATATGGCGCGCGGCGTCAGCGCCGGGCGCGTCGTCG
Organism: Sphingopyxis sp.; assembly: GCA_041939405.1. Classification (GTDB taxonomy): domain Bacteria; phylum Pseudomonadota; class Alphaproteobacteria; order Sphingomonadales; family Sphingomonadaceae; genus Sphingopyxis. The sequence continues at coordinate 9,611 of JBGTUD010000018.1, read as the reverse complement.
ACGACGGCACGATCGTTCCGACCGCGGCGGGCGGCTCGATCCCCTTCGCGCCCGAAGTGACGATCCCCGCGCTGATGACGATGCGCAGCAAATATGGCGCGCGCCTCTACACCGAATATGGTTTCAAGGACGCGATCAACCCCAGCTTCACCTTCACCGACTTCGGCTCGAAATCGGGCGAGGTCGACGCGCAAAAGGGCTGGATCGCGCGCGACTATATCGGCATCGACCAGGGACCGATCCTCGCGATGATGGAAAATCACCGCAGCGGGCTGGTGTGGGAGGTCATGCGCAAGAATCCGCACATCATTCGCGGCCTGAAACGCATCGGCTTTACCGGCGGCTGGCTCGACCAGGCAAAGGACGCGAAAGGCGAATAGGTTTTTTCAGGGCAGGGTGACGTTTTCCAAGCGTCATTCGGCCCCGTCGCGCGGCGCCTTCAGCAACCCTTGCCGATGCACAGGTCGGCGAGCACCGGATAATGATCGGACGGCAGCTTGCCGCCCGTATGCTGCGTCAGCGTCGCGTGACGGAGCACCGCAACGCCGTCGCCGACGAAAATATGGTCGATGGGGCTCGCATCATTCTGCTCGATCCGGAAACCGGTGAAGGTGCCGCGCGGGCCGAAATGCGGCGTGCGGCTGATCGTCAGCGTGTCGCTGAGCGCGCCGTCGCCTGCTTCGGTGATCGCGCTATAGGGTGGGCTGCCCACCGGGCTGTTGAAATCGCCCATCAGCACGGCGCTTTCCCCCCCGCGGCGGTTTGCGGCCATCCAGCGGCGGATCTGGCGTGCGCTCTCCAGCCGTGCGGTCGTGCCGACATGATCCATATGCGTGTTGACGACGAGCAGGCTGCGCCGCGCGCCCTTGTCTTTCAGCCGCACCCAGGTCGCGACACGCGGATAGGCGGCGTCCCATCCCTTGCCCGGAACGTCGGGGGTCGGTGAGAGCCAGAAGGTGCCCGACGCGACCAGCGCAAAGCGGTCGCGGCGAAAGCCGAGCGGCGAAAATTCGCCCTTGTCCCGGCCGTCGTCGCGCCCCGCGCCGACAAAGCTGTAGCCGGGGAGATCGGCCTCTACCGCCTGTTTCTGGTGCAATAGCACCTCCTGCATCCCGACGAGGTCGGGCGCATAATAGGCGATCAGGCTCGTCAGCGCGGCGCGCCGATGCGGCCAGGCATTGTCGCCGTCCGACGCGATGTCGAGCCGGATGTTATACGTCATCGCGCTATAGCGGTCGGCACGCTCCTTGGCCGCTGCAGGCAGCGCGAGCAAGGCCGCGAGGCAAAGGAGAAACCCGCGCATCACGCCAGATTGCCGCCGTTGGTGCTGATCACCTCGCCATAGAAACGCGCGCTGCGCTTGGGCGTGCGAACCTGCGTTTCATAATCGACATGGACGATGCCGAAGCGCTTGGAAAAGCCGAGCGACCATTCGAGATTGTCGAACAGCGACCAGGCCATATAGCCGCGCACATCGACGCCCTTTTTGATCGCGTCGCCGATCGCCGAAATATGCGTGCGCAGATAGTCGCAGCGCAGCGGGTCGTCGATGCCGTCGGGGCCGGCCTGCGGCGGGTCGTAGAAGGCGGCGCCATTTTCGGTGATATAGAGCGGAATGTCCCCATAGGTGTCGCGGAACCAGACGAGCATGTCGGTCAGCGCGGGCGGATACACCTCCCAGTCGGTCGTGGTGTGCGTCGCAATCTGTTTGACCGGCGAGGCGCCGAGCGGCCACTGGTTCGGGTCGGCCTTGACGACGTTGCGCGTGTAATAGTTGATGCCGATGAAATCGACGGGCTGGCAGATGTCGGTCATGTCCTCGGCCGCCCATTGCGGCCATGCCTCGCCGAAAATCTCGGCCATTTCGGCAGGATAGGAACCTTTCAGCGCCGGGTCGAGATATTGGCGGTTCATATAGGCGTGGGCGCGCTGCGTCGCGGCGCGATCCTCGGCGCTGTCGCTCGCCGGATATTTGGGTTCGATATTGACGACCAGCCCGATTTCATGCGCGCCGGTGGCGCGATAGGCCTGCACCGCGCGGCCATGCGCACGCATCAGATTGTGGCTGGCGATCGGCGCCTCGAACATGTTGCGGTGGCCGGGCGCCAGCGCGCCGTGGAGGTAGCCACCGTCGGTGATCACCCAGGGTTCGTTCAGCGTCACCCATTTCTTCACCCGCCCGTCGAGCGCGCGGTACATCACATCGGCATATTCGGCGAACCAGTCGGCGCTGTCGCGGTTGAGCCAGCCGCCCCTGTCGTCGAGCGCTGCGGGTAGGTCCCAATGGTGCAGCGTCAGCAACGGTTCGATGTCATGCTTCAGCAATTCGTCGACCAGCCGTTCGTAAAAGCCGAGGCCCTTGGCGTTCACGCGTCCCGTTCCTTCGGGCAGCACGCGGCCCCAATTGACGCTGAAGCGATAGGCCTGGAGCCCCAGCTCCTTCATCAGCACCACGTCGCTTTCCATGCGGTTATAATGGTCGCACGCGACATCGCCCGTGTCGCCGGGTGACGCCATCAGCCGCGGGTCGTGGCTGAAGCGCTGCCAGATGCTCGCGCCCGCGCCGTCGGCAAGCGGCGATCCTTCGATCTGATAGGCCGCGGTCGCGGCGCCCCACAGGAAATTGTCGGGGAAAGCGGAAGTCGTCATTTTTTGTCCTTGGTGATCGTGGGGAGGCGGTGCGAGAGCAGCCAGTAATAAAGTACGGGGTCGTCATAGGCCGGGTCCCAGGCGTTATGGCCAAGGTCGGGATAGATGGTCAGGCGCGACGCGCGGCCGCCGCAGGCGCGGATCGCGCGCGCCATTGCAAAACTGCCTTCGGGCACCACCACATCGTCGCGGTCGCCGTGAAAGGCCCAGATGGGTGTGTCCTTGAGCGCGCAGGCGCCGGCGGGATCGCCGCGCCCCGCCACCGGCGCGACGGCGGCGAACCGGCGCGGCTCTGCCACCGCCCAGCGCCAGCTCGCATGGCCGCCGCGGCTGAGCCCGGTCAAATAGATGCGGGTGCGGTCGATGCGGTGCGTCCGCACGATATGGTCGAGCAGCCGGTCGAGCTTTGCGACGTCCCAATCCTGATCGGCGCCGAGCAGCGGCGATACTGTCACAAAGGGAAAGTCGGGGCTGCGGTCGGCGATTTTCGGCGGGCCATGGACCTTGACCTTCGCGACATCGTCGCCGCGCTCGCCCGATCCGTGGAGAAATATGAGCAGCGGCCAGTCGGCCTTCTGATCCGCCGAATATCCGCGCGGCAGGAACAACTGATAGGGATAATTGCCCGCCTCGATCGCGGGCTGCGGCGATTGTCCGTCCGCCTGCGCTTGCGCCGATACGGCGGTGGGGAGGGCGAAGGAGAGGGCGAGCGCCGAAAGCGCCGCCGTGCGAAGTCGCATTGCTATTGTCCTTTTCTGGGCAGGAGGGCGGGTCATCCCTTGACGCTCCCGGTGAGCAGGCCGCTCAGGTAGAAGCGCTGAAGGGCGAGGAAGAGGATGAGCACGGGCAGCGTGGTGACGACGGCTCCGGCCATCATCAGTTCGTTATCCTGCACATGTTCGCGGCTCATCGCCGCGAGCGCCACGGGCAGCGTATAAAGCTCCTGATCGGCGAGGATGATGAGCGGCCACATGAAATCGTTCCAGCTGCCGAGAAAGACAAAGAGCGCGAGCGTGACGATGATCGGGGTGAGCAGCGGCAGCACGATGCGGCGCAAAATCTGCCCCTCGCTGGCGCCATCAATGCGCGCGGCTTCGAGCATTTCGTCGGGGATCGACAGGCAATATTGGCGGACGAGGAAAATACCGAAAATCCCGGCGAGCCACGGCACCAGCGCGCCGGCATAGCTGTTGACCAGCCCCATCGCCTTGAGTTCGAGGAACAGCGGCAGCATCCCGATCTGCCCCGGCACGACAAGCGCCGCGACGAGCAGGCGAAAGGTCGCGTCGCGGCCGCGGAAACGCAGCTTGGCAAAGGCATAACCCGCCGGGACCGTGAAGAGCAGCGCGAGCAGCGTCGCGAGCGTCGAGACGAGCAGGCTGTTCGCCAGGAAACGGCCGACGCCGAAAGTATCGAACAGCGCGCGATAATTTTCGAGGCTGGGATCGCTCGGCAGCAGCGGTGGTGGGAATTGCGCCGCTTCGCCGCGCGCCATGAAGCTGACCGAGACCATCCAGACGAGCGGCGCGATGGTGAGCAGCGCGACGAGTGCGGCGAGCAGGGTGACGGTCCAGCGGCGCAGGATCATATCGCTCCGCTCCGCTTTGCCAGCCGCAATTGCACCAGCGTCACCGCCAATATGCAGAGGAAGAGGAGGAAGGCGACCGCCGCGCCCGACCCCAAATTCCACCATTTGAACCCTTCTTCATACATGAAATAGAGGATGGTGACGGTCGACTGGGCGGGCCCGCCCTGCGTCATCACATAGGGTTCGGCAAACAGCTGGAACATGCCCGCGACGGTCAGCACCGACACGAGCAGCACCGTCGGCGCGACCGCGGGCAGGGTGACGTGGCGCAGCCGCGCGAACCAGCCCGCTCCGTCGATGCGCGCCGCCTCGTCGAGTTCGCGCGGCACCGTCTGTAGCGCCGCGAGAAAGATGATCATGTTATAGCCAAAGGTCTTCCAGCCGACGAACAGCAGGATCGCGGGCAGCGACGCGGTCGGGCTGCCCAGCCAGTCGATCGGCGCGATGCCGAACAGCGACAAGAGATAGTTGACGAGCCCGTAGCGCGTGTGGAGCAAATAGCGCCACACCACGGCCGTCGCCACCAGCGTCGTCACATAAGGCGCGAAGAGCGCGACGCGCCACATCGGCCGCCACGCGAGCCAGCGCGAATTGACGAGCATCGCGGCCGAGAGCGACAGCGCGACGATGAAGGGCGTACCGATCGCGACGAACAACAGGCTGTTCGTCATCGCTTTCCAGAACAGGGGATTGGCGACCAGCCTTTCGTAGTTCTGGAAACCGACGAAACGCAGATTGCCCAGGTCGGCGAGCGCATAGATGTCGAAGTCGGTAAAGCTCAGGAACAGCGACGCGGCGGCGGGAACGACGAAGAAAACAAAGATCGCGGCGAGCGCGGGCGCGCTCATCGCCCAGCCGGCGCGCGCTTCGCCGGGGCGGCCCACTTCGTTCACAGCGCGCGTCCCTTGTCGAGCATCCAGCGCCGCTTTTCGAGCAGGCGGTCGGCGCGGCGGTCAATTTCGCGGGCGGCCTCGTCGACGCTGTACTGGCCGCGCACCATGCGTTCGGCGACCACCTGCATCTCGGTGACGATGCGTTCCCATTCGGGCACTTTAGGGAGCGCGGTTGCGCGTTCGAGTTGGGCGGCGAAGGGCGCGACGATGGGGTCGCTCGCAAGGCCTGCCGCGCGCCACGCCGAGCGCCGCGCGGGAAGATTGCCCGTCAGGCGGTGAAGTTCGAGCTGCGCAGCGGGCGAGAGCAGGCGCGCGACAATATCCCATGCCGCGCCCGGGTCCGCCTGACCGGCAAAAACGACGAGGCTCGATCCGCCGGGCGCGGCCGAACCGATACCGGTGGGGCCGGGATTGGCGGCGGTTGCCCATTTGTCCTGCATATCGGGCGCAAGGCGGCTTTTCATATCGCCGATCGTCCACGGGCCCGAGGTGAAGATGCTGAAATAGCCTTTCGCAAACTCGGTCCAGATGTTCGAGATTTGCGTGGCCGACGCGATCGGTGCGAGCTTTTCGTCGAACAGCGACTTGTAAAAGGCGAGCGCGGCCTTGAATTCCGGCTCGGCAAAAGCCCCGCGCGCGCCATCGTCGCGCAGCAGTCGCGCGCCCGAGGATAGCGCGATGGTCAGCAATTGCTCAAACTCGTTGAGCGGCATCAGCACGGCGTAATTGCCGGGCCCCGCCAGCGCTTTGACGCGGTGCAGCGCGCGCTTCCACTCGCTCCACTTAAGCGGTGGTGCCTCATATCCGGCGCGCGCGAACATGTCCTCGCGGTAGAACTGCAGCCGCGTGTCGACATACCAGGGCACCGCCCAAGCCGTGCCGCCGATCCGGTTGGTGTCGACCACCGCGGCGAACTGATCGTCGAGCAGCTGTGCTGCCGCGGCCGGCAGGGGCGCGATCGCGCCGATAGCCGCCATCTCGGCGATCCAGCTGTTGCCGACCTGCCCGATCGCCGGCAGCGACCCGCCCGCAAAACCGGTGAGCAGTTTTTCGTGCGCCGCGCTCCACGGCAGCGGCTGCACCTCGACCGGCGGAAGGCTCGCGGGCAAGGCGAGTGTCTTGAGGAGCGCGGGAAGGCTGGCCCCTTCATTGCCCATCGCCCAGATGGTCAACGCCTCGCCATTCCGTGTACCACAGCCGCCCAGCATCGGGAGCAGGGGCAGCGCCGCGAGCGCGCCCGTCAACTGGCGCCGCCCTAACCGCATCGGGCGCCGTCGGGGGTCACAGGGGGGCGCCGCCAGCGGCCGTCGCCGCGACTTCGCCTGCGGTCGTGCCGCGCGCGATCAGTTCGGGGGTGAGGATCGTCGCGTTTGCGGCCCCCAGTGTCTCGCCGCGCAACATGCGCAGGAGCAGCATCATCGCGGTCGACCCCAGCCGGTCGATATGGACCTGCATCGTCGAGAGCGAGGGATTGAGGTGGCGCGCGAGCGGAATATCGTCGAAGCCAGCGACCATGATGTCCCCCGGCACCGACTTGCCCGCCTCGGCCAGTCCCGCGATCAGTCCGACCGCCATCTGGTCGTTGGCGGCGAAGACCGCGTCGGCGGGCAATTGGCCCTGCACCAGCAATCGCGCCGCTTGTGCGCCGCTTTCCTCTGAAAAATCGCCGGGAAGGATCGCGGGCGTGCGTATGCCCCCGATCCGGACCATCGCATCGGTAAAGCCGCGCTGGCGGTCGCGCGCGTCGCGATTATGTTTGGGGCCGGCGATATGGACGATCTGGCGGGCGCCGCGCGCCAGCAGCGCTTCGGTCATTGTATAGGCGCCATGATAATTGTCGACGGCGACAAAGGGCAGATCGAGCGAGCCCGCGTCATAGTTGAGCAGCACGGTCGGCAGCGCAGGGTCGAGATAATCGGCGAGCAGCTCGGGCTTGAGGTCGGGGGGCATCACGAGCAGGCCGTCGACCCGCCCGCGCATCGCGGCGATCGCTGCCGCGGTTTCGTGCGTGCTGCCGTGCATGTTGCCGAGCAAGAGGTGCATCCCCGATTCATGCGCGACAAGGTCGATCCCGCGGATGATTTCGGAGAAGAATTCACCGAACAGGTCGGGCAGGATGACGCCGACTGTGTCGGTTTTGCGCCGCGTCAGGCTGCGCGCGCCGCTGTGCGGCACGAAATTGAGCTTCTTGACCGCCGCCATCACCGCGGCGCGCGTCGGCGCGGTGACGTTGCCGAGGCCGTTGATTGCGCGCGACGCGGTTGCGACCGAAACCCCCGCTTCGCGGGCGACATCTCTCAACGTAGTCATGCCGCCTTCCCCCTCTTTTCCGCGTGGCGCGCGGCCGTGATGGCGACTCGCCGCGCTCGCCGGGTCTCCGGTGCCGGGTGTTGAATGGAGTAACCGGTTACAGGGCGCCAGATCAAGGCCGTTCGCTCCGCGTTGCTATCGCCGTTCCGCGCGCATCGAACAGGTGCAGCCTCTCCGGCGGGAACTGCGCCGACACCGTCTCGCCCTCCCGAAATTGGCCCTCGTCGCGTAGTTGGCAGGCCAGGGCGTCGCCTCCTGTAGAGCCGTGCAGGTGGATGGTCGCAAGGCCGCCAAGGCGTTCGATGAAGCCAATCGTAAAGGGCAGCGCATCCGGGGCGGCGCCGATGCCGATGTCTTCGGCCCGAATGCCGATCGACAGCGGCGTTCCGGGTGCGAGCGGGGCGGCCGGCGCGGGCAGGGTGATGCGTCGCCCGCCGTCAATCGCCGCGCGGCCATCGTCGGCGATGGTCGCGGGAAGGATGTTCATCCGGGGCGAGCCCAGAAACTGTGCAACGAAGATATTGGCCGGCCGCTCGTACAGGTCGCGCGGACGGCCGACCTGTTCGATCCGCCCGTCCCGCAGCACGATGATGCGATCGGCAAGGGTCATCGCCTCGACCTGATCGTGCGTGACATACAGCGTTGTCGTGCCGAGCTGGCGGTGGAGATTGGCAAATTCGTAGCGCATCCGTACGCGCAGGTCGGCGTCGAGGTTCGACAGCGGCTCATCAAACAGGTAGATGCGCGGCCGGCGAGCCAGGGCCCGGCCCATGGCCACCCGCTGCTGCTGACCGCCGGACAGGTTCGCCGGCTTTTTGTTGAGCAGCTGGGAGATCTGCAACAGATCCGCCACCCGCTCCACTTCCTGGTCAATCTCGTGCTTGGGAAGCCCACGGATCTTGAGACCGAAGGCGATGTTCTCGCGCACGCTCATGGTGGGGTACAGGGCGTAGGACTGGAACACCATGGCGATGTCACGGTCCTTCGGCTCCATGGTGGAGATGTCCTTGCCCTCCAGCACAATAGATCCGTCGGAAATGGTTTCCAGGCCGGCGATGGTGTTCATCAGGGTGGACTTACCACAGCCGGATGGGCCCACCAGGATCAGGAATTCCCCGGAGGCGATGTCGATGTCGATGCCCTTGAGGGTCTCCTCGGCAACGCCCGGGTAGGTTTTGCGGATGCTCCGAAGCTCCAGTTGAGACATTGTTGTTATCCTCTCTGATCAACCTTTCACGGAGCCGGCGGTGAGGCCCCGGATAAAATATTTGCCGGCGACGATGTAGACCACCAGCGTGGGCAGGGCGGCAATCATGGCCGCCGCCATGTCAACGTTGTATTCCTTCACCCCGGTGCTGGTATTCACCAGGTTGTTCAGGGCCACGGTGATGGGCTGGCTGTCGCCGCTGGCGAACACCACGCCAAACAGGAAGTCGTTCCAGATCTGGGTGAACTGCTAGATCAGGGACACCATGAAAATGGGCGTGGACATGGGCAGCAGGATGCGGAAGAAGATAGTGAAGAAACCAGCGCCATCCAGCCTCGCCGCCTTGATCAGCGCATCGGGAATGGCCACGTAGTAGTTTCTGAAGAACAACGTGGTAAAGGCCACCCCGTAGATCACATGCACCAGCACCAGGCCGGTGGTGGTGTTGGCGAGCCCGAGTTTGCCCAGTGTGGCGGCCATGGGCAGCAACACCACCTGAAAGGGCACGAAGCAGCCGAACAGCAGCATGCCGAAGAACAGGTCAGAGCCCTTGAACTTCCACTTCGACAGCACGTAACCATTGAAGGCCCCCAGCAAGGTGGAGATCAACACGGCCGGCACCGTCATCTTGAAGGAGTTCCAGAAATAGCCCCGGATGCCCTCGCACTGAACGCCGGTGCAGGCCTCGGACCAGGCCTTGGTCCAGCCGATGGTGGTCCAGTCCGTGGGCAGGGCCATCAGGTTGCCAGTACGGATGTCCATCGGCGTTTTGAAGCTGGTCACCAGCATGATGAACAGCGGAATCAGGTACACCAGCGCAGCCAGCAGCAGAACGCCGTAAATGGCTACGCGACTGGGACGAAAGCCGGTACGAACCACATCAGTCATGGCGCTTCTCCCTCAGTTCGGAATACAGGTAAGGCACCAGAAGCGCCAGAATCGCCCCCAGCATCAGCATGGCGCT
>JBGTUD010000017.1:0-23388 GCA_041939405.1 Sphingopyxis sp. | reverse complement strand
GCCTTTTTATATGGGGGCGTACAAGGCGCTGAGAAACAAAAGCGCCAATATGGATGTTCTCGTTGCGCTCGGAACGAAGCCGCCGAACCACCAGTCGTCGTTGCCCGCGAGCCAGACCGAGCGCACCGCGCGCGCTTCATTGCCGTCGGCGTCGGTGGTGGTTGCGACCACGGTGACTTCGCCCGAAACGCCGGGCGCCATCGCGCAGCTTGCGCGGCCGAGCGTGTCGGTCGTCGCGGCGCAATCGGCGGCGAGCCTGGTCGTGCGCATCTGATTGTCATAGGCGTAGAAGCCGCCGATCAGACGTCGCCGCGCGGTGATGATCTGGCGGCTGTAGAGCGCGACAGCGACGCGCTGGCCGCGGATCGGTTTGCCATCGAGGTCGAGCGCGATGAAATTGAGGCGGAGATCGTCGTCGCGCATCATCCAGCCATCGGTCTTGACCCCTAGGCGCACGGCAGAGGGATAGAGGGTGATGCGGCGGCTCGACGTCAAAGTCTCGCCATTGGCATCCTCATAATCCATTTCGGCGGCCATCATCGTCGGCTCGGTGATCGGCTGATCGACGACGACGTCGGTGCGCGCGGTGCCGTCGGCGCCGAGCGTCAGCGGCACCGAGCGCGCGAGCGGCAACTCGCCGCCGGGTTCCTCGCCGCTGTCGTCGAGCTGGACCATGCCTTCTTTCACGGGGCGGCCGTCGAAATCCCAGTCGCGATAATCCTCTGGCGGCGACCAGGCGGCGCGGAAATTGGTACGCAGCTCGACCGGGATGCCGGGGGCGGGGCCGCCCGACAAATATCCGACGAAGAGATTGAGCGGCACCGTGGCGGGGCGCACGAGCGATCCCTTGGGGCCCGTGATCGCCGCCTTCATCGTCGGCAGGCGATATTCGTCGACGCGCACGCTCTGGCCGGTCCAGATGCTGTCGTCCTCGCCCTTTTTGTCCTTCGTGACGAAGACGAGCTCATAATCACCCATCGGTGCCGAGGCGGGGACGTTCCAGATGGTTTCGCCGCTGCCGCCCGCGGCAATCGCGAAGGGCATCTCGAACTCGGTGTCCGACCCGCGGTGGACGAGGCGAAGCTTGCCCGCCATCGCTTGGGGGGTGCGAAAGCCGAGGCCGACGGGGCGGCGCAGCACATGCTTCATGTGAACCGTCTCGCCCGCCTTCACCAGCGCGCGGTCGAAGACGGTGTGGAGGATGTCGCCCTTCTCCGACCAGCCATAGGGCAGGTCGAAATCATAGGGGCGGATGCCGTCGCCCCAGTCGGTGAGGGTGAAGCTGAAATCGTCGCCCGACCGCGCGCTGACCATCAGTGCATGGCCTTCGCTGTTTGCGGGGCCGGCATCCTTTTCACAGTTCGAATAGGTTTCGGGTTGCGGCAGGCCCGAGGGGAAGGCGAGGCGCCCCGCCTTGTCGGCGGTGCCGCGCGCAAGCAGGCGGCCCGTACAGCTGTCGGTGACGCGGATTTCGGCGCCCGCGACGGGCTGGCCGCTCGCGAGCGACGTCACCCACGCGAGCGAGCCTTCGCGGCCCCATTTGAAATGCACCGCCATATCGGTGACGAGCGCCGCGGTCGCGACATAGCGCGTCGCCTTGCGGCCGAGCAGCGCGGCGCCAAGCTCGGGGCTCGCGATCTCGACGACGTGGAACCCCTTTTCGGCGAGCGGGATTCCAACGACTTCGAACGCCTTGCCGCCCGCGGGCGGGGTGAGCTGCATGTCGCGGCGCTCGCCGCCGCCCGAAGGGGCCCCTGCGAATACCGATTTGGTACCGGTATAGTTGACCGTGACACTCTTGCCGCGCGCGTCCTTTTCCTCGCGATAGTCGCTGTCGTCGGCATCCTCGACGCGGCGGAGCCAGCGCGCGACCGCGGCATCATCGTCGCCGACACGCAGCGTCGCGGCAGGCATTTTGAGATTCTTCTGGACGAGCGAGGCTTCGACGCCGCGCACGGTGACGGGCAGCACGCCGCCCTCGCTTGCTTCCAATATCCCGAACTCGGCGGCGAATTTGACCAGCGGGGGCGTGCGGTCGATGTGGAATTTGAGCGGGAAATTTGCAGCGTTGAGCAGCGCGCGGCCGCTCTGGTCGGTGACACCGCCGGGCAGGATCAGCGTGGCATCGACATTCTGCGGCAGCGGCCCCGCAAAGCGCACCTGCGTCAGATAGGTGTCATTTCGATCATCGTCATCGACCCTGGCCGCGATCGTCTTGCCATTGGCGGTGGTGAGCTTCGCCGCCAGCGCGGTGTCGCGCGCGACGGGCGCGGTAAAGCGCAGCGTGACATCCTTGATCGGGTTGCACCCCGCTTGCGGGTTGACGCGGCTGCACGACATTTTGGCGGTGAAGGCAGGGCGCACGTCATAATCGAAGCGTTGGTCGCGTCCCGCGGTGCGGCCGGACACGCCCGCCTGCGCGATGCGCGCATCCCAGACGAGCGCCATGTCGCGTCCTGGGGGCAGCGGCCGGCGGCATTTGACGGGGACGATGCGGTCGAGCAGCGCCTCGCGATCCGCGCCCGCGGCGGGCATATGTAGCGGCAGCCCGGCGTCATAGGTAAAGGATTGGCGCGACCAATTGCCGTCGCCAAGGCCCGTCAAAATCTCTGTCGCGGTCGCGCGCGGCAGGACGTCGAGCGGGATTTTCTCGCCGATCCCGTCCACCGCGCAATAGCCGTAGCGGCCGACCGAGGCGCGGTCGGCGGCGACGTTGGTGGCGACAAGGAAGACCTGCTCCTCCTCGATCCCGCCGCCGATCCCGCCCGCGAGCACCGCGCGCGCAGAGGGGCCGCCGGTGTCGATCGCGAAGCGGTCGTTGCCGGTGACGGCGACGCCGCGCGCCGTGAGGAGGCCCTGGCGCAGCTCGACATGGCAGCGCAGCCCGCCGGGAAGCGGTTTGTCGAATTCGAGCACCCAGGTGCGCGTGTCGACCCAGCGGCCGGTCGACGGGCGCTTGCAGTCGTTGGTCGCGGGGGCGGCGGCGCGCGGATCGCCGAGCGCGACCATGTCTTCGGAAAAGCGCAGCGTGAAGCGGGTGATCGTGCCCTCGCCGGTGCCGCTGCTGCCCGGAGTCGCCAGCGTGACCTGCGGCACGGTATCGGCGGCGGTCGCGGCCATCGCGAGCGTCAGCGGGACGATCAGCGCCAGTTTCGCGCGGCTCCCGAGCCAGCTCCCCAGCTTGCGCCATTCGACCGTCATCACACCGCCTCCCCCTCGCTGACCCGCAGTTCTATCCTGCTGGAAAGACGGGGATGAGTCCACCCGCCACCGCACTTCGCGCACGCTTAATCGACGATCGCGGCCGGGCTGTGACGGCGATCACAGACGTGCGAAAAAGAGATCGGCGCGCGGTCAGCGGGCGAGCATCGGACCGAGCTTTTGCCCCGCAAAGATATGGACGTGGAGGTGCGGCACCTCTTGATGGCTGTCGGGACCGACATTGGCGAGCAGGCGATAGCCGGGGACGACGAGCCCCGCGTCGCGCGCGACCTGCCCCACCGCGCGTACGAAACCGGCGATTTCGGCGTCGCTGCCGCGTTCGGAGAAATCGTCCCAGCTGACATAGGCGCCCTTGGGAATGACGAGAATGTGGAGCGGCGCCTGCGGATTGATGTCGTGAAAGGCGAGCGCAAACTCGTCCTCGTAGACGGTCTTGGACGGCAGCTCGCCGCGCAGGATGCGCGCGAAGATATTGCTGTCGTCATAGGGCAGGGTGGCGTCGATCGGCATGATTGTTCCCTCCTTTCTTACGTCATCCCGGCGCAGGCCGGGATCTCGCCGGTGGGTCTTGGCGACAGGGTGAGATCCCGGCCTTCGCCGCGATGACGAATATGCAAAGGCAGGCTGGCTCTGGTCGATAGACCGCTCACGCGCGGCTGGCTTTTTCGGCGTGGCCCGAGGTGCCGTGGCGGCGGTCGAGTTCGGCGGCGATCGCGTCCCAGGTGAGGCCGCGTTCGGCGAGCAGAATCGACAGGTGAAAGATGAGATCGCTCGCCTCGCCGATCAATTCGGGATCGTCTTCGCTCACCGCGGCGATCACCGCCTCGACTGCCTCTTCTCCGAGTTTCTGCGCGATCTTGCCGCGCCCCTTCGCGGCGAGGCTCGCCACATAGGAGAGTTCGGCCTCGCCCGCGGCAATCCGGTCGTGGATGACCTGTTCAAGCCGCCCCAGCGTGTCGCCCATTGCCTTGCTCATCGCGATCATCCTTTCGCTGGCGTGGTACCGCGCGCGGCCAGCGCGGGCAAGCGCCGCCAAAAATTACCGCGCCGTCAACCATATTGAAACGCCTTGAGCATAAGGTCGTTCGCGCCGGGGGGCGAGATCGATTTCAGTCTGACAAGGATGGTAATGATGGGCACCCGCTCCCAGGTGGTTTTGGTCGCAACGGCTTCGGCACTCGCTTTGACGGCGAATCCGGCGATGGCGCAAGAGGATGGCGACATGATCGTCGTCACCGGGTCGCGCATCGCGAAGAGCGAATTTACGAGCGCCGACCCGATCCAGATCATCGACCCCGAAACCGCGCAATTGCAGGGGCAGGTCCAGCTCGCCGACATGCTGCGGTCGGCGCCCGCGGCGCAGGGGTCGATCCAGATCACCTCGGCAATTTCTAACCGATTTGTCGCGAACGGCGGCAATGATGTGCAGTCGCTGTCGCTGCGCGGGCTGGGGGCCGAACGCACGCTGGTGCTGATCAACGGCCGCCGCGCGGGGCCTGCGGGCATCCGCGGATCGGTCGCGCCCTTCGACCTCAACGTGCTGCCGCTGTCGGTCGTGCGGGAGGCTCAGCTTCTGAAAACCGGCGCCTCGTCGATCTATGGGTCCGATGCGGTTGCGGGCGTGGTCAACATATTGACCCGCGACGACCTTGACGGCTTCGAGGGCGGGGGTTTCTCGTCGATCACCGAACATGGCGGCGGCGAAAGCTATGGCGTCGATGCGAGTTTCGGCAAGAAATTCGACCGCGGGCACTTCTTTGCGACGGTCGACTTGTTCCGCCAGCAGAATTTGACGCGGCGCGACCGCGGCTTCCTTTTCTGTTCGGAAGAATATCTGAAGCGTGAGGCCGACGGCAGCCGCGCCGACATCGTCGATTTCCGCACCGGCGCCCCGGCGTGCAGCAGCACGCTGGGCAATGCGATCGTCTTCGGCGATTTTTCGGGGGTCGATCAGAACGGATTTCCGACCTTTGGCCCCGGCCTCATCGCGCCGAACGGGCAGGCGATCTTTGCCGGCCAATATGGCGCCGAGTTTGCGGGCGTCGGCATCCCGATCAACACCTATAACCCCATCGGCGTGTTCGGCCCGGCCGATTTCTTCGGGGTCAATTTCGACGGCCCGTCGACCGGCGCGCTCAACCAGTTCGAACCGGTCGAGCAGGATTCGGACGTGTTTTCCGCGGTCAGCCGCGTGAGCGCCTTTGCCGACGGCGCCTATGAGGTGGCGGCCGGAATCACCGCCTATGGCGAGTTTCTGTTCAGCAACCGCAAGTCGCACAACAACGGGTTCCAGCGGATCGAGGTCGACCAGTTCACCGGCGCGTCCTTTCTGCCGCTGTTTCTGTGCGATCCCACGCAATTCAACTGCAGTCCCGCCGACCTCGGCGATCCGTTCAACGCTGAGTTCGGCGGCAATCTGATCCTCCGCCCGCGCGTGCTCGTGAAATCCGAAAGCCGCGCCGACGTCGATTATTATCGCGGTGTCTTCGGGTTGCGCGGCGAAATCGGCCGCGCGTGGAAATGGGATGTCCACGGCCAGCACAGCCGATCGGACGCCGGCTACACGCAGGACGTCATCTATCAGGATGCGATCGCATCGCAGACGCTGCGCACGCGATCGTGCGCCGGTACCACGACGGCGATCCGCGGCGCCGAGTGTATCGACATCGACTTTACCGATCCGCGCGTCCTTCGCGGCGACTTCACCCCCGCCGAGCGCGCCTTTCTGATGGGGCGCGACACGGGGCGGACCTTGTTCAAACAGACGTCGGCCGAAGCGTTGCTGACGGGCAAGCTGCTGAACCTGCCTGCGGGGCCGGTCGGCGTCGCGGTCGGCGTGAATATCCGCCGCGACGAAATCGACGACACGCCGGGCGAAGCGACGCTGGCGGGCAATGTCGCCAATTTCACCACCTCGGGCATCACCGCGGGGCGCACCGTGGCGAAGGAAGTCTTTGGCGAGATCGAAGTGCCCTTGCTCGAAGGCGTGCCGATGATCGAGCGGCTGACGCTGTCGGGCGCGGCGCGCTACACCCATGTCGAGGCGACGCGCCGCGACGGCGTAGAGGATCGTTTCAGCGACACGACGTGGAAGGTCGGCGCCGACTGGGCCGTGACCGACTGGCTGCGCCTGCGCGGCACCTGGGGCACCTCATTCCGCGCGCCGGCGCTGTTCGAACTGTTCCTTCAGGATCAGACGGGGTTCCTTGGCCAGCAGGCGATCGACCCGTGCATCCAGACCGCGGCGCGGCTGGCGATGGGGGCGATCAGCCAGCGCATCTTCGACAATTGCGCCGCCGACGGCATCGCGCCCGATTATGCCGGTGGTATCGCGCCCGCGACGATCGTGTCGGGCGGCGGCATCGGACGGCTGAAGCCCGAAAGCTCGACCGCCAAGACCGTGTCGGTCATTCTGACCCCCGATCTGTCGGGCGCGCTGTGGGGCGGGATGAAGGCGCGCCTCGCGGTCGATTATTTCGACATCAAGGTTAGGCAAGAGATCACCCTGCTCGGCGCGGGCAACATCCTGCGCGGATGTTATGATTCCGACGTTGCGGACGAGCCGCTGTGCGGACTGTTCACGCGCGTCGCCGCGGGGCCGAACGCGCAAAGCGTCGCGAGCGTCACCGACCGCTATGTCAACATCAGCCGGCAGCAGGGTCGCGGCGTGGACCTGTCGCTCGCGCTCGATCAGGAGCTCGGCAACCTTGGGTCGCTGGCCTTCCGCGCGCAGATGACGTGGCAGGTGGAGGACAAGGTCGCGCTCTTCCCCGGCACCGAAATCGACGACAATGGCAAGATCGGCAATCCGAAATGGGTCGGCGATTTCAATCTTGGCTGGAGGAAGGGCGGCTGGACGCTCTTTTACGGGCTCGACGTCACAGGCGCGGCGTCGAACAAGGAGGATCTGCTCCGCGCGCAGGGCGGCGACCCGTGCCGCAGTTCGACCTTCCGCCCCGGTGGGCGTTTTTGCCCCGATGTCAGCGTGCCCGCGACCTTTTATCACTCGCTGTCGCTGAGCCGCGACGTCGCCGACCGCTTCCGCCTCACGCTGGGCGTCGCCAACCTGTTCGACACGCCGCCGCCGCGCGTGTCGACCGTCGTTACCGCAACGCCGCCGGTGATCGGCCAAGCCCCGGCATTCGGGACGCAATATGATTATCTGGGGCGGCGTTTCTTCCTGGGTGTCCGCGGGAAGATCTGACGCGGCGCATGACGCAAAAAAGGGGCCGCTTGCGCAGCCCCTTTCCCGTGGTGGCGTCGCCGATCAGCCGAACAGCCGTTCGGCATAGGCTTCGCGCAGCTGCACCCAATTGTCCCAGTGCGGCGCCGCCGGTGTCTCGCGCACGCGCGCTTCGAGCACGTCGAGATGCGCGTGCCACCCCGCGCTGACATTCAGCAATATATCGCGGTCCTCGATCCGTTTGTGGACGATGGTGAGAAGGACGTCGGCGCCCCTGTCCTCCAGCATGAAGGTCACGCCGCCGGTGCTGCCCCAGCTGATCGCCAAGAGGCGCGGCGGGTCGATCGCCGTAACCTCGCACAGCATCCGGTGTTCGTCGCCGAAACCGTCGGGGCGGGTGCCCGGCGGATCGGTGAGTTCGTCGTTGCGCCACACAAGTTCGACCGGTGCGCCGACCCTTTCCTCCATGGCGCCCGCGGCGAGCCACTGGCGGCGCAAATCCTCGTCGGTCAGATAGGCCCAGACGCGCTCGACGGGGCCCGGCAGCAGGCGCGTGATCGTCAGCGTCGCGGGTTCGGTGAGCAGGCCGTAGCGGTCTTCGTCAAGCATCGTCGTCATCGTCATTCTCCTTTGCTTCGGGGGAGGGGGCTTTCGGAGGCGGGGGCGTCGCCGCGTCGTCGGCGCGCAGGATTTTTTCGAGCAGGTCGAGGCGGTCGGTCCAGAAGCGTCGGTAGATCGCGATCCACTGGTCGGCGCGCATCAGCGGCACGGGGTCGAGGCTGCACATATGTGTACGTCCGCGAACGTCGCGGCGGACCAGTCCGGCCTTTTCCAGCACCTTGATATGTTTGGACGCCGCCGCAAGCGACATGGCGAAGGGTTCGGCAAGTTCGCCGACGCTGCGCTCGCCATCGGCAAGTTCGCGGAGCATCGCGCGCCGCGTCGTGTCGCCTAGTGCGTGAAAAACGGTGTCGAGCGTGTGCGAATCATGTTCAACCATGTGGTTGAATATGGTGTTCGCTTTTCAATTGTCAACCATATGGTTGAATTATTGTTCATCGACCCCGGCGATCCGGTTTCCGGCATTTTCGCGATAGAGCGTCCAGTCGGCCGGGCATTTGCTGACCGGCCGCGGCAGCCCCTGCATCCCCTCGGTGATCCAGCAATCGTTGTAAATCGAGCAATAACAGGCGCGAACCTTGAGCTTCCATCGCTCCTTGTTGAGCGCTTGCCAAACCGTCTCGGTCGCGGGCGTGCGCGGAAAGCTGATAAATTCGACCGTTTCGCCGGGCCGCACTGCGATCCCGGTCGAGGGGGAGGTGGAGAAGCGCAGCCCACGCGGCTCGCCTTCGGTGCAGCATTTTTCCAGCAGGTCGAGCGGGGTGGTGATCGGCTTTCCTTCATAACGGATTTCGATGGGGCCAAGGATGGCCGGTCCGACGCCATTGTTCGTCAGCGACAGCGCAATATCCTGATTGCCCTGCTCGTCACCGTTGCTGGTGCCAAAGGTGACGAAGGGCATCACGCCGCCGGTCTGCATCTTTTGCGTCGCGTCGGCCTGAACAAAGGCGAAATAGGCGAGGGCGAGCGAGGCGATGAGCGCGGGCAGGCCGATCAGGAAATGCGCGATCGTGATGAAGGGCAGATAGCGCAGCAAGCGCGATCCGACCGCCGATGGCGAAGAGGCGGATGGCGCGGATGGGGTGGGGGTGTCGTGATCGGACGGATCGGGCATCGACGGGGCTCTCCTGACCGTGCAGGGCCTAGCGTGGTCGGCGTGTTTTTCCAACCGGACAGCTTCCCCCGCAGCCATCGGATGGGAAACCACTCGCATCGGCGCGGCGGTTGCGGCTATGGTGGGCGCTATGCTGAACCTCGTCACCGCCCTGCTCATCGCCGTCCAGCCGCCCGCCGTGCCGCCGCAGGCGACGCAATTGCCGCCCCCCGTCCCCGCCGTACCCACGCCCGTGACCCCGGCGGTCGAAGTCGACACGCGGCCTCATGTCGCGCTCAAGACCGACTTGGGAACCATCACGGTGCGGATCGAGGACAAGCGCGCGCCGGTCACGGCAGCCAATTTTCTTCGCTATGTCGATACGAAACGGATGGACGGCTTCAAATTCTATCGCTCGACCAAAAGCTGGGGCCCCGCGAGCCAGCTGATCCAGGCGGGAAATCGCGGCGATGCCAGCAAGAATTTCCCGCCGATCGCGCACGAACCGACGACGGCGACCGGCCTCACCAATTGCAAGGGCGCGCTGTCGATGGCGCGGCTCAACCCGGGCGATGCGACGACCGATTTTTTCCTGTTGCTGTCCGACATCAAGGGCTTTGACGCCGATGCGCCCGGCGGCGACGGGGCGGGTTTTGCCGTGTTCGGCGAAATCGTCGCGGGGGCCGATGTCGCGGCGGAAATTTTCAATGCGCCTATCTCCCCGACTGCGGGGGAAGGGGTGATGGTCGGACAGATACTCGACCCGCATGTGACAATCCAGACGGCGCGCCGCGTGCCCGCGCCGGCGGGGGCCGAGGCGGGCTGCGTCGTCAAGGCTGGGTGAGAGCTTTCTCCGTCACCCCCGCGAAGGCGGGGGTCCCGCTTCTGGAGCTTGGAAATGGTCAAAGGTGGGCATGTTTATATCATGGCCGACCGCTATCGCGGCACAATCTACATTGGCGTCACCGCACAATTGGCTTTCCGGATATCAGCATCGAACAGGCGGGGGCTCCGACTTCTGCATTCGCTACCGCCTTGACCGCCTCGTCTACGCTGAAGCTCACGACGACATCCGCGGTGCCATCGCCCGCGAAAAGGCGATGAAAAAATGGAAACGCGAATGGAAGATCAAGCTGATCGAGGAGCAGAATCCCGATTGGGTCGACTTGTTCGCCGCGCTCAACGCCTGAAAGCGGGACCCCCGCCTTCGCGGGGGTGACGGAGCAGGAAGTTTGAACTCTTGGCGCCCCATCATTTATTTTGCGTTCATCCGCGCTGTGGCTATACCGCGCGCATGACTCAGCGTTCCTCGATCCGCGCCACGACGCGCCTGCTCGCCGCCGCATTCCTGATGACGCCCATGCTGGCGGCCTGCGCCGGGGGCGGCGGGGTCAAGCAGGACACGCGCTATGTCGCGCGCGACGTCAACACGCTGTACCGCGCCGCGCAGGACCGGCTCGACCGTGGGCAATATGGCATCGCCGCCGCCTTGTTCGACGAGGTCGAGCGCCAGCACCCCTATTCGCCCTGGGCACGCCGCGCGCAGCTGATGAGCTCTTTCAGCTATTATATGGACCGCGAATATACGCCGGCGATCGAAGCGGCGCAGCGGTTCCTGGCGATCCACCCGGGCAACAAGGATGCGCCCTATGCCTATTATCTGATCGCGCTCAGCTATTATGAGCAGATCAGCGACGTCACGCGCGACCAGCGAATCACGCAGCAGGCACAGGCCGCGCTGGGCGAGATCGTCCGCCGCTATCCCGACAGCCGCTATGCCGCCGATGCGCGGCTGAAGATCGACCTGGTGCAGGACCATCTTGCGGGCAAGGAGATGGAAATCGGCCGCTTTTATCAGCGCAGCTCGAACTGGCTCGCGGCGTCGATCCGTTTCCGCGAGGTGGTCGACAAATATCAGACGACCAGTCACGCGCCCGAGGCGCTCTATCGCCTGACCGAATCATACCTCGCGCTCGGCATTCCGGAAGAAGCGAAGAAATCCGCCGCGGTGCTCGGCGCCAACTATCCCGGCAACGAATGGTATCAGCGCGCATATAAGCTGATGCAGCGGCACGCGCCGAGCGCGTGATGCCCGAACGTCGCCCCCGCGAAGGCGGGGGCCGCTGGGGGGTTTATGCAGCGATGAAGGGCAAGGCCGACTGCAGCCCCTGCCTTCGCGGAGGCGACGTGCTGCACTACCAAATAGATTCTGCCTTTGTTCTGCGGTAAGGATGGCGCGTGCTGACCGCATTGTCCATCGCCAACATCGTTCTCATCGAACGGCTCGACCTCGATTTCGAGGCGGGGCTGGGCGTGCTGACGGGCGAGACGGGCGCGGGCAAATCGATTCTGCTCGACGCGCTGGGATTGGCGCTTGGTGCGCGCGCCGACAGCGCGCTGGTGCGGCAGGGCGCCGACAAGGCGCAGGTGACCGCGAGTTTCGCCGCTCCCGCAGCGAACAGCGCGCTTGCAGTCCTGCTCGCCGAGAATGAGGTCGAGGTCGAGCCGGGCGAACCCTTGCTTGTCCGCCGCACCTTGAAGGCCGACGGCGGCAGCCGCGCCTTTTTGAACGACCAACCCTGTTCGGCGGCGCTGCTGCGCGAGGTCGGCGGGCATCTGGTCGAAATCCATGGCCAGCACGACGACCGCGGACTGCTCGCGCCCGCGGGGCACCGCGCGCTGCTTGACGCCTATGCGCGCGCCGACAACGGTGCCGTCGCCGCCGCCCATGCCGCGTGGCGCGCCGCCGAGGCAAGGCTTGCCGCCGCGCAGGCCGCGATTTCGGAGGCGGAGCGCGACCGCGAGTGGCTGGAGCATTGCGTCGCCGAATTGCAGGCGCTGGCTCCGCAGGCAGGCGAGGAAGCCGAACTCGCCGAGGCGCGCGCGGCGATGCAGAAGGGCGAACGGCTCGCGGGCGAGCTCGCCGCGATCATGGATGCGTTTGACGGCAGTGCGGGCGGGCCGGCGCTGCTGCGCGGCGCGGCGCGGCGGCTCGACCGGCTCGCGGGTGATCATCCCTTGCTCGCCGAAGCACTCGCGGCGCTCGACCGTGCGATCATCGAGGCAGATGAAGCTGAGACCAAGCTCAATGAAGCGGCGCGCGCGATGGAATATGATCCCGAGCGGCTGGAATCGACCGAAACGCGGCTGTTCGAACTGCGCGCGATGGCGCGCAAACACGGGTGCCAGCCCGACGAACTGGCCGATCTGGCGGGCGATCTGGCGGCGCGGCTCGATGCGATCGAGGGCGGCAGCGCGGGGCTGGCGAAGCTCGAAGCGGCGGTCGCCGAGACTGCGGCGGCCTATACGCATGTCGCGACGACCTTGTCCGATCAGCGCGCAAAGGCTGCGGCGCGGCTCGATGCGGCGGTTGCGGGCGAACTCGTCCCCCTCAAACTCGATGCCGCGCGTTTCCGAACGCTTGTCGAACGGCTTCCCGCCGAACGCTGGGGGCCGGAGGGGATCGATCGCGTCGAATTTCTGATTTCGACCAACCCCGGCGCGCCATTCGCGCCGCTTGCCAAGATTGCATCGGGCGGCGAACTGTCGCGCTTCATCCTCGCGCTCAAGGTCGCGCTCGCCGAAGAGGGCGGCGCCGAAACGATCATCTTCGACGAAATCGACCGCGGCGTCGGCGGGGCCGTCGCGAGCGCGATCGGCGAACGGCTGGCGCGCCTGGCGGGTGCGGGCAAGCAGTTGCTCGCGGTGACGCATAGCCCGCAGGTCGCCGCAAAAGGTGCAGCGCATTTCATCATCGCCAAATCGAGCCAGGGAACGGTGACGCGCACCAGCGTCCGTGCGCTCGACGACGCCGGCCGCCGCGAGGAGATTGCAAGAATGTTGTCGGGAACCGAAGTCACCGACGAAGCGCGCGCACAGGCGGAGCGGTTGCTGGAGGTGGCAGCGTGAGCGGCGCCGCCCACCCCCTCGATCGCCCGATCTGGTCGATGCTCACCGGACGGCAGGCGCATCTGGCCGAGGGCGGCCCGGCTGCGTTCCGGATCGATCGCGGCTATGGCGTGTTCGGGGTTGCCGCCGACACCGGGACGGAGGCGCAGGCGGCGCTGGCCGCGCTGGTCCCCGATGACGGGGAACTCTGGATCGTCGAGGGCGAACCCTGGCCGGTGCCGCCAGGCGTGCGCGAGGTGAAGCGCGCGGTGCTGGCGCAGATGGTCGCCGACGGCGTGCCGCCGCAGCCGCGCGACGGCGAACCGCCCATCGTCCTGCTGACTGATGCCGACGCCGCCGAAATGGCGGCGCTCGCCGATCATGCCAAGCCAGGACCGTGGGGGCCGAAAACGCATCTTTATGGGCCCTTTTTCGGCGTCCGCGACGAGGGCCGCCTGCTCGCGATGGCCGGCCAGCGGATGCTGATACCCGGCATGGCGGAGGTCAGCGGGGTTGCGACCTGGGCCGATTGCCGCGGCCGCGGGCTGGCGCGCGCGCTGATCGGCCATGTCATGCGCGCGATGGCGGCGCGCGGCGAGACGCCTTTCCTGCACAGCTATGCCGACAATGCGGGTGCGATCGGCCTGTATGAATCGCTGGGCTTTCGTATGCGGCGACAGGTGCATGTGCTGGCGGTTGCGAAATGATGGATCGCCGCGCGCATCTGGCGGCGATGCTGGCAATGGCGGCGATGGTCCTGCCGGGTCGTAAAGTTGTGGCTCTGGAGGCGGCGATGGAAGAGGTTATTCCCGAATATGGGCTGATCGGCCAGATGATCGCCCAGCCCGGCCAGCGGGCGGCGCTGGCCGCGATCCTGACCGAAGGAACGAATGAGATGCCGGGCAATATGGGCTATCTGATCGGCGAGGATAGCGCGAACGCCGATGCGATCTGGATCGTCGAGCTGTGGGACACCCAGGCTTCGCACGCTGCTTCGTTGCGATTGCCCGCGGTGCAAGCTGCCATCAAAAAGGCCCGTCCGCTGATCGCCGGATTTGGCACTCGCGCCGAGTTCAGGCCGGTGGCAAAAGCCGCAGCATGACCGACATTGAATCGCTGACCGAAGCCGACGCCGCCAATGAGCTGATGCGGCTCGCGAGGCAGATCGCCTATCATAACAAGCGCTATCACGCCGAGGATGCGCCCGAGATTTCGGACGCAGACTATGATGCGCTCGTCCGCCGCAACACCGCGATCGAGCGCGCTTTTCCGCATCTGGTCCGCGCCGACAGCCCGAACCGGCTGGTGGGGGCGGCGGTCGAGACCTCTCCGCTCGCGAAGATCACGCACGCGCAGCGGATGATGAGCCTCGACAATGCGTTCAGCGGCGAGGACGTGGCGGAATTTGCAGCGCGCGTCCGCCGTTTCCTCAATCTCGACGAAAACGAGGCGGTCGCGCTCACCGCCGAGGACAAGATTGACGGCCTGTCCTGTTCGCTGCGCTATGAACAGGGGCGGCTGGTACAGGCCGCGACGCGCGGCGACGGCAGCGTGGGGGAGGATGTCACCGCCAATGTTCGCACCATCGCCGACATTCCGCAGGAACTGACCGGCGCGGTCCCCGACATTTTCGAGGTGCGCGGCGAGGTTTATATGGCAAAGGCCGACTTCGCCGCACTCAACGCGCGCCTGCTGGCCGAGGCCGACGATCCCGACAAGGCGCGCCAGTTCGCGAACCCCCGCAACGCCGCCGCGGGGTCGCTGCGCCAGAAGGATGCGAGCGTCACCGCATCGCGCCCGCTGCGCTTCCTCGCGCATGGCTGGGGCGAGGTGAGCGCGCTGCCCGCCGACACGCAATTCGGCGTGATGCAGGCAATCGCGGACTGGGGCGTCGCGGTGTCGCCCTTCCTCCGGCGCTTCGACAGCGTCGAGGCCGTTCTCGCGCACTACCGGACGATCGAGGCCGAACGCGCCGATCTGCCCTATGACATCGACGGCGTCGTCTATAAGGTCGACCGCCTCGACTGGCAGGCGCGGCTGGGGTTTGTGGCGAAGGCGCCGCGCTGGGCCGTCGCGCATAAATTCCCGGCCGAACGCGCGCAGACGACCTTGGAAGCGATCGACATTCAGGTCGGCCGCACCGGCAAGCTCACCCCTGTCGGGCGCCTCACCCCCGTCACCGTCGGCGGGGTGGTGGTGTCGAACGTGACGCTTCACAACCGCGACGAGATCGGGCGGCTGGGCGTGCGTCCCGGCGACCGCGTCGTCATCCAGCGCGCGGGCGACGTGATACCACAAGTCGTCGAAAATCTCACCCGCGACGAGGATCGCGCGCCCTATCATTTCCCCGATCATTGCCCGGTATGCGGCAGCGAGGCGGTCGCCGAGGAGGGCGAGGTCGACGTGCGCTGCACCGGCGGTCTCATCTGCAATGCCCAGAAATTCGAGCGCCTCCGCCACTTCGTCAGCCGCGGCGCGCTCGACATCGAAGGGCTGGGCGAAAAGAGCATCGCGGAGTTTCTGGACCTCGGTTGGCTCGACAAGGGACCGGCCGATATTTTCCGGCTCAAGACTCATCGGGGCGAGCTGCTCGCGCGCGAGGGGTGGAAGGAAAAGTCGGTCGACAATCTTCTCGCCGCGATCGAGGCGAAGCGGTCGCCCGATGCCGCGCGCCTGCTCTTCGGGCTCGGCATTCGTCACATCGGCGCAGTGACCGCGCGCGACCTCCTGAAAGGGCTCGGCGACATTGCGCGGCTTCCCGAAGCCGCCGCAGGCATCCGCGGCTGGCTCGATGCCAATCCGCAGGGCGAAGATGAGTCGGACGGCAAATATCTCGCGCGCCGGATGGAGGCGATCAAGGCGATCCTCGACGTGCGCGCCGACGGCATCGGCCCGGCGGTCGCCGAGGCGCTCGGCGATTTTTTCCACGAACCGCACAACCGTGCGCTGTGGGACGATCTGCTCTCCGAAGTGTCGCCGCCTCCTTACGTGGTCGAAACGCGCGACAGCGAGGTGTCGGGAATGACGGTCGTGTTCACCGGCAAGCTGGAAACGATGAGCCGCGATGAAGCGAAGGCGCAGGCCGAAGCGCTGGGCGCCAAGGCTGCGGGATCGGTAAGCGCCAAGACCGACCTGGTGGTCGCGGGGCCGGGGGCGGGGTCGAAGCTCAAGCAGGCGGCGGCGCTCGGGATCAAGGTGATCGACGAAGCGGAGTGGGCGAAGATCGTCGAGGCGGCGGGGTGAATATCGCCCTGCATCGATAGGCAATCGGGCCGCGGGGCGCTCGCCGCGGACGCACGGCGGGAAGGGGCCATCCCCGGCGCGCGAAACGAAACCTGCGTCATTTTGTCCGCTTGCCAGCCGTCCGGCCGCGCCCTAGGGCGCGGCGCGTGGGCATCCTCGCCGCCTTTCGCCGTCCAGGCCTTTTGCTGCTCGCGCCGCTGATGCTGGCGCTTGCGGCGCGAATATTTGTTGCGCCGGGCTGGATGATCGAGAGCGATGCCGGCGGTTCGATCACCGTGCGCATCTGTTCGGACCCCGCCAATCCCGGCGGGACGATGACGATCCCGATCGAAAAGGCCGGGAGCCACGATGCGGGCGAGGTGCAAGGACATTGCCCGTGGGGCGCGCTCGCCAGCGCGCCGATCGTCCCCCCTCTGCCCGTGCTCGCTGCCGCTCCGCTGGCTACCGGGTTCGCGCCGGTCGCTTTGCCTTCGCTCGGCTTTGCGCCGGGCATCGCCTCGCCGCTTCCGCCGAGTACCGGGCCACCTTCCCCCGCATAAAACCGTCACCCCGGCGAAGGCCGGGGTCTTGACCTTGCGTCCTGACGCACCGTGGAGATCCCGGCCTTCGCCGGGGTGACCGTTTGAGCTGTCGCGCGACCGCGCGGCCCCATGCCTGTATCCAGGGAAGTAACTTCCAATGACAAAATTCGCCTATCGGGCGGCGCCCTTGTTGGCGCTCGCCGCCGCTATTGCCGCCACGCCTGCGCAAGCCGAAGAAGCCGATTCGACCATCATCGTCACCGCCCCCGAACTCACCAACGAAGCCGAAGCGCGCGTGGCGAGGACCGCGGGCGGCGCCGACGTCGTCAGCCATCAGGATTATGCCGACAAGTCGATCGTCAGCTTGCGCGACACGCTCGCCTTTTCGCCCGGCGTCTACCTACAGCCGCGCTACGGGCAGGAGGTGCGCATTTCGATCCGCGGATCGGGACTGTCGCGCGGTTTCCATATGCGCGGCCTGACGCTGCTGCAGGACGGGGTGCCGATCAACCTTGCCGATGATAATGGCGATTTCCAGGAACTTGAGCCGATCTTCTTCGACCATCTCGAGGTCTATCGTGGGTCGAACGCGCTGCGTTTCGGATCGGGAACGCTTGGCGGCGCCATTAACGGCGTAACGCCCACGGGACGCACAGCCAGCGGCCTCTATCTGCGCGGCGACGCCGGCAGCTTCGACAGTTTTCGCGGGCTGGTGTCGGCGGGCGTGGCCGGGGACCGCGTCGATGCGTGGGGCGCGGTGAGCGCCGATACGTCCGACGGCGACCGCGACCATGCGAAGCGGCGGAGCTTTCGTTTTCACGGCAACGCCGGGATGCAGTTCAGCGATGTCGTGTCGAGCCGCGTCTATGTCAGCTTCAACAATATCGATCAGGAGATACCGGGCGCGCTGACGCGAACGCAGGCGCTCGGCACGCCGCGCATCGCCAATCCGAACAGCGTCGCGGGCGATCATGCGCGCGACATCGATTCGCTGCGCCTGCAAAGCCGGACGCGCTTCGACTGGGGCGCGGTCACGCTCGACGTCGGCGCGTTCCTCAACGCAAAGACGCTCTATCACCCGATTTTTCAGGTCATCGACCAGGAGGGCGTCGACCGCGGCGGCTATTTCCGCTTCGATTATGCGGGCGATAGGATCGAAGCGACGCTGGGCGGCGAGCTGCGCGTCGGCGACATCAAATCCCGACGCTTCGTCAATCTGGCGGGCAGGCGCGGCGCGTTGACATTCGACGCCGACCTCGATGCGCGCGCCGCGACATTGTACGGCGAAGTGCGCGTGAAGCCGGTCGATACGCTGTCGTTGATCGCGGGCGGCATCTATTCCGACGGAAAGCGCAAACAGCGCATCAACCGCAACAGCGGCGCCCCGGTGCAGGAGGGCACGATCGGCCGCGCCGATTTCGACGCTTTTTCGCCCAAGATCGGCCTGTTGTTCGAACCTGCCGCTGGGATGCAGTTTTACGCCAACTACAGCCACTCGGTCGAATTTCCTGGCTTCAGCGAACTGGCGCAGATCGCAAGTTTCGTCCCGCTCGATCCGCAGCGCGCGTGGACGGCGGAGGTCGGCACGCGCGGGCGTGCGGGGGGCGTGAGCTGGGATCTCAGCCTCTATCGCAGCGACATCAGGGGCGAATTGCTGCAATTCAACGTCGGCCCGACGATCCCCGCGTCGACCTTCAACGCCGGGCGGACGCGGCACGAAGGCATCGAGGCGGCGTTGCAATTCGATGCGACCGACTGGCTGCGGCTGCGGCAGGTCTATACCTACAGCAACTTCCGCTTTCGCGCCGACGCCGACTATGGCGACAACCGCCTGCCGGTGGTGCCGCGCCACGTCTACCGCGCCGAACTGCGGATCGGCACCGATGCGCTGCACATCGCGCCCAATCTTGAATGGGTGCCTGACGGGCCCTTCGCCGATTACCACAATCGCGTCTCGACCCCCGGCTATGCGCTGATCGGCGTGACCGGCGGCGCGACGATCGCCGACGGCATCGACGCCTTTGTCGATGTCCGCAACATCACCGGGAAAGAGGCGATCGGGGACATCAGCGCGGCGATCACCGTTACCGACATGTCGGCTATCTATTATCCCGTCGAGCGCCGCGCGGTTTCCGCCGGCATCCGCGCGCGCTTCTAGGGGCCTCGGCTATGGGGAGGGGAGGGTGCGGATCGTGCTTCGCGCTGGTTGGGAGTCCCTTACGCGCCAGGCTGATGCAAAGCGGCCCGGCAATCCCTCTCCCAAGATGCCGGGCCGCGCGCCTGCGTGGTCGAACGGACTACCGCGCGGCGAGGGGACGCGGATCGGGCCCGGTGGCAGGGGTGGCGCCAGGGATGACCGCGTCCATATTCTTGTTTTCGGGGAAGATCGGCCACAGCAGCTGTTGACCCAGCGTTGCGGGCGGCAGGTTTTCGACGCCATAGCTTTGCGGGTAATACCGCGTAATTTTGGCGGTGCCGAACAGCACGTCCCAGAAGAAAAGCAGGTTCCCGAAATTGCCCTTGTAGTTCACCGCCGGATCGTCGGCGTGACGGCCGTGGTGCGCATGGTGCGTCGCCGGGGTGCTGATCGTGCGTTCGATCACCCACATGATCGGCGACAGCGCCTTGATGCGATAAAGCGGGGCATCCCACGCGACGTCGCTGTGCGCCCCGATGATCACCGCCATCTTGACGACCAGATAACCCGCATAGAACCAGCCGAGCCCAAGATAGACGAGCACGCCGGCGAACCAGATGCTCGGCATCATCGCATAATAGATGATGTTGTTCCGATAGACGAGCCGTACGCTCATATAGCGGGCATTGTGGTGCGCGCGGTGGAGGTTGTAGAGCCAGGCGAAGCTGTGGCTCGCGCGGTGCCACCAATATTGCATCATATCCTCGAAAACGAGGAACAGCGCGAGCGCGGCGAGGAAAGGCGCATTTGCGAGCGCGCCCTCATATTCCGGAAAAAAACGGTGGCCGAGCGCGCCGACGGCCAGCAGGATCGTCGGCTGGGTGACGATCAGCAGCATGAAGGTGCTGACGATTTCGACGATTCCGTCGTTACGCGACTGTTCATCCTTCGCAAACAGGCGCGTGCGGACAAGCTCGATCAGGCAGAAGCCAAGAAAGATCGCCGCAACGATCGCGCTCGATTGGGCCGAGGTAAGGTGCATCGCCATTCTCCCATTGCGGCCTTGCCGCTTGTCTTTGGGCGCATCGTGCCGCAAAAGCGGCGGCATAAATGCAAAGAAGTTATCAATTGGCGCTTGCCGAGCGCACACGCCTTGCCGATGCCGAGCGCGACCGCCTGCTCGCCGCGCGTCCGCCGCGCCTGTTCGCCGACGGCCAGTTCGTCCAGCATCAGGGCGATCCGGGCAACAGTTTCTGGGCGGTGGTGGAGGGGCATGTGCTTGTCGGCCGCTATGCCGAGGACGGGGCCTTCACCGCCTTTGCGGTGCTCGGCCCCGGCGATATTTTTGGCGAGCTTGCCTTTTTCACGGGGATGGAACGGCAGGTCGATGCGATCGCCAGCGGTCCTGCGCGCCTGATCGCGATCGACCGCGCGTTGCTTCGCCGGTTGATGCAGGAAGATGTCGGCTGGGCCGAACTGCTGCTGCGCAGCCTCGGGCGCCAGCTCGCGGTGTCGCTCGACATCATCGATGCCGAACGGCGGCTGCCCACCGCCGAGCGGCTGTCGCGCCTGCTCGTGGCGATGGCCGCCGACGCTCCCGACGGCCGCACGGTCGCCGCGACGCAGCAGCAGCTCGCCGACCTGCTCGGCGTGTCGCGGGTCACGCTCGGCGCTGCGCTCGGCGCGTTGGAAACGCGCGGCGTCATCTCCCGCGGCTACGGCCGCATTCGGCTGTGCGCGCCGCTATCGTCGGGTGGGTGAGGGCGCTATAGCTTTGCCGATGGTGCGCATTCTGACCCTGTTCGCTCTGTTCTTCGCGCTGTTGCCGGTGTCGGCCGCCATAGCGCGGGAGCGCGGCCCCGTGGTGCTCGCGGCGGCAAGTTTGCAGGAATCGCTGACCGAAGCCGCCGATGCCTGGGCCGCGAAGGGCCACGCCCGACCGACCCTCTCCTTTGCCGCCTCGTCGGCGCTCGCGCGGCAGGTGATTGCGGGCGCCCCCGCCGACCTCTTTCTTTCGGCCGACGAGCCGTGGATGGATGCGGTGGCCAAGGCCGGGCTGCTGCGCGCGGGCACGCGCGCGACATTGCTCAGCAACCGGCTCGTGCTCATTGCCCCGGCGGCGAGCAAGACCCGCCTCACTCCGGCACAGGGTTTCCCGCTCGCCAGGGCGCTCGGTTCGGGGCGCCTCGCGCTCGCCGATCCCGACGCGGTCCCCGCGGGCAAATATGCGAAGGCGGCGCTCACCCGGCTTGGCGTGTGGCCGGGCGTTGCGGCCAGGATCGCGCCCGCCGAAAATGTCCGCGCCGCGCTTGCGCTCGTCGAACGCGGCGCAGCGCCGCTTGGCATCGTCTATGCCACCGATGCGCGCGCGTCGAAGGCCGTGCGCGTCGTCGCCACCTTTCCCGCATCGTCCCACCCGCCGATCCGTTATCCGATCGCGCAACTGAAGGCGTCGCGGCACAGCGATGCCGCGGGTTTCCGCGCTTTCCTGCTTTCGAAGCAGGCGCGCGCGATCTTTGCCCGCCACGGCTTCGGGGTCCCCTGATGCTGTCGCCTGAAGAATGGGGCATCGTCGCGCTGTCGCTGAAGGTCGGCGGCATCGCGGTGCTCGCGACGCTTCCCATTGCCTTCGGCCTCGCCTGGGTGCTCGCGCGCTATCGCTTTCCGGGGCGCGTGCTTCTTGACGGGCTGGTCCATCTGCCGCTCGTTGTCCCGCCGGTCGTCACCGGCTGGTTGCTGCTGATCGCCTTTGGCCCGTTCGGTCCGGCCGGCCGCTGGCTCGAAAGCTGGTTCGGCGTGACCTTGATGTTTCGCTGGACGGGCGCCGCGCTCGCGGCCGCGATCATGGCGCTGCCGTTGATGGTGCGCGCGGTGCGGCTGTCGATCGAGGGGGTCGACCAGCGGCTCGAGGGCGCGGCGCGGACCTTGGGCGCGGGGCGCTGGCACGCCTTTCGGACGGTCAGCCTGCCGCTTGCGCTGCCGGGCATTCTTGCTGCGCTGGTGCTCGGTTTCGCGCGCTCGATCGGCGAGTTCGGGGCAACGATCACCTTCGTCTCGAACATCCCCGGCGAAACGCGCACCCTGCCGCTCGCAATCTATTCGGCGTTGCAGGTGCCGGGCGGCGAAGCGATGGTGACGCGGCTTGCGCTGCTCTCGGTCGCGCTCTCGCTCGGCGCGCTCATTCTCTCCGAATGGCTCGTGCGCCGCAGCCACCGCGAAGGCCTGCGCCATGGCGATTGACATTGACGTCGAAAAGCGGCGCGGCGATCGCACTGTCGCCGCGCGCTTTACCGCGGGTCGGGGGCTGACCGCACTCTTCGGCCCGTCGGGCGCGGGCAAGACGAGCATACTCGCGATGGTCGCGGGGCTGCTCCGCCCCGACCGCGGCCATATCCGCGTCGGCGACCGGACATTGTTCGGCGACGGCGTCGACCTGCCGCCGGAGGCGCGCCGCGTCGGCTATGTCTTTCAGGACGGCCGCCTCTTTCCGCACAAGCGCGTGCGCGCAAACCTCCTTTATGGCCATGATCTCGCGCTGCCCGCGAACCGCTGGATGACGCTGGACGAAGCGGTGGCCTTTCTGGGCATCGCGTCGCTGCTCGACCGCTGGCCGCACAGCCTGTCGGGCGGCGAGGCACAGCGCGTCGCGATCGGGCGCGCCTTGCTGAGCGGTCCCGAAATCCTGCTGATGGACGAACCGCTCTCGTCGCTCGATGCCGCGCGCCGCGCCGACATCATGGCGGTGATCGAACGCATCCGCGACGAACTCCGCCTTCCGATCCTTTATGTCAGCCACGACCGCGCCGAGGTCGAGCGACTGGCGACGCAGCTTGTCACAATTGGCGAATGAAGTTTCACTTGAAACCATATTTGTGATAGAAGCGGTCCCATGGAAAGCCAGTTTACCCATGTCCACGATACGCCGCCGCCGGGCGCCGCGGCCGACTGGACGATTCCGCAAAATTGGGATGCCTTCACCGCCGACGAACATGCGATGTGGGACCGCCTTTTTGCGCGCCAGTCGGAGATGCTGCCCGGCCGCGCATCGGAGGCTTTTCTGCGCGGCATCGACGTCTTGCGGCTCGAGAAACCGGGTATTCCCGACTATTCCGAACTCAATGCGCGGCTGATGGCGGCAACGGGGTGGCAGGTCGTCGCGGTGCCGGGGCTCGTCCCCGACGATGTGTTTTTCGACCATCTCGCGAACCGGCGCTTTCCCGCGGGCAATTTCATCCGCACGCCGCAGCAGCTCGACTATCTGCAGGAACCCGACGTTTTCCATGATGTCTTCGGCCATGTCCCAATGCTCGCCGATCCGGTGTTCGCCGATTATATGGTCGCCTATGGCGAAGGGGGCCTCCGCAGCCTGAAATTCGACGCGCTGAAACAGCTTGCGCGGCTTTACTGGTATACGGTCGAGTTCGGGCTGATCCGCGAGGCGGGAGGGCTGCGCATCCATGGCGCGGGCATCGTGTCGTCC
>JBGTUD010000016.1:0-26352 GCA_041939405.1 Sphingopyxis sp. | reverse complement strand
CGAAACAAACGCTCTGTGCGCAAATCCTTTCGAAAAGAATCCGAAGCGCATACGTTGGTTTAACAAAACTGCAGCTGGCGCCCGAACTTCTCGGTCAACCCGGCTTCGGACAAATAGGTGATATGCGCCGCCATCCGCGCCACCGACAGACCCTTCACGGGCACCCGTCCGCTCCCGTAATAGGAGCCGCCCTGCCAGTCGGGATCGGCCATGATCGCCTGCCGCCCGACCTCGTGAAAAGCAATGTTCTGCGCCGAGTGCCGCGCCGCCGATGCGATGACGAGGGCCCGGTCGACTCGGTCGGGATAATGGGCGGCCCAGGCGAGCGCCTGCATTCCCCCCATCGACCCGCCGACGACGGCGTGGAGCCGTCCGATCCCCAGCTGGTCGAGCAGCATGGCCTGCGCGCGGACCATGTCTCCGATCGTCACGACCGGAAAGGTCATGGCGAAAGGGCTTCCGGTCGCGGGATCGATGCTGGCGGGGCCGCTCGACCCGAGACAGCTGCCGATCACATTGGCGCAGATGACGTGATAGCGATCGGTATCGATGACGCCGCCGGGCCGTACGACCTTGCTCCACCAGCCAGGCTTTCCCGTCACCGGATGGGTGGAGGCGACATATTGATCCATCGTGAGCGCGTGGCAGATGAGGACGGCGTTGTCGCGAGCGGCATTCAGCGTGCCATAAGCCTCGAAGGCGATCGTCGGCTTTTCCAGCTGAGCCCCGCTGTCGAGGACGAGGGGGCGATCGAGCGCGATCTGATTGTGCCGGTCGGTTTGTAAGCGGGACGCCATGATGCGCGCCGGGCTAAGCGGGCAGGGGCGCACTGTCAACGTGCTGGACTTGGGCCGCGCAGCCGTTAAACGGCGCGGCATGACCGATACGACACCCATGCTCCGCCCGAAGCCGTGGATCAGCGGCATCGCTCCCTATGTGCCCGGCAAATCGGCCGGGGCCGACGGCCGCCCGCTCATCAAACTGAGCGCGAATGAAA
The DNA here is from genome assembly GCA_041939405.1 of Sphingopyxis sp. Taxonomy (GTDB): domain Bacteria; phylum Pseudomonadota; class Alphaproteobacteria; order Sphingomonadales; family Sphingomonadaceae; genus Sphingopyxis. The sequence continues at coordinate 25,355 of JBGTUD010000016.1, read as the reverse complement.
ATCCGCTCGGCACGGGCGAAAAGGCGCGCGCGGCTTTTCATGCGGCGCAGGGCGCGGCCGATGCCTTGTCGCGTTATCCCGACCCGGGCGCGGCCGAGCTGCGCGAAACGATCGCGGCCAAATATGGCCTCGATCCCGCGCGCGTGATCTGCGGCAACGGATCGGACGAGCTTCTGCACCTTGCCGCGGGCAGCTATGCCGGCGCGGGCGATGAGATTCTCTATGTCCGCTATGGCTTTGCGGTTTACGAAATCGCGGCGCGCCGCGTCGGGGCGGTGCCGGTCGAGGCCGATGACAAGGATTATGCAACCGACGTCGACGCGCTGCTTGCCGCGGTGACCGACAAGACGCGCCTTGTCTATCTCGCCAATCCGAACAACCCGACCGGCACGTTGGCGACGCGCGAGGACGTCGCCCGGATTCACGCCGGACTGCCGCGTGACGTGTTGTTCGTGATCGACCAGGCCTATGCCGAATATCTGACGGCGGACGAGGACGACGACGGGCTGGAGCTGGCGAAAAGCGAGCCCAATGTGTTCGTCACGCGCACCTTTTCGAAGATCCACGGTCTTGCCGCCGAACGCATCGGTTGGGGCTATGCCAGCGCCGAGGTGATTGCGGCATTGCACCGCATTCGCCTGCCGTTCAACGTCACGCGCGCGGGGCAGGCGGCGGCGGCCGCGGCGCTGGGCGACGATGATTTCGTGACCCGCAGCCGCGTTCATAATGCCGAGTGGCGCGCCTGGTTGGCGACGGAGCTGGAGAGCCTGGGCAACCATGGCGTGCGTGTCGTGCCGTCGGCGACCAACTTCCTGCTCGTCCTGTTCGAAGGCGCCGTGAGCGCGGAAACGGTTTATAACCGGCTGATGGAGGCGGGGTATATCGTTCGCTGGCTGCCGGGCCAGGGGCTGCCCCATGCGCTGCGCATGACGATCGGCACCGAGGAAGAAACGCGCGGTCTAGCGGCAGCGATTCGCGCCGCGCTTGCCGGCGGATGAGGATCGCGCGCGTTGCCATCGTCGGACTGGGCCTGATCGGCTCGTCGATCGCGCGGGCGGTCAAGGCGCGGATGCCCGATATCGCGGTGTCGGGCTATGACGCGAGTGCGGCGGTGCGCAGCGAAGCCGGCGCATTGGGGCTTTGCGACATGATTGCCGACGATGTCGATGCCGCGGTGGCCGATGCCGACCTCGTCATTCTGGCGGTCCCCGTCGGGCGGATGGCCGACGCCGCGGCAGCGATCGCGCCGGGGCTGAAACGGGGCGCGATCGTCTCCGACGTCGGCTCGTCGAAGGCGGGGGTGGCCGCCGCGCTGGCCAAGGCATTGCCGCGCCATGCCGTCATTCCCGCGCACCCGGTCGCCGGGACGGAGAATAGCGGGCCTGCGGCGGGCTTTGCCAGCCTGTTCGACGGGCGCTGGTGCATCGTCACCCCGCCCGCGGACGCGCCGCAGGACGCCGTGACGGCAGTTATGTCATTCTGGCAGGCGCTCGGCGCGCGGGTCGAAACGATGGACGCGGCGCATCACGACATGGTGCTCGCGGTGACGAGCCATCTGCCGCATCTTATCGCCTATACGATCGTCGGCACCGCGAGCGAGCTTGAAGAAGTGACCGAGAGCGAGGTCATCAAATATTCCGCCGGCGGTTTCCGCGATTTCACGCGCATCGCCGCGAGCGACCCGGTGATGTGGCGCGACGTCTTCCTAGCCAACAAGGATGCGGTGCTCGCGACGCTTCAGCGCTTCAACGAGGATCTGACCGTGCTGCAACAGGCGATCCGCCGCGGCGATGGCGCGCGGCTGGAGGATTGGTTCACGCGCACGCGCGCGATCCGGCGGTCGATCATCGAACAGGGACAGGATGATGCCGCGCCCGATTTCGGGCGGAAGCATTAGCCGAAACTCAGGGCTCTGACCCTAGTTCCCGTTCGTGTCGAGCCCTTCGACTGCCTTGCAGGCGCTCAGGATAAACTTCGACCCTATGGTCGAAGTCGAGACATCGGGAAGGCGCGCACCAACGACCGGCATCTCGACTTCGCTCGATGCGAAGGGGGTCAGGTTTGAGGTTCTGCCGCCAGCAGCGCCTCGGGCGGATTGAGCGCATTGATCGCGGCGCGCACGCGCGCTTCGGCCTCTTCGCGCGGCAGGCCGGGGGGGATGGTCTCGCCCACCTTGTAGATGATCGTACCCGGCCATTTGACCCAGCGCCGCGGCGGATAGGCGATGCCGCTGTTCACCGCGACGGGGATAACGGGCACGCCGAGCAGGCGGTACATGCCCGCGAAACCGGGACGCAGCGCGGGCGCCTGGCCGTGCGGCACGCGCGTGCCTTCGGCGAAAAGCACAAGCGGCCGGCCCTTGGCGAGCGCCGCCTTCGCCGCGCCGAGCATCGCGCGCATCGCCTTGCCGCCGCCGTCGCGGTCGACTGGGATCAGGCCGTAAAAATGCGCCGCCTGTCCCCAGACGGGGATCGAAAACAGCTCTTCCTTCGCGAAAACGGCCGGGTGGTTGAACAGCATCGGTTGTTCGATCGTTTCGAACGCGCTTTCGTGCTTGAAGACATAAAGCACCGGCGTGTCGGGCAACTCGCCCTCCACGACGATCCGCTGGCCGAGTATGAACCGGCAGATCAGCCGGTGAAATTGCGCCCAGATGCGCACGAACCCGATCGTCGCGCGGTGCGAGACCGGGAGCGAGATCACCGCGCCGATCGAACTGATGCTGCTCATCAGAACGAACAGCAGCCAGAAGAGGATCGAACGGAAAAGGGCGATGGTATAGCGCACGACGGGGCGTTTACAGGCCGAGCAGGCCGCCTGCCAGCCCTGCGAGATATTTATGATATTCGCGGAACAGCGTCGCGAGGTTCGGGTGGCTGCGCACCGCGTCGGGCACGATCGTCACGTCGCCGCCCACGGCGCGCGCGATTTCATATTCGGCGCGGCGCATGTGCCAGTCGGTCGTGACCAGACGGATACTCTTATATTTGCGCCGCTGCGCCCATGCCGCAACCTCGGTCGCGTTCGAGCGCGTATCCTCCGCCTCGAACCCCAGCGCGATGCAGCAGTCGAAGAGCGCCATCGGGCGGTCATATTCGGCGGCGAGTTCGCGCGGCTTTACCTCGCGCGCGACGCCGCTGATCAAAAGGCGCTTCGCGTCGCCCGCTTCGAGCCGTTCGAGCGCGCGGTCGATGCGGCCGGGGCCGCCCGTGACGACGACGATCGCGTCGGTCTTTTGCGGCGGTGCGGGCAGCGGCAAAAGCAGCGCGAACCAGGCGAAGCCGAGCACCCAGGCGAGGAACAGCAGCGAGATCAGGCGCTTGATCATAATATCTTCTTGAGCGCGGCGAGCAGCGTCTGGCGCGCCGTCAGGGCAGCGAGCGCGATAGCCAATAGCGGCAGCGCCAGCAAGAGCGCCCAGCCCGCGGTGCCGAGCGAAGCCGTCGCGGCGAGCCCGGCGGTCACACCCGCCCATTGCCAGCCGACCAGCAACAGGATCGCGGCGGCGACGAGACTGCCCAGCGCGATGCCATAGGCGGTGTCGATCGCGATCCGCCGCTGAAACAACCGCGCGATCTGGCGGTCGGTGGCGCCGATCAGGTGCAGCATTTCGATCGTCGCATAATGGGTGCCGAGCGCGGCGCGCGCGGTCATGATCACCACCGCCGCGCTCGCCAGCGCCATCAGGACGACGAGCGCGGCGGCGATCCACGCGAGCGAGCGGATCAGCCGCGCAACCGGGCCCAGCCATTCGGCGTGCGGAATGATCCGCGCGCCGGGTGCCTCACGCGCGACGAGCGCCTCGAGCGCCTGCATCGCCCCTGCGCGGTCGCCGCCGACGAAATCGACGTCGACGAGTGCAGGGAGCGGCAGCGAACGCAGCATGGGATCGTCGCCCTCGGCGCTGCCGAACCATTGGCCGAGCATCGCCTGCAATTCCTCGCGCTCGACCGCGCGCGCCGTCCGAACGAAAGGCGCAGCGCTCGCCGCGCGGCGGAGCGCCGCGGCCTGTTCGGCGCGCGTCACCGGGTTGGCGGTGACGATCTGCACCGTCACACGGCCCGCAATCGCCTCGCCGATCGCATTGGCCGAGCGTGCGAGCCCGACCCCGGCGGCCGCCGAGAGCAGGGTCAGCATCATCAGGATCGCGATGACCCAAGGCGTCGGCCCCGACAGGCGGCGGTCGGGGAGCAGGCGGCGGTGGTGGACGGGAACGCGCGGGATGATCATCGGCCGTCCATCAGGCGCGGTTCGGCGGATAGCGCAGCGCGCCGGTGGGATCGAACAGCCGCCCTTTTTCCAGCCGCATCATCTGCGCATTTTCGATGCGGCTGATGAGGTGAATATCGTGCGTTGCGACGACGACGGTGGTGCCAAGGCGGTTGAGCGCCTCGAACAGTCCCAGGAGGCGCATCGCCATATCGGGGTCGACGTTGCCGGTCGGTTCGTCGGCGACGAGCAATTGCGGGCGCGCGATCACCGCGCGCGCGATTGCGACGCGCTGCTGCTCGCCGCCCGACAGCGTCGGCGGAAAGGCGTCGGCGCGCTCGCCGAGCCCGATCCAGCTCAGCATTTCACCCACCGGGCCCGCCAGATCCTCCTCACTCACCCCCGCGATACGCAGCGGTAGCGCGATATTGTCGCGCGCGCTCAAATGCGGGATCAGCCGGAAATCCTGGAACACCACCCCGATGCGGCGGCGAAAACCCGGCAGGCGGTGGCGCGGCATCGCGACCAGATCTTCGCCGAACAGGCGCACGATGCCGCGGCTCGGCCGCTGCGCCAGATAGAGCATCTTGAGCAGTGAGGTTTTCCCCGCACCCGATGCGCCGGTCAGGAAATAGAAGCTGCCCGGTTGCAGGTTGAAGCTGATGTCCGAGAGGATTTCGGCGTCGGGGCCATAGCGCAGCCCGACGCCGCTGAACTCGACCATCGCGCCGCCGGGGCGGATCGGCGCGGCGTCGGTCATGGCGTCATGCGCCGCCGCGCAAAGGGGCGCACGGGGTCTAGGAACAGGGGAGCTGGTCCGCTCATCCCGCTGCCTCTCGCATGGCTCTTGCCCAAGGACAAGACGCGAGTGGCACGCGGCGCTTGCAACGCCGCGAATCAGCGTGTTTAGAGGGGGCATGATCCTCGCCTGCCCGTCCTGTCATACGCGCTATGTCGTTCCCGATACCGCGATCGGACCCGCCGGCCGGACCGTGCGCTGCGCCAATTGCCGCCACAGCTGGTTTCAGGAACCCGCGGCCGCGCCGCCGCCTGCCGACGCTATCGTGCCGCCCGATGTGGCGCGCGAAAGCGCGCCGCCACCGCCGCCTGCCCCTTCCCCGGCTCCGGCGCCGACACCGGCGGCGACTTATTCCGACTTTGCCGAGCCCGATCCGGTCCCCCCGGCGCCGCCCGCCTTTGCCGCCGACCCGCCGCGGCGCCCCTCGCCGCCTCCGGCCGACGATGCGCCGCTCCCCTTCCGGCGCCCGCGCCGCAATCCGGCGAAGCGCTGGACGATCATCGCCGCGAGCGCCGCGGCCTTGATGCTCGCCGCGACGGGGGCGCTCGCCTGGTACGGGCTACCCAGCTGGGCCGAGGGACTGGGGCTGCCCGGCGGCACTGCCGAGCCCGATCTGGTGATCGAACTGCCGCCCAATCAGGATCACCGCGAACTCGCCGACGGCACCATCTATTTTGCCGCATCGGGGGTGATCATCAACCCGACCGATCGCGAACAGCGCGTGCCGCCGATCCTGGCCGAACTGCGCGACGCACAGGGTACGATCGTCTATAGCTGGACGATCAAGCCGCCGGTGCGGATGCTGCCGCCCAACGAAAAGGTCAATTTCAGCGAGGCAAAGCTCGACATCCCGCGCCGCGCGACGCAGCTGACGGTCAGCTGGGCGCTGCCAAAGAGCTGATTTTACATCGACTTGGCGTGATGTCACGCCGTCATAACAGCAGCGCGGCGCCGAGCGACAGGGTGAAACTTGTGAGCGTCGCGACGATGATCGGCGCGAAGCTTTGCCAGCCCTGATCGAGCAGCAGGTGCAGCCGCGCCTTCATCGCGGTTGCAACGATCGCGAGCAGCAACAGCGCCTGCGCCGCATTGGCCGCGCCGCTCTGGACGGGGTGGGGGATGGCGACCAGCGAGTTGACCGCGACGATGGCCAGAAAGCCGAGAATGAACCAGGGCAGGCGCAGCGGGATGCGCGTGCCGCTCCCCGCCTCCCCGCTGCGGCCGAGCCATAGCGCGACGAGCATCAGCATCGGTGCAAGCAGCGCGACGCGCGTGAGCTTGACGATCGTTGCGACCTCGCCAGCCTCGGCCGAGAAGGAAAAGCCGCCGCCGATCGCCTGCGCAACATCGTGAATCGATGCGCCGATCAGGAATCCGGCCTGCGCGTCGGCGAGTTCCAGCTGGGCGGCAAGCACCGGATAGAGCGTCATTGCCAGCGCGCTGGCGACGGTGATGCCCACCAGCGTCAGGGTGAAGCGCGCCTGGTCGACACGCCGGTCGCCGATCAGCGACCAGAGCGCGAGCGCCGCCGAAGCGCCGCAGATCGCGGTCGCGCCGCCCGCGAGCAGCGCGGCGTGGCGGTCCTGTGCGAACAGGCGCGCGCTAAGAACTGTGACGAGGATGACGGCGAGCATGATAAGAACGAGCAGCAGAAAGGGCAGCGGCCCCATTTCGGCAAGCTGGGCGGCGGTGATCCGCGCGCCGACGAGCACGATGCCGATGCGCAGCGCGGTCTGCGATAGGAGGTCGAGCCCCGCGTGCGTGCGTGCGTCCTGCGAAAGAAAGGAGAGGGCGAGCCCGATGAGCAAGCCCATGAGCACGATCGGCACCGCATAATGATCGGCGAGCCACGCGGCGGCGAGTGCGGCGATCGCCGTGACAAGAATGCCGGGCAGGTAATCGCGCCAGCGCCGCGCTGCCGGCGGGTTCGCCTCGAGCTGCATCTCGCCGTACAGGTCGGCGGCCATCGGCCAATGTTGTTCGGACGCTTTCACCGCCGCTCCCTCGCCTTCTCAGCAAGGCCCGCTTTGCATATTCGTGCGGCGCGGTCGATAGGCCATTGCTGGCTTGGCCCAGCCTTGCTAGAGGCCGCGCTCTATCCGCACCCGTAGCTCAGCTGGATAGAGCGCTGCCCTCCGAAGGCAGAGGCCAGGGGTTCGAATCCCTTCGGGTGCGCCATTTTCGAACAAGAGAGAGAATGCCGGGCGCGATGCGCTGCTCGATTCGACGCAGGCGCGTGGCAGGGTGGAATGTTTCGCGCCGTACGCGGAAATAGCCTTCATCGACGATGGTTGTCGTTTCCTGCCCGGTCAGACGCAGTGCATTGCGACCTTCCTTGCCAGATGCTCATAGGCCTGGTCGCCTTGCAGGCGATTGGGCGGCGTTATCGCGCTGAGCAAGGGCTTTGCGATGTTGATGGCGACGATCGCGACCGGTCTGCCGCGATCACCGGCCGACAATGGCCGTCCGGAATTCGGCTCTGGTGGATCCCAGCGGAACCGCCACACTATCCCGTCCACGCCCCCCCGCTGATCCGAGCTTTCCCGCGCGGCTTGTTCAGCGGCAGCGGCGCCGTGATCGCCCATTCTCCGTTCGTCAATTTGTAACGCCATCATGCCATCGATTACCACTCGCCAACGGCGGGTGTGAATTAGGCGAAACGCCAAATCTCAAGACAATTCATCACCCTGCAGATCCGAATAAAACCAGCATCGCCACATATAAACATTGGCATTAATGTATATTGACATCAATGTGAACATCGACCAGCTTCGTGACAGGAGAAAACTCCAGCCGGTCGTCCGGTAGAATGTCAGGGGAGAGAAGATGGTCTATATTCGGCCCGCTTGCATGTCGCGCACGGTCAGCCTTCTTGCTTTGGGAATCGCGATCGCGATGCCCGCCGCGGCTCAGGACGGGCCGCCCGCCGACGAAGCGGCGGATGGCAATATCATCATCGTGACCGCGCAGAAGCGCGAGGAAGCGCTGCAGGATGTGCCGATTGCCATATCGGCCTTCTCGGCCGAGGCGCTGGACGCTTACAAGATCGAAAGCGGGTCCGAACTGCTGCGTGCGGTGCCCAACGTCAGCTTCTCGAAAAGCAATTTCAGCATGTATAATTTCTCGATCCGGGGGATCGGGACCAAGGCGATTTCGGCGTCGAGCGATCCGGCGGTCGCGGTGAGTTTCAACAATACGCCGCTGATCCGCAACCGGTTGTTCGAATCGGAGCTGTTCGACATGCAGCGGGTCGAGGTGCTGCGCGGTCCGCAGGGAACGCTTTATGGCCGCAACGCCACGGCGGGGGTGGTGAACCTGATCCCGGCGCTGCCCGATGACGAATTCGGTCTCGATACCAAGGTCGAGGTCGGCAATTACAAGACGATGCGCGCGAGCGCGATGATCAACGTGCCGATCACCGACACGCTGGCGGTCCGCGCCGCGGGCGCGCTCACCAGCCGCGACGGGTTCGATTACAACACATTCACCGAGCGCCGCGTCAATGGCCGCGAACTCTGGTCCAGCCGCCTGTCGGTGCAGTGGGAACCCAGCGACCGGCTGAAGATCAACGCGATCTGGCAGCATTTCGACGAGGATGATGACCGGTCGCGCACCGGCAAGCAATTGTGCACGCGCGATCCCGGTCCGACAGAGATTAACGGCATCCGCATACCCGATGGGACGCAGCCGGGCTTGGTCACGCCATTTGAGGAAAATCTGCAGGGACGGTTCAGCCAGGGGTGCCAGTCGGCGTCGCTTTATGACGATGGGGCCTATGGCACGCCCAACGGATCGGGCCTTGCCTTTGTCGTTGCCGGTCAGGTGGTCATCGGGATGGGCCGCCCGCCCGGCACTTCGGGCCAGCAGGTTTTTGCCTTTCTGCCAACCGATCCCTTTCTCGATGCGACCCAGTCGCGCAACCTGCGGGAAATTGCGACCGGCTATGATCCGGTTTTCCGGGCCAAGAATGACGTCTTTCAGGGCAATCTGGAATTCGCGGTCACCAACGCACTGACCTTTGTATCGCAGACCGCCTATGCGCGCGATCGCTATTATTCGTCGCAGGATTATAATCGCTTCGTGTCGGGACCGTTGTTCAGCGATACGACGGGTTTGGCGGACCTGCAAAGCGGTCTCCCGATCAGCCAGGACCATGCCGCGCCGGGCGGCATTTTCTGCGACCCGCAGCTGGGCTGTTCGAACCGCCTGCTGTCGGCCGACCTCAGCCGGTCGCGCAATCGCCAATGGACGCAGGAATTTCGACTGCAATCGGCGTTTGACGGGCCGTTCAACTTCAACCTCGGCGTCAATTATCTCGATTTCAAATCCCAGGACGATTATTTCGTCTTCAGCAACGCCTTCACCTACATCGCTTATAATCTGTACAATCGGTCGCCCCCTTTCGGTACCACCAACTATGACCCCTGCCCGATCGGGACGACGGGACGCGATTGCGTTTACGTCGATCCCAATCCGATCGATTCGCTCGACGAACAGGGGCATAATTATTTCCTCAGCCGAAATCTGGTGCGGACGAAATCCTGGGCAATCTTTGGCGAAGCCTATTGGGACGTCACCGATAATGTGAAGATTACCGCCGGTCTGCGCTGGACCAGGGACAAGAAGATCACGACGCCGGTACAGAGCCAGTTGCTGCTTGGCGGCGGCGGCGGAACTATCGGGACGAGCGGGGGCTATGTCAGCTCCGGATATCCAACCGATCCCGACGTCGTCCAGAAATGGTCGGAACCGACGGGCCGCATCGTGGTCGACTGGAAACCCGATCTGGGCTTCACCGACCAGACGCTGATTTATGCTTCAGCATCGCGCGGCTACAAGGGAGGCGGCACCAACCCGCCGCGTCCAAATTTGCATCCACGCATCGTGCAGTTCCAGCCGCTGCCGGCAACCTTCGAACCTGAATATCTCAATGCCTTTGAAATCGGGACGAAGAACAGCTTCGACGGCGGTCGCTTCACGCTGAACGCGACGGCCTTTTATTATGATTATGAGGGCTACCAGATTTCGCAGATCGTCGATCGCATTTCGCTCAACGAAAATTTCGACGCGACGAGCTGGGGCCTCGAACTCGAAACCGCATGGCGGCCATCGCGCGCCTTCCGGGTCGATGCCAATCTGGGCTATTTGCAAACCCGCCTGAAAAAGGGTGCGAAATCGATCGACGTGATGAACCGCACGCAGGGCAATCCGGACTGGGTGTTGCTGCGTCCGTGGATCCAGCTTCCGTCAAACTGCATCGCGCCGCGCGAGCTCGTCGAGAATATCTTGACCAATCCCATAACCCAATTCGGGCTGGGACTGGGGGCGCTTCAGGCCTTGTGCGGGGGATCCAAGGAATTGGGAACCTTCGACCCTTCCATTCCCGACGGCTTTCAGCTGTATCAGTTCTACGGCTTTGAATATAATCCGATCACCGATGCGCCAAACGGCGGACGCGGATTTTTTGCCGATCTGGAAGGCAATGAACTGCCCAATGCGCCGCGGCTGACATTCAATATCGGGGCGCAATATAGTTTCTTCATCGACGACGGCGATTGGGAGCTGACGCTGAGAGGTGACTATTACCGCCAATCCAAAAGTTTCGCGCGTGTCTACAACACCGAATATGATCGCCTGAAAGGTTGGGACAACGTCAACCTGGCGGTGACGTTGGAGCGGCCTGCAGACGCATTGACGTTCCAATTCTACGTTAAAAACGTGTTCAATAAAACACCTATCACTGACTTCTTCACGAACAGTGATGATACTGGGTTGAGCACGAACGTATTCACGCTTGATCCGAGAATATTTGGTTTCAGTATTGCGAAGAAATTCTGAAACATTCTTTTCAAGGTTAATCTCGTTTAAACATCAATGGGCTCGATGTATAATAATGTTGCGATCACGGGTCACAACATAACGGAAAAATCCACCATGATTTAACATTGACATCAATATAAAATATTGAAATGTTCACAGGTGCACCCTCCCTCCGATTCGAGAGTGCGTTAATAATCCGATAAGTAATTATTAACTGTGGAGAGTTGATCATGAAGAAATTGGCAATATTCGTCGCGGTCACCACTGCGCTCGTCGGTGTACAGGCCGCTTCCGCCGCGACCTTTGCGCCAGCTCCCAGCGGCCCGCACGTATTTCAGGGCTCGGTTGACGTGAAGAAGGACGGTGGCACCTATAATTGCACGCTCACGGTAAACGCCAACGTGACCTCATCTTCGACGGCGACGGCGACGGCCTCGCTATCGGGCGGCTTTCCCTGCAGTTTCATCTCGGTCACCGGGACGGGCAACATCACGCACGACGGGAGCGACTGGGGCATCTCGGGCCTCACCATCGATCCTCCGATCAGCTCGGGCCTCTGCACGGGCCGGATCAAATTTGTGTGGGGCGGCAATACGGGTACGCGGACAATCGGTTTGAGCACCCCCTATTCGGATTCGAGTGCGACGTCGGGCAATCCGTGTACGCTGTCGGGTACGCTCACCAATACGAGCCCGGTTCCGAACACGGTAACGATGACCCCGTAATCGGACCCTCTATGGTTTTGGGAGGGGCGCTGCGGAATTTGCGATGCCTCGTCTCCCCTCCCAATTTTGAGCGATCTGTGCTGGCCCCTCGGCCCTTGCCCTCCAGCCCCCTCCCACGATCGCCACTCCCGGGTTGCGGCCATCTTGTCGATGGTTGCAATCTCCTCTTCCCTTGGGCGCGCGAAGTTCGCGCGCCTTTTTGTTTCAGCGCTTCGGCGTCACGATCGCAGGAACAGTCCAGCCGGATGGAAGTAGCCCGGCCATGAGAAACGCTTGACGCTGTTGCGATCTTCTCCGGATGGTACCGCCGTGATGCGGCGACCCGGCGGCCCTCTCAGACGCACGGACTGGCCGCGCTTGCTGATCGCGCCGATCCTTTGCCTGGCCGGCGCGCGATGGTGCGAGGCGCGCGCCGCCGATTTGGATAATGTCACTGCGGGGGGGATTATGGAAGCCGACGCCGCGGCGGCCGACCGGTCGCCGCACGGCCAGCAGCCAACCGAAACGCCCGATGACACCCGCCCCGACGACCCGATCATCGTTACCGCCCGGCGCTGGGGGCAGGCCGATATGGCGTCCGAAACCGAGCTCGACGAAGACCGGATCGCCGCCTATGGCGCCGATACGATCGGCGCGCTGGTCGAGGACATCGCGCCGTTGATCGGCGGGTCGCGCGATACCCCGGTCCTCCTCGTCAACGGCCGGCGGATCGGCAGCGCAACCGAGATCACCGGCTATCCGCCCGAGGCGCTCAACCGGCTGGCGATTCTGCCCCCCGAAGCGGCGGCGCGCTATGGCTATGCCGCCGGGCAACGGATCGTGAATCTGGAGCTCAAGAAAAATTTCGCCAGCACCGCTGTGGACGGCGGTTTTGCGATGCCGTTCGCGGGGGGACGGGGCCGTTCGCAGCTTTCGGCGGCGCGGACGATAATCGACGGCGACACGCGCTGGAACATACAGGTGCGGGGCAGTGCCGATACGCCGCTCCTGAAAAGCGAGCGCGATATTCCGGTTCGCCCCGACGCGGCGGCCATCCTTCCCTTGCTCGAAGCGGCGGAGGGGCGTTCGATCGACCCGAACCGGTTCGAAACGCTCGCGGCGAAAACGCGGTCGCTCAATCTGAACATGGGCGTCGTGCGGCCGGTCGGCGGTTTTTTCCTGTCGCTCAACGCCAATGCGGGCATCAATCGCAGCACGCAGCGGACCGGCATGCCGCTGGCGTCGATCGTCGTGCCGGTCGGCGGGGGGCAGGAAACCCTCTATCGACTGGTCGGCGACCGCGCTCTCCAAAGCCGCCAAAGGTCGTCCAGCCTCGGCGCATCGGCATCCTTGTCCGGGCCGATTGCGGGGTGGCAGACCAGTCTTTCGGCGTCCTTTTCGACCAGTCACAACAGCAACGCCAACGACACGGGCTATGACAGCGGCGATTTGCAACAATGGGTGGACGCGGGCGATCCGTCCTTTGACCCATATGGCCGCTGGCCCCTCATGCCGCTGCGCACCGACCGCAACCGGTCGAGCTCGCGGATCATTGGTGCGACATTCAGCGCATCGAGACCGATCTTCAAGCTTCCGGCCGGCCACGCGAGTAGCAGTGTTATGGCCAACGCAAGCCATAGCCGGTCACGGTTTCGCGTCGCGGCGGCGACAGGCGGCCCCGTATCGCAAGACCGCTCCGCCAGCCACCAGCTGGATGGGCGATGGTCATTGACCCTGCCCGTCGCCAGTCGCGCACTGGGCGTCCTCACGCCGCTCGGCGATCTGGGCGTGGATCTGTCGCTGGAGATCGGCAAGGCAAGCCGCACCAGGACGCGCCATAAATGGGATGTCGGCGTACGATGGGCGCCGCTTCCTTTTGTCGATCTTCGGGCGTCTGTCGGGCACGAAAATGTCGAGCCGCTGTTCGAACAATTATATGGCCCGCGGATTGAGTTCGTCACCCGCCTGTTCGACTTCGCGCGGCAGGAATATGTCCAGCCGATCAGCGTTTTCGGCGGAAATCCGAACCTTGAGGGCGGCATCATAGACACCGTTTCTGCGGGCGCGATGCTGCGGCCGTTCAGGGGCGATCTCGTGACCTTCAACATCGAATATCGTCGGCGCGTCGCCCAGGGCGGCGTCGCAGCGTTGCCGACGCTTACGCCCGATGTCGAAGCGATCTTTCCCGATCGGGTCGTGCGCGATGCGAACGGGCGGCTCCTTTCCATCGATGCGCGCCCGATCAATATATCGACCGACCGCACCGAATCGATCACGTCCGGCGTGACATTGCTCTATACCGCGAGGCCGAAGACGGCGGCCGGCGAGACGCTTTTGCCAGCCGGTCAGCGCCCCTGGACGTTCAGCCTGTCGGTTGCCCACAATTGGCAACTCGCGAGCCAAATGGTCATACGTCCGGGCCTCCCGGTGCTGGACCGACTGCGCGACAGCGGGCAACCGCGGCACAATGTCACGATCAATCTGGTAGTGGGCCGACGCGGGATGGGGGCGTCGCTGAACGGGACATGGAATGGAGCCGCGCGCATCGACTCCAAAAATGCCGGCGGCGGTGTGACGGCGTTTCGCTATCCGTCCTGGGCGTCGTTCAACCTGGGATTATTTGCCGAACCCGAACATTGGGGGGCGTCGCGGGACCGCGATTGGGCGTCGAACCTTAGAATATCGGTCGACATCCAGAATATTCTGAACGGATTTCGAAAGGTGTCGGTTCTGGGCGCGACCACGCGCCATAAGCTGACGCGCGACGAGGTCGATCCGCTGGGCCGAACGATCCGCCTCAGCATCCGAAAACAATTTTAGCGGCGCGGGCCGGCGCTTTCAGGAAACAGCTGGCGGAATCCCCGACGGTATCAGGAACAGCGGCAGGATGCGGGCGATCAGATCGCGCATCGCATCGTCCTTCTGGTCGAGCATGTCGCGCACATAGGGGCCGATAACCGCGTCGCCGAACGCGCTCACCGCCATCATCAGCACCGCGGCGCGCACGCGGTCGGGCGCCGCATCGTCGGTCGACTGGCCGACAATGGCATCGACGAGCGAGCGCACGGCCTCGCGAACGGGTTCGAGATGCGCGACATCGCCCGACAGGATGATCCACGCCGCGAGCGGCCCGGCGCCCCCCTTGTCAAAGGCGTCAAACACGCGATCCGCAACGACGCGCGGCGCTGCGGCGTCGGTCTTGAGCAATTCGACCACATCGCCGAGCGCGACGGTCAGGTCGTTGATCATCGACCCCATCAGCGCCGATTGCAGGCTGGCGGCCGATCCGAAATGATGAAGGACATTGGCGTGCGACATGCCGATCTCGTCGCCGATATTGGCAAGCGTCACCGCGCCGGGCCCGCCCTGGAGCAGCAAACGCCGCGCCGCTGCCAGACCCTCTTCGCGGACCTCGGGCCCCAGCCGCTTGCGCCGCTTTACGCGCGGTATTGCTTGCTTCTGCATCGTCGTTGTTCCTTGCGGCCGCCCCACCCACATGGGCCGTAGTCCATGGAGTCCTTAGCGCAATTGGCGCGATTGTCACAATCCATGTCTGGCGGCGGTCGGCGCGCCTTCAGGGTAGCTGAAGCGACGAAAAAACATCGCTTGCACGATCCTTCGTCACCCTATATAAACATTGATGTCAATGTAATTTCTAATCAGAGGTGCGCGATGTTGTCGACCCCCACACCCCGCGATCTTCAAATCGAGAAGCGCGACCTGAAATTCGGACGCGAGATCAAGCCGACACGGTGGTGGCACAGCGGCGATCCCGGCCGGACCGCTTTCTTCAATGCCTTGTCGTCGACCTTTCCGGTGGGCGAGAAATTCTTCATGACGGCGGTGCGCCATTATCGCGACGGCACGCCCGAACCGCTGCGCAGCCAGATCGACGATTTTCTCTATCAGGAATCGATGCATTCGCGCGAACATGTGGTGTTCAACCGCCAGGCACAGGATGTCGGGTACGACATCGCGCCGCTTGAGGATCGGGCGCGCCGTACGATTGCGTGGGTGAAGCGCCGGTCGCCGCTCCAGCAACTCGCCGCTACCTGCGCGCTCGAGCATTTCACCGCGACGCTTGCGCATGATGCGCTCGCCGATCCCGAACATCTTGCGGGCGCGACCGACGAAGCGAAGCGACTGTGGCAATGGCATGCGATGGAGGAAATCGAACATAAGGCGGTGGCGTTCGATACCTATTTGCATGCAACGCGGCACATGACGCCGTTCCGCCGCTGGCTGAAGCGCAGCCTTGTCATGTGCCTGACGACGATCCGTTTTCATTATGTGATTTTTCGCAACACCGCCGACCTGTTGCGGCAGGACGGACGCAACGATTTCGCTACATGGCGAAAGCTGCTTGCCTATCTTTATCGCCGGCCCGGAACCCTGCGCCTGCTCCTGCTCGGCGTGTTCACCTATATGCGCCCCGGCTTCCATCCCTGGCAGCTCGACGACCGCGCCCTCTTGACCGAGGCGCAGGCGGCGCTCGACGGCGGTGAACCGAAAGCGCATGCGGCATGAAGATGCTGGCTCTCCCGCTAGCCGCGATCGGCCTGTTTGCGGTATCGCCGCCGGCATCCGCCGCCGACATCACGGGCATCTGGGCGACCGGCAGCGAGGGCGGCCGCGTCGAGATCTACCGCTGCGGATCGGCGCTCTGCGGCATGGTCGTCGACGCGGCGCGGCTGCGCGGCAACCCCGACCTGCGCGATGTGCGCAATTCGGATCCGAAACTGCGGCAGCGGCGGATCAAGGGGCTCGTCGTGCTGAAGGATTTTACCGGTGGACCCGCCGAGTGGAAGGGGGGACCGGTGTATGACCCCGAAACCGGCGACGGCGCGCCGCGCGGTTATCTGAAGCTGCTCGCGAACGGCAAGCTCGAACTCAAGGGCTGCGTCGCCTTTATCTGCCGCACCAAAATCTGGACGAAAACCCGATAGACCCAGGCTTTCGTTCGGCGGCGCTGGCTCGACGAGAAGACGGGGCGGTCCTTTTTCGGGTATTTCCGTGCCGAATTGCGTATCGGATCGCGACTTTTCGTGTCCTGCCGCCGGGTGTTTACAGCGTCCGGCTATCGCGCAATCGGCGGAACGGACGGGAGCGGCGCCTCTCGGAAAAAGCCTTTTTGAGCCATCGGGACGCATGGCGCGGCTTGACTCACGGCGTTCGTGCGGCTTTCCGGTTTTCATTCGCCACGTGATGGCGGACACGCGCGGCGGGATCCTTGCCGGATGCCGCCGCTCGATTGCAATCGGGCCGGGGGATGGACGCCATATGTACGATCTGTTGACCGGCCTTTCGGTGATCGAGGCGTCGTCCTTCGTCGCGTCGCCGACCGCCGGGCTCTACTGCGCGCAAATGGGTGCCGAGGTGATCCGCGTCGACCAGATCGGCGGCGGTCCCGATTTCCGGCGCTGGCCGGTGACGGCGGAGAACAACTCGCTCTATTGGGAAAATCTCAATCGCGCGAAAAAGTCGGTCGCACTCGACCTGGGCCGGCCCGAAGGGCGCGAACTGCTCAAGGAACTGGTGCGCGCGACGGGCCAGTTCATCACCAATTTCCCGGTCGACGGCTTCCTGTCGCACGCGACGCTCGCCGAAGGCTGCGCCGAGCTGATCACCGTGCGCGTGATGGGCTGGGCCGACGGGTCGCCGGCGCTCGACTATACGGTGAACAACAGCGTCGGCTATCCGATGCTGACGGGCGCTGGCCCCGACCCGGTCAACCATGTGCTTCCCGCGTGGGATCTGCTGACCGGCGCCTACGCCGCCTTTGCCATGCTTGCCGCGATTCAGCGGCGCGGCGTGAGCGGCGAAGGGGGCGAGGTGCGCATTCCGCTCTCCGATGTGGCGATCGGCACCGTCGCCAATCTGGGCGGCGTGGCGGAGACGCTCTACACCGGCGCAAACCGGCCGCGGCTCGGCAATGCGGTCTATGGTCTGTTCGGCCGCGATTTTACGACGCGCGACGGGCAGCGGACAATGATCGTTGTCGTCACGCCGCGGCAATGGGCGAATCTTGTTGAGGCGCTGGATCTTGGCGAAGCGGTGGCGGCGATCGAGGCTGCGCGCGGCGTCTCCTTTGCGAGTGACGACGGACTGCGCTTCACGCACCGCGATGCGCTCTATCCGCTGTTCGAGAGCGCGATCGCGGCGCGCGACCATGACGATCTGGCCGCGGCCTTCGACGCGGGCGGGATCGTCCATTCGCCCTATCGTACCATGGTTGAGGCGGTGCAGGACCCCGCGCTCGTCGCCGATAATCCGATTTTCGGCGCGGCCGCCAATCCCAGCGGATTTGCCTACCCCGCTGCGGGCGCCTTTGCGACGCTGCCGCAGGCCGAGCGCCAGCCGCCGCGTCCGGCGCCGGTGAACGGCGCGCATAGCGAAGAGGTGCTCGCCGACCGCCTTTCGCTTTCATCGGGCGAGATCGCCCGCCTGATCGATGCCGGTATCGTCGGCGTCGCCAACACCGGAGACTGACCCATGACCTTGCGCCGCGCCGCCATCGTTGCTCCCATCCGTACCGCCGTCGGAAAATTTGGCGGCGCGCTTTCGTCGATGACCGCGGGCGCGCTCGGCGCGGTGATCCTGAAGGCGCTGATCGAGCGCACGGGGATCGACCCGGCGCGCGTCGACGACGTTGTTTTTTCGCAAGGCTATGGCAATGGCGAGGCGCCGGCGATCGGCCACTGGTCGTGGCTGGCGGCAGGACTGCCGATGGAGGTGCCGGGGTATCAGCTCGACCGCCGCTGCGGGTCCGGACTACAGGCGGTCGTCAACGCCGCGATGATGGTCCAGACGGGGATGGCCGATGTGGTCGTTGCGGGCGGGGTCGAATCGATGTCGAACGTCGAACATTATACGACCGATGTTCGCAAGGGCGTTCGCGCGGGCAATTTGACGCTGCACGATCGGTTGACGCGCGGACGGCTGATGTCGCAGCCGGTCGAACGGTTCGGGGTGATCAGCGGCATGATCGAGACCGCCGAAAATCTGGCGAAGGATTATGGCATCAGCCGCGAGGCGGCCGACGCCTATGCGGTGCGAAGCCACCAGCGCGCGGCGGCGGCGTGGGCGAACGGCCTGTTCGACGACGAACTGGTGCCGGTCAGCGTGCCGCAGAAGAAGGGCGATCCCGTGATCTTCGCGCACGACGAAGGCTATCGCGCCGACGCCAGCATGGAATCGCTCGGAAAACTGCGCGCGCTGGAGGGCGGCGTCGTGACCGCGGGCAATGCGAGCCAGCAGAATGACGCCGCCGCCGCCTGCCTGGTCGTCGCCGAGGACACGCTCGACGCGCTCGGGCTGGAACCGATAGCCTGGTATCACAGCGCGGCGTCGGCGGGGTGCGACCCCAGCCGCATGGGAATCGGGCCCGTACCCGCGGTCGAGCGGCTGTTCGCGCGCAGCGGCCTCGGCTGGGGCGACATCGATCTGGTCGAACTCAACGAAGCCTTTGCGCCGCAAGTGCTCGCGGTGCTCAAGGGGTGGGGCTGGTCCGACGACGACAGCCGGAACGCGATTCTGAACGTCAACGGGTCGGGGATCTCGCTTGGTCACCCGATCGGCGCGACCGGCGGACGCATCCTTGCCAATCTGACGCGCGAGCTGGTGCGCCGCGATGGACGCTATGGTCTCGAGACGATGTGCATCGGCGGCGGCCAGGGCATCGCCGCGATCTTCGAACGCGCCGCCTGAGCATGTCCGACCTGCGGCATTATCTGGCGGCCGCCGATGCCTATCGCGATGCCGCGCGGGCGGCGCTTGCCGGGCGTCTCGCGGTACGGTCGATCGACGACGAGCAGCGCGCGGCGCACGGTTTCGCCTGGGTCGCGACGACCGTGGCGGCGCTGGCGGCGGTGCTGGAATGGTGCGAGGCGGGGAAGGGTTCGAATCCGCTCGATGCCCAGATCGCGCAGCTTGCCTTCGCCGAAGCTATCGGCCAGCTCGTCGGCGGCCTGCCGATGGGGCAGAATGAGATGTTTCGCCCCGCCGACCTGGGGCTTGGCGGGGCGGCGCGGGCGCTCGGCGATGCGTGCGCAGAGCTGCTCGAGGCGGACCATGCCGCGCGGCGTGCCCAAATCGCCGCCGCGCTGGCGTCCGGCGACTGGCCCAGCGAGACGCTGCACGACGGCGAACTCGATGCGATCCGCGAGCAGTTTCGCCGCTTTACCGATGCGGAGATTTTACCCCACGCGCACGGCTGGCACTTGGCGAATGCGCTGATTCCGGATGCCACGGTGCAGGCGATGGCCGAGCTTGGCACCTTCGGCGTCTGCATTCCGCAAGCCTATGGCGGCCTCGGTCTGTCGAAGCTGGTGATGTGCCTCGTCACCGAAGAACTGTCGCGCGGCTGGATCGGTGCGGGATCGCTGGGGACACGGTCGGAAATCGCGGGCGAGCTGATTGCCACCGGGGGGACCGAGGCACAAAAGGCGGCATGGTTGCCGAAGATTGCGAGCGGCGAGATCCTGCCCACCGCCGTGTTCACCGAACCCGATGTCGGATCGGATCTGGGTTCGCTCCAGACGCGCGCGCGGATCGCGGGCGGCCAATGGGTGATCGACGGCGCAAAGACGTGGATCACCCACGCCGCTCGGTCGGACCTGATGACTTTGCTCGCGCGCACCTTGCCCGATGCGAAAGGTTATGCCGGACTGTCGATGCTCCTCGTGCCGAAGCCGCGCGGGACCGACGCCGAGCCTTTCCCCGCTGCGGGGATGAGCGGGAGCGAGATCGACGTGCTCGGCTATCGCGGAATGCGCGAATATGCGCTGCAATTCGATGGCATGGCGGCGCCCGAGGATGCGCTGCTCGGCGGCGCCGAGGGGCAGGGGTTCAAACAGCTGATGCGCACGTTCGAGGGCGCGCGTATCCAGACCGCGGCACGCGCCGTCGGCGTCGCACGCCGGGCGCTCGAACTCGGGCTCGATTATGCGCTGAGCCGCAGGCAATTCGCCCGGGCGATCATCCATTTCCCGCGCGTCGCCGACAAGCTCGCGATGGGCCTGGCCGACTTCGTGATGGCGCGCGAACTCGCCTATGCCGCCGCGCGGGCAAAGGATTCGGGCAAGCGCTGTGACATCGAGGCCGGGATGGCCAAGCTGCTCGCCGCGCGCGCGGCCTGGTCGAACGCCGACGCCAGTGTCCAGATCCACGGCGGCAACGGCTATGCGCTCGAATATGAAATCAGCCGTGTCCTCTGCGATGCGCGCATCCTCAACATCTTCGAGGGGGCAGCCGAGATTCAGGCGCAGGTGATCGCGCGGGGACTTGTCGACGGGCGCAATTAGCGCCGCGGGGAAGGCCGGCGACCGCGCAGACCGGCTCCATTCACCATTATGGTAAAGGAAAGATGACGGCGATCGGCCATGTCACCGTAACATGACTGCTTAGAATGCGAATTTACCCCCCGTCGACCTTGATTTCGACTCGTGATGCTCTATTCCAACGCGGGTGCAAGGCGACCCCGACAATTACATCAGCCTGCTTTCGGCCGCGCAAATCGAAACGCTGCGGCACGTTTACGAGCATAAAAATTCCAAGCAGATAGCGCGGATCATGCATGTATCGCCCCACACGGTCGATGAGCGTGTGCGGCGGGTGTTAAAAAAACTTAATGTTTCCAACAGAATCGAAGCCGCGCGCGTGCTGGCTGTTAACGGTGTCTTCGATCATGTTACCCCCTATCAGCCTTTGACATATCAATTAATCGACCTAGGCGGCGATCCGCCCGCCGCCGATGCCGAAGAGGGGCGCAGTGTGCTTCGGCGGCTTTTGGATATCGGTTCGCCATTTCCTACCGCGTCCCAGCCGGCCAACCGGCATGGGTTGATGGAAAGGATAATCTGGCCGATCCTCATCGCATTCGCGACGATTTTGGCTTTCTCCGCCCTCTATTCGATCCTTGTGGGACTTGGCCGGGTTCTGACCTGATGTTCGAACCGAATGCTGCGGGGGGGAGCCGGTAGCATTCCTTTTGCAAGGAAGAAGTTAATGCTGAACGAACGAGTTTCTGCGGCAAAGAAGATTGCTTCGGACCTGCACCAGGCCGAAGACGCCATCGACGAAGCGATGATCCGTATCGCTGAGCTTGCGGCCACGCTACCGACCGCGCGGCGCCAAACCAACATGTCGGCGATCGTCGGACAGGAAGCGATGGCCAAGGTCGCCCAGGCGCTTGCCGCCGCCGGCGAAGTCCGTCAGCTCTTGACCGACGCGCATGTGGCGCTGACGGTAACGCAGAAGGAAGTCGGGCTGGGCACGCGCATGTTCGGTGCCGGGGTCAAGCCGGCGTCGGCCAGGCTGGTCGACGAGGGCAGCAACGACTGCCAGCGTGCCGACGCGCCGATGGTCGCAAAAGCGGGCTGATCCGCAGGAAAGGTTGACTGCCACATGTGGTCCGTGGCGATCTATTATGTCGTACTGCTCATCACCGTTGCCGTTGCCGTCCGACGTGGCGGACCGCTCGAACGCTGGGCAGCCTATACGGCATTGATCGCCTCGGTCCTGACGTCCGCCGTCACGCCTTTTCCGACCTGGACCGACATCGAAATCAATATCTTCATCATCGACGTTCTGGTGTTGATGAGCTTCTGGTTCATCGCGCTCAGGACACAGCGTTTCTGGCCCTATTGGATCACCGGGTGGCAGCTGATCGCCATTTTCGGCCATATCCAGAAACTGATGTTCGCAGAGATATTGGCGCGGCCCTATTCGCTGCTTTCGGTGTATATTTCCTATCCGATCCTGCTGCTGATCATCTATGCATCGGGGTCGTCGGGCCGGCAAAAGGACGTAGCGGCGTAACGGTGGCTCCCCAGGGGCGTTGTTACATGCAGCCATTTTCGAATCAGGAAATCGCCGAACTCAAATCGCGGGTCGACCAGATCCATGAGCTGCTCGCGAGCCGGGGCGAGGAGGCGCCCGCGGCGCTGAGGACGCATCCCGTTCGCGAACCGCGGGGCGAGGGCGCGATGCCGCCGCGCCTGCTCGACCAGCTGTCGTTCAGCATCGAGGTCCGGCGTATTCGCCGCGCCCATTTCGGCGGCGTGGAAATATCGGGTCCGGTCTGGGACATGCTGCTCGACCTGATGCTCGCTGCGGCCAACGGCCGCGTCCTCGGCGCCAGCGACCTTGCGACCGGCGCGGGCGTGCCGCTGTCGTCGGGACTGCGGATGATCGCGTCGCTCGAGCGCCGCGGACTGGTCGAGCGCGCGATCGACGAACGCGACCGCCGCCGAACGCTCGTTCGGCTGACCGCCACCGGGACCGAACGGATGGCGGCCTATTTCGACAAGATCGGCGCGGCGAGGCAGCAGAGGCAGACACTGGCGGCCTGATCGCGGCCAAAAGGCTTGGCCTGCTCCGGCCGCGCGCAGCACCCGTTCGCGCGTCGCATCTGTTGGTCCGGGCCTCGCCTTACTATTCCGTCATCTCGCGCATCATGCGTTCGACCTTGATCATCGCTTCGCGCTTGATCTGACAGATGCGTGCAGCGCTGACGTCGAGCGTCAGCCCGATTTCGTGCAGGTTGAGTTCCTCGAAAAAATAGAGCTGGAGCACCATCTGTTCGCGTTCGGAGAGCCGCCCGACACATTGGCGCAGCGCGCCCATCAGATTTTCCTGCTCGCACCGCTCGTCGGCCCCGGCGTCCTCGTCGGCGGCCAGGAAGGCGCCGATCTCGGTGAGTTCGTCGAGCGATGTCGAATGGCCGTGCGTCGCATTGCGTTCGAGCGCGAAATAATCCTCCGCCGCCATGTCGAGCGCGACCGCCATTTCGGCCGCGGTGGGCGCGCGGTGCAACTGCTGTTCGAGCGCGGCGCGCGTGGCCTGCAACCGTTTGGCCGCGGCCATCGCCGAACGCCCGACGTCGGCTTCGCGGCGAAGCTGATCGATCATCGCGCCGCGAATGCGCGTCGTGGCATAGGTCGCAAAGGCAAAGCCGCGCTCTTCGTAGTGCCGGGCCGCCTCGATGAGCGCGATCAGCCCGGTCTGGATCAGGTCGTCAAGCTCGCTCGTCCGCGCGACCCGCGAAAAGACTTGCCACGCGATCTTGCGCACCAGCGGGGCGTGTTCCTGGACCAGCGCATCGACGCTTTCGCCATAGCCGTGCGGGCGCAGCGCGCGCCCGGCCGCCCCGGCAAATTGCTCGGCGGGCTCAATTCTCATCTATTTGGTCCTCCATGGGGGCATCGATTCCGGGTGCGAGGCGCGGCACTTCGGCGCCGATCGTCGCGACGATTTCGGTCTGCTTGGTCGCCGGGATTTCGAGGTAGGAAAGGACGGCGACGTCGGGGAAAGTGGCACGCACGAGGCGCGACAGCGCGGAGCGGCAGAGGGGCGAGGCGACGAGCGCAAAGCTGCGCGTCGACAGGAGCAAGGGTTCGACCGCCTGGCCGATCTGTTCGATGATCTTCATCGCCATGCCATGTTCAAAGGGCCATTCGGCGGCGGGATTCGCGCGCACCGCCTGGTTGAGCAGCACCTCGATCTCGGGGGCAAACGTCACGACGGGGAGCGGCATCCGGCTCGGCACGATCGTCTGGACGATCAGCGCGCCGATGCGCTGGCGCACGGCTTCGACCAGGTCGTTCTCGCCGAGCTGCTGCGCCGACAGCGCGACCATCGCTTCGGCGATCTTGCGGAAATCGCGCAGCGGCACGCGTTCGACGAGCAGGGATTTGCACAGGCTGGCGACGCGCGGCAGCGCATAGCCTTGGGGGCAAAGATTCTGCGCGAGCTGCGGATAATGCGCTTTCAGATGGTCGATCAGCGCCTGCGCATCGTCGATCCCGAACAATTCGGCGGCGGAAGCGACGATGCTGTTGTTGAGGTGAGTCGCGACGACGGTGGCGGGGTCGACGACGGTATAACCCGCGGCGATCGCATCATTCTGCGACGCCTTGGGAATCCACAGCGCGTCGAGCCCGAAGGTCGGATCCTTGCACGGGCGGCCCGTCACCTTGGTGACGAGATCGCCCGAATCGAGCGCGAGCATTTCGTTCGGGAAAACCTCGTCCTCGCCGACGATCACCCCGGCGACCGCGATGCGATAGACGTTGCCGGGCAGCGACAGATCGTCGCTGACCTTCACGGGCGGGACGACGAAGCCGAGTTCCTTCGACAACTGGCGGCGGATGCCGGTGATCCGCGTCATCAGCGGCGAGCCCTTGCGTTCGTCGACGAGCGGGACGAGCGCATAGCCGATCTCGAGCTGGCAGGCGCTCGCCTCGCTGACGTCGGCCCATTCGATACGCGACGGGTCGGGGGCGGGCGCGGCGGGCTCGGGGGTCGCGGCTTCGGCGGCCGCGGCGCGCCGAAGCTGCCAGCCGATCGCGAAACACAGCGCCGACGCGGGAAGGATCAGCATCTGCGGCATCGCGGGGACGAGGCCGAGGATGAACAGGATGCCGCCCACCGCGGTCCAGATGAGCGGCGAGGCGAACTGGCTGCCGATCTGGCCGCTGAGATCGAAGGGCGAAGCGACGCGCGTGACGATCGCCGCCGCGGCAATGGACAGGAGCAGCGCGGGAATCTGCGCGACGAGCGCGTCGCCGATCGCGAGCGTGATATAGGTGCTGCCGGCCTCCGACAGGCTGAGCCCGTGGCTGAACATGCCAAGGATGAGCCCGCCGACGATGTTCACGAACAGGATAAGCAGCCCGGCGACGGCGTCACCCTTCACAAATTTGGAGGCGCCGTCCATCGACCCGTAGAAATCGGCTTCGGTGCCGATCTCGACGCGGCGCGCCTTCGCTTCTTCGGGGGTCAGCAACCCGGCATTGAGGTCGGCGTCGATCGCCATCTGCTTG
>JBGTUD010000015.1:0-26386 GCA_041939405.1 Sphingopyxis sp. | reverse complement strand
GTCATGGCCATCGCGCTCGCCGCGCTGTCGCTCCTGGGCCTGTCGATCTTCGGTCCTGGCATTGCGAACGGCATCGTCTCGGGCGGCCCGCAGCTCGGCGCGGGTGCGGCGGCCGGGACCGCGCTGGCAGCAGGCGGCGCGCTGGTCGGTGGCGCAGCCGCCGCACGGCTTGGCGTCGGGGCCGCCGGCTCCGCGCTCGGCACGGCCGGTCGGATGACAGGCGCCGCCGCGCGTGGCGGCGCTCAGATGGCTGGCGGTGCGACCAGCGCCTACAGCCTCGGCTCGCTGGGCAAGAGCGGCGCGGGCGCTGTCGCGGGCGGCATGGCCGCGGTCGGCCAGGCGGCGGCGGGAAGCGCGGCGAGCGCCGTCCTTTCACCGCTGCGCGCGGCCGCCGCCAAGG
Source organism: Sphingopyxis sp. (assembly GCA_041939405.1). GTDB lineage: Bacteria > Pseudomonadota > Alphaproteobacteria > Sphingomonadales > Sphingomonadaceae > Sphingopyxis. The sequence goes on along the minus strand of JBGTUD010000015.1, from coordinate 25,986 downwards.
GCGGCGCGGCAATGAAGTCCAACTTCCGCTCCGGCGCCCGTGCCGGGTTCACCGCCACCGGCGGCACGATCACCGGCGGACCCGCGCCCGCCGGCCCGGCCGCCGCAACCGCTGGCGGTTCCGCATCGACCGGCTCGTCGGCCCAGCCTCAATGGGCCGCCGCGATGAAACGCCGCCAGGCCGTCAGCCACGGCGCGACCGTCCTCGCCCACACCATGAAGGCCGGCGACAGCCACGGCGGCGGAGCCGGTCCCGACATCAAAGAGAAGGACTGACCTCCGATGTTCCGACGCCCCACCATCCGCTATGGCCAGACCGCCGAACCCGCCACACCCTATCAGCGCGCCGCGCAAGTCTGGGACGACCGCATCGGCTCGGCCCGCACCCAGGCGAAAAGCTGGCGTCTCGCCTTCTTCGGCTGCCTTGCGCTTTCGGGCGGACTCGCCTCGGCGCTCGTCTGGCAGTCGCTCCGCGGCACGATCACCCCTTGGGTCGTCGAGGTCGACAAGCTCGGCGAGGCCAGGTCGGTGGCGCCGGCCGATGCCGACTTTTCGCCGACCGACCCGCAAATCGCGTTCCACCTCGCGCGCTTCATCGAGCATGTCCGCTCGATCCCGGCCGATCCGGTGGTGCTTCGCAAGGACTGGCTCAGCGCCTATGACTTCACCACGCCCAAGGGCGCGCAGGCGCTGAGCGATCACGCCCGCGCGAATGATCCCTTTGCCGAGGTCGGCAAGATTCAGGTCGCCATCGACGTGTCGAGCGTGATCCGCGCATCGCGCGACAGCTTCCGCATCGCCTGGACCGAGCGCCGCTATCAGGATGGCAGCCTCGTCGAGACGTCGCGCTGGTCGGCGATCCTGACCACGTCGATCCAGCCGCCCCGCACCCCCGACGCCCTGCGCCGGAACCCGCTCGGCGTTTTTGTCACCGCTATTTCTTGGTCGAAGGAGCTCAGCCAATGATCCGCCTTACCCTTCTTATCGGCGCCGCCGCGCTCGCGCTGCCGGCGCAGGCGGCACCCGCCGATCCGCGCACGCAGGTCGGCCGCGCGAACGACGCGGCGCGCGTCCAGCCCGAGCGCGCGACCTTCCTCAACGCTATCCAGAAATATGCCTGGGCCGATGGCGCGCTGTTCCAGGTCTACACTGCCCCCGGACAGGTCACCGACATCGCATTGCAGGAAGGCGAGGAGCTTGTCGGTCCGGGGCCTGTCGCGGCCGGCGACACCGTGCGCTGGGTCATCGGCGATACGGTGAGCGGGACGGGCGCGTCGCGCCGCGTTCATATTTTGGTGAAGCCCACGCGACCCGACATCATGACGAATCTGGTCATCAACACCAGCCGTCGGACCTATCACATCGAGCTGCGCGCGACCCCCGCCACCTATATGGCGGCGGTCTCCTGGTCCTATCCGCAGGACGAACTGATCGCGCTTCGCGCCGCCGAGACCGAACAGGCGCGGCTCGCTCCGGTTGCAGGCGGGATCGATTTCGCGGCGTTGAGTTTTGCGTATCGCATCTCCGGCGCGAAGGCCCCCTGGCGGCCGGTGCGCGTTTTCGACGATGGGCGCCAGCTCTTCGTCGAGTTCGGTGCTGCGATCGCGACGGCGGACATGCCCCCGCTGTTCGCGGTCGGCGAGAAAGGCGCGGCCGAGCTGCTCAACTACCGCGTCGACGGGCGTTACATGATCGTCGACCGGCTCTTCGATCGCGCCGAACTCCGGCTCGGGAGCGGGCGCGGTGCCAAGGCCGTGCGGATCGAACGCGAAACGCCGCACCCGCGAGGCCGGTCGTGACGGCGCCCGAACAGCCGGGCACAGAAGCTGTGCCCGCCGAGGCCGAGGTTGCCCCGATCGCCCCTGCGAGCCCCGATGCGTTCCGCCTCGCGGGTGAGACGCCGCAGGTCATGCGTCTGTCGCGGAAAACGCTGGCGGTTATCGGCGGGGCCGGCGGCATCGCGATCGCGGCATCGCTCATGTGGGCACTGCGCACCCCGGCCCCGGCCGAGCGGCAGGAACTCTATGAACCGAGCAACAATGCGCGGCCCGACGCGGTCACCGGAGCACCCGCCGATTATGGCGCCGTGCCGAAGCTCGGTCCGCCGCTCCCCGGCGACCTTGGCCGGCCGATCGTTGCGGCGCAGGGGAGCGGCGAAGCCATCCCCGTCCCGCCGATCGGCGCGGAAGGGCGCAATCCTCCCGATCCGCGCGTGGCGGCCGCCGAACAGGCGCGGCAGCGGGCACTGCAGGAGCGCGAGAGCGCCCAGACGAGCCGGCTCTTTCTGGGGGGCGGAACCGCAAGTTCCGCAGCAACAGATATTGTGTCTGCTGAGGCGGCCGCGCCCGAACAGGCGGCGGAGCCTCGCACGGCCAATGAGGGGCGGCGTCAGTTTCTGACGTCGGGGACGAAAAGGCCCCTCGAAAGTGGCGAGCGCCTGATCGCCCCGAGTTCCGCGCTGGTCGTCCAGGCCGGGACTGTCATTCCGGCAGCGCTCATCACGGGCATACGCTCCGACCTGCCGGGCCAGATCAGCGCGCAGGTGACGCAGAATATCTATGATAGTCCGACCGGGCGTATCCTGCTCATCCCGCAAGGGTCGCGGTTGATCGGCGAATATGACAGCGAGATCGCGGCGGGACAGAGCCGGGTGCTCCTCGCATGGGATCGCCTCATCTTGCCCGGCGGACGATCGATCCGCCTCGAACGGCAGCCCGGCGCCGACGCCGCAGGCATGTCGGGGCTGGAGGATCGGGTGAACAATCATTGGGGCCGGATGGTCCGCGCCGCGCTCGTCTCGACCCTGCTCGGGGTCGGGAGCGAGCTCAGCGTCGGCGGCGACGACGAACTCGCCCGGGCTCTGCGCTACGGGATGCAGGACAGCACGAGCCAGGCCGGGCGCCGCATCGTCGAGCGCGAACTGGCGGTGCGTCCGACGCTCACCATCCGGCCGGGTTTCGCGCTCCGTGTGATCGTCACCCGCGACCTCATTCTCGAGCCGCAGGCGGATTGGCGATGAGCCGGCTGCGCCTTGGGCCGATCGTCGAGGAGAAGCCGGTCAAGGCTACTGTCGAACTCACGGGCAAGCTCGCGCGCGATCTCGCCGACTATGCCGCGGCGCATGCGAAGGAAAATGGCCTGTCCGAGCCGCTTCCTGTCGAACGGCTTATCCCGCCGATGCTCGAACGATTCATCGCGACCGATCGCGGATTTGCAAGGGCGCGGCGCTAGCAGTCGCAGCAAATTTCGAAGTCTCAGCTCAATCGGTTTGTATCGGCAGCTGTGGGTTGCACAAATACCCGGTCCAGCTGCATCTGGAAAATGCAAACCTGTCGCTCTCCTCGAAATTCAACACACCCTGCACAACGCAGGATGTTATCCGCACAGCCATTGCGCTTACCCGCGACGGCGGCGAAGCCGGTGTGATCAGTTTGCCATCGGGTTCGCGGACTTTCGTCAGCGTCGAATAGGCACTCGAAATGTCGCTTCCGAACCTGCAGTCCGCCTGAGCACCGACAAGTCAGCCGAGGCCCCGAGACAACCAGCGGGTTGGCAGCGGGCGACCGACTGCGCCTGCTCGGGGAAGGCGCTATCCGAGAAATGTCAGCTTTAGACAAAATTATTATTGACAATGTCAGACTACTAATTAGTTAGCGTGGCAGGAGATCTGCCATGAGTGATGGGCCCTATCGTTCACTGCCTATGTCGCCACGTTGGAAGCTCGCGGCCAAATGCGCTTATGTTGAGGCTTTCTCGACCCGCGAGATTGCCGACGCGCTGCATGCGGCTGCCGAGCGGGATTGCCGCGCCGAATTGTCGCCAGGCTTCCTCAGCAGGGTGTCCAGCCTGATCATCGGCCCTGATGAACCTGGCCTATTTCGCGACCTCCCCGTTGCCGATCTCCGCGCGATGCACTCCCAGGCCAGTTCGCCGATGGAGGCGAGCTTCCTTCGCAACGCGGTCGATGCCCTCAATGACGGTTGCGCTCCGGCTGACGCCCTGCAACAGGCGGCCGAGGGCACCGTCTCCGACCGGCTGCTCGCAGGATTTCGCCAGGTCGAAGAGCATATGTTCCGCGAGGCGTCCGGCCAGCGCGCTCGCGCTGTGCGGTCGCGTCTCGAAGGCGCGCATGGCGAGATCGATATTTCCGCGGTGGCGCGGCAAGTGCTTCGCACCGCGGATGCCCCGCAGGCTCCGGCCGCTGCCACCTATTCCGGCCTAGACGACGGAGTGCCGCTGTGAATGTGAAGGCTTATCATGTGGCGGATGCGGAAGGCGTTCGGATCGACGCCGTGGAGGAGGACGAGCCGCTGCGTGACGGGGCGCAGGGCGCGATTCTCGGCAAGAGCATCACGCTGTCGATTGAGGGGCTGAAGGACTTCTTCTTCGCGGATTGGCATCCCGAGCTGGTCGACCTGATGATCATCGCTGCCGCCGTCGAATATTGCGATCTGAGCGTGCGCCGTCCGGCGTGGGGCTGGGCGCGCGCCTTCGATCTGCGCGTCGCCGTTCATGACGACAGCCTCTGGAACAAGCCATCGGTGCGACAAGCGCTGGGGGAAGCACTTGCCTTTCTCACCGGCGACCGCTGGGCATTGAGCTTCGTCCGGCGCCGGCACGATGTCGTCGAGGTCGGTCCGCGTAAGCTTGATCTCTCGATCCCCGACAAGATCATCATGCCCTATAGCGATGGTCTCGATTCACGGGCCGTGGCCGCCCTCGTCGCGGCAAAGGAGAAAGGCGGGCTGGTGCGGGTCCGTCTCGGCACCAAGGGGGCCGACACCAAAGGGACGCCGCGCAAGCAGCGGCGGTTCACTGCGGTTCCGTTCGATGTGAAGCTGGGCAAGCGCCAGCGCGTCGAATCCTCCGCGCGGTCACGCGGGTTCAAGTTCGCGATGATCACTGGCATCGCCGCGCAGCTGGCGAAGGTCGATCGGATTGTCGTCACCGAGAGCGGACAAGGCGCACTCGGTCCGATCATCGCGTCGAGCGGTCAGATCTATCCCGATTATCGCGTGCATCCCGCCTTCACTCAGCGGATCGAGAAGCTGTTCGCCGCCATGGGAAAAAGCGTCCCGACCTACGAGTATCCGCGCATCTGGTATACGAAGGGCGAGACTCTTGCCGCGGCTCACGCGCTGGAGGCTGCTCCGACCTGGCACGACACGCGCTCGTGCTGGCAGGATTCGCGGCGTGTCAGTTTCGACGGCCGCCGACGCCAGTGCGGCATCTGCGCGGCCTGCATGCTGCGCCGCATGAGCATGCACACCGCCGGGATCGTCGAGGCGTCCGACGAATATATCTGGGAAAATCTCGGTGCGAGCGACATGCGCGGCGGCACCGTCAAAGGGTTTGCCCGGATGAGCAAGGCATTCGAGGATTATGCGATCGCGGGGATTCTTCACCTTGATCATCTCGCCGCCCTCGCGCGCTCGGACTTGCATCGCCGCGCAGTGCGGCGCGTTGCGCATGAAACCGCCGACGGGCTCGGGATAGAAGCGGCGGTCGCCGAGCGGGAAATGTTCGATCTGCTCGAACGGCACCGGTCGGAATGGCTCGCCTTTCTCGCGAGCCTCGGCAAGGAATCGTTCGTCTCGCGGATCGCGATGGTGTCGCCATGGCAATGATCACCGGATCCCTGACCGCCGAAGGCATTGGCGAGCTGCTGCGCGACGCGCGCGAGAATGCCAAGATGACCCAGGCGGCGGCTGCGGCGGCGCTCAATGTCGCCCGCACCACACTTGTCGCGATCGAGCAGGGGCAACGCCGCGCGCGCGTCGATGAACTGCAGAAGCTGGCTGCGCTCTATGGAACTTCGCTCAACGTGCTGCTCCGGCAGGACAGCGCGAAGGTCGATCTGCGGCCGCGCTTCCGCAAAGCCGGCGAGCAGGGCGACGAGATCGATCCGGCGATCAACCTGCTCAACAGCCTTGTCCAGGCCGAACTCGAGCTGGAAAATCTCCTTGGCATCAAGCGCGTGCGGTTCGATCCCCCCGAGCGCCCACTGTTGCCGGGCAATGTCCTGCTCCAAGCCGAACAGGATGCGTGGGAGCTGCGGCAGCTGCTGGGGCTCGGCCTGGCGCCGATCCACGACATTGTCTCCTTGCTCGAACTGCAGCTGGGCGCCCGGGTGTTCATCCGCCGCATCGACCCGAAGATTTCGGGTCTCTATGCCTTTGACGATGCGATCGGCGCGTGCATTCTTTTGAACGCCGCCCATCCGCGCGACCGGCGCACCCAGACCGGGGCGCATGAGCTTGGCCATTTCATTTCGACCCGGAGGTCGCCGGACGCGCTCCATGCCAATTCCCCCGAATCCAGCCGCGAAGAGCGTTATGCCAATGCGTTCGGGCGCTGCTTCCTGACCCCGGCCAGGGCTGTTGCGGCCAAGTTCCAGGAGCTGACCGCGGGCGCGGCGAAGCTCACTCGCCGCCATATCATCCTGCTCGCGCATTATTTCGGTGTGTCGCGCGAGGCGATGGTGCGCCGGCTCGAGGAACTTGGCCTAACCAAGGCGGGGACCTGGGACTGGTTCGCGCATCAGGGCGGCATCACCGACGTCCAGGCGCGCGAAGTGCTCGGCGACGCGATTCCGGCCGACGATGCGCGCGCGGACGCACGGCGCCAGGTGTCGATGCGCATGAGCCTCATGGCGAGCGAGGCATGGCGCCGCGAGCTGATCAGCGAAGGCCAGGTCGCGCGTCTGCTGCATATCGATCGCGTGGATGCCCGCGCGCTGATCGACGAGTTCGAAGCGGAAGGAGCGGAGACCGATGAGTCCCCCTCATTCCTGCTTTGATGGCGGCCGTCCGCTCGTCGCGGATGCCAGCGTCTGGATCAACATCATCGCAGGGGGGCAGGCCGTCGCGATCCTTCGCGCGCTTGGCTGCCCGCCCATCCTGCCGCGCATCGTGCTCGGTGAACTTGAGCGCGGCCGCGACAAGGGGCGAGCCACGGCCGAGAGGATGGCCGAGCTGATCGAGATGGGGCTGGTCGAAGTCGCCGAGCTGCACACGGACGCAGAAGCCTTGTTCATGGGGCTCGTCGTCGGTTCGATCAGCGAGACGCTCGACGATGGTGAGGCCGCAACTTTGGCGCACGCCCTCCAGATCGGCGGTACCGCGATGATTGACGAGCGCAAGGCGATCGGCCTCGCTAGTCGGCGCTTCCCGGCCTTGCCAATCGTTAGCTCGGCAGAATTTCTACTGAGTCCGGTGACGCGCGGCGTGCTGAATCAAGAAGAGATCGCGGTCATGCTTCATGCCGCCCTGCAAGGCGCCCGGATGCGGGTTCCAGACGAATATCTTGCCGAGGTTTGTCGGATTCTTGGGCCCGTCCGGGCCGCCGATTGCACGAGCCTGCCGGCTGCATTGCGGAGCAAGTCGATGCTGGTTTCGAAAGGGGAACAAGGAGGCGACCTTGCCGGGAGGCGCTATGAGCTATGACATTGTTGAAGGCTAGCGCATTCCCGGAGTAGCCGCGCGCTCGATCGACCCGATCAATCCGCGCTCCGGATGCGCTGACCGGAGGGGTCATTGAGCGAACTTCATCTCTGCCGCCTTCCGCACGCCAGTCTCGAGATGTTTTGCGATCTCGTCCGAAGTGCGACTGACCGCAAGCTTCACGGCTTCGTCGATATGAACATAGTCCTGCGTCACGCTTTGCGACGCGTGGCCTAGCATCGCGCGGATCGTGAGCTCGGAGAAGCCGAGTTCGCCCGCGATGCTCCCGAAGGTGTGGCGCAGGGTATGCGGCGTTACGCCCTCGATGCCGGCCGAGCGGCATAGCCGGGCCAGGCAGTCGCTGACGGCGGTAAACGGGCCCTCCCCATTCGACGCGGGAAAGACGTAGGGGCAGCCGGCAATTTCTGGCTGTGCGACGACGATCTTGATCGCCTCGGGTCCGATCGCCCGATATTGCGCGTCGCTCTTCGTGTCGGGGAACGCGACGTAACCGCCCATTGGGTTGACCCACTGCCGCTGCAGTGCCTGCGCCTCTTCCCGCCGATAGCCGGTCAGAAGGAGCGTCCTGACAATGGCGAGCGCAACGGGGTTCTCGGAACCCAGTTCGGCCCGGCCGATCGCCCGACCCAGCAGCTCGATCTCGGCGATGCTGAGACGCCGGGTCTTTTTCTTGGTCGCGAGCTTCTTCGCGCCCTTCGTGGGATGTTCCGCAATCAGTCCCTTATGCTTTGCATGGCCGAGAATGGCCTGGAGGGTGCCGAGGCTCCTCCCGGCAACGCCGGCACCGCCCGTCGGGCGGCCGCCGCGCCCGCCCGAAGGAGGCTTTCGGGTCTGACCGGTGGCGATGTCATTCTGCATTGCCTCGACGTCGGCGATCGTTAGCTTCCGCACGAGGCGTTTGCCCATCAGCGGGATGATATGCGTCCGGATGCGGCTCTCATCCATGTTGAGCGAGGTGTCCTTGATCGGGCGGTTCTTCCGTCCAAGAATGCGGCCGGCCCGCGCTTCGACGAGATACCATTCGCACATCTCGGCGACATTGAGATCCTTCCGGACCCGGCGCGACTCTTCCGCCGGGTCGTCGCCAGATGCCACCTTGCCCAACTGAATTTTTGCGACCTCACGGGCCTGCTCGACAGTCATCACTCCGAAGCGCCCGATCTTCACTCGCCGAACCCGGCCTTCCTCATTCATATATTGGATGACGAAGGTTTTCGTCCCGGTTGCGCCGACACGAATGCCGAAACCCTTGATCTCCGTGTCCCACAGAAATGTCTGTCCGGACGCCGGTACAGCAAGCGCATCGACCGTCCGCTTATTGAGCTTTGCAAGCGCCACAAGTTCCTCCATCATATTACGCGAGGGTGGCCGAATGAAAAAGTAATAAGGACGTAATAGAAATTGACCGTTTCGCAGGGTAGGTCGAGGATAGAATATCGTAGGCTTAAGTCAACAAATGCTTGATTTTTCGTACCTTGGCGTAGAAAAAGAAGCTCTGGCGTATTTGTTGTAATTTCTTGCCAAGGTTGGGGTCGAGGGTTCGAATCCCTTCGCCCGCTCCAGAAATTACATTAGAATTCAGCATTCTACCGGCGCTGCGGTCCAGGTCGTGATGGCGCGCCCTGTGAATTGGGGCCTGATTGGGGTGCCGGTCGTGCATTTTTCATTGCCGACGGGGCATGTTTCCATCTGCTGGGCAGTTCATCTCCAAGGTAGATATGTCAAAGCAATGCACCCTGACCTTCTTACCTGCCCCTAGTCTACGTTTTCCAAAGCCCCTGATTTGTGAGCGCCCAGATAGCGCTCACCGACATCGCGGCCCGCAAAGCCGGAAGACACGACCTATAAGGTCTCGGATTCCGGCGCCTTCATTTTTTGGTCAATCACAGCAATCATGGATAGCTTTTGGGACGAACCGACCTATCCCGATATTATCGGCTGCGCATGGCCTTCCATGGAAATATCGCGACCGAACGACGAGATGGAAGCCATGTTCGCCTTTGATCGGCAGCCTCACGCAGATTTGCCGAGCGCCAATGTTCGTTCGGTTGCAAGGCGTTGAATCGCACACTGGTCGGCCAAGAAATCCAGAAGCGTTCTGACGGCGGGCAGAAGCCCCCTTCGCGTCGGGAATACAGCGTGCACAATGGCGGGCTCGGGCTGCCAGTCGGGGAGGATGTGAACGAGCCGCCCCGCCGTAATGTCCGAGCAGACGAGCAATGTCGGAAGCTGTGTAATGCCTAAACCTTCAATCGCCCCCTGGCGCAATGTTGCCATGTCGTCGGTGACGATACGCGGATGGTGGCGAATATTGGCCCTTTGCCCCCCGGCATTTTCCAGCTGCCAGAAATAGTCGTCGCGTATGGGGCCAAGCGTCAGACTTGGCATAGCGCTAAGGTCGGCCGGCGATGTGACATCGCGCGTCAGAAAATCGGGGCTGGTGACAAGACACTGCCGGCTTTCGTCGAGCTTGCGCATCATGAGCCCGCAATCTTCGAGCGGCGGGAAGCGTACTCTTATTGCGAGATCGAACCCCTCGGCGATGACATCCACTGGCCGGTTGAAACTTTTAAGGTAAATCTCGACGGCCGGGTTAGCCTTCACAAATTTGGCGATCAGCGCACCAAACTGGAACTGCAACAGCCCGACCGGGCACGCCAACCGGACCACGCCGCGGGGCTCCGAACGCAGTTCGGCGACGACTTGCTCGGCAGTTTCGGCCTCGACGAGCATCGCGACGCAATGACGATAATATTCCTGGCCGACTTCCGTGACCGAGAAACGGCGCGACGACCGGTTTAACAACCGGACCCCCAATCGCTCTTCCAATTCGATGACTCTGCGGCTGAGCTTTGACTTGGGCTGGCCGATGGCCCGCGATGCCGGGGCAAAGCCGCCATGATCAACGACCTGCACGAAATAATAAAGGTCGTTGAGATCGAACATCGTCCCACTGGTAGGACGCAGCGTCCCTATTGGCAACCTTTCGCCCGGAATGTTGCGCGACCATCATAGCCGCATTCGAGGATATCGGATCGAGTCGGCAGGAGCGCGGCGATGCAAAAGGAAGTTCTGGGCCGTTACGGAAACGACCGTGGCCACTGGGTTGGCGATGGTTTTCCGGTGCGCACACTCTTCAGCTATCATTCGCTCGGCGAGCATGTCAGCCCCTTCCTGCTGCTGGATTATGCGGGGCCCCACTATTTCAGCCCGACGACCGACCGTCGCGGCGTGGGCCAGCATCCACATCGCGGCTTCGAAACGGTTACGATCGTTTATGAGGGAGAGGTCGAGCACAAGGATTCAGCTGGGAATGGCGGCGTTATCGGTCCGGGCGATGTGCAGTGGATGACAGCCGCCGGCGGCATTCTGCATGAAGAACATCACTCGCCTGCTTTCTCCAAGACGGGCGGCCCCTTCAAAATGGTCCAGCTTTGGGTAAATCTCCCCGCCAGGAACAAAATGGCGCCGGGCGCCTATCAAGGCATCACGAGCGAACAAATACCCGTGGTTTCCTTGCCCAACGACAATGGCGTAGCCCGGATCATTGCGGGACAGTTTGGCGAGACCGAGGGCCCTGCCCGGACATTCACGCCGGTCAATCTATGGGATTTGCGCCTCGCGCGCGACGCGGAGCTGACGCTCACATTGCCTGCGGGCCATACTTCGATGTTGGTCGTCCTCAACGGGCATGTGACCGTTGCTTCCGATCACGCCGTCGGCGAAGCGGAAATGCTTTTGCTCAGCCGAGAGGGTGAAAGCGTCCAACTGCGCGCCGATGGCGACGCGACACTCCTCGTTCTGACCGGGGAGCCGATCGACGAACCGATCGTCGGTCACGGCCCCTTTGTCATGAACAGCGACGAAGAGATCCGCACGGCCATCGACGACTTCAACAGCGGGAGATTTGCCCAGAAGGCAGGCTGACGCTGGAGGCCCGGCTCGTCCACCCCACACCCCCGGGGGCGAGCCGGGTCAAAAATTCGAGGCGGCAGCGCGTCCGACCGCCGCGGAATAAAGGATGGACGTTGAGACGGAAGGAGAAACTATCATGACCAGCGAAGCCATTCGTGATCCCAAGGCTGATCATTTGCTCACGCCCCAGAACTCGGCGTTCATCATCATCGATTATCAGCCGGTGCAGGTCAATTCGATCGCATCGATGGATCGCCAGCTGCTGCTCAATAACATCGTCGGCTGTTGCCGCGCCGCGGTCGCCTATGATCTTCCCGTGGTGCATTCGACGGTCAATGTTCAGACCGGACTGAACAAACCGCCCGTACCACATATCCGCAAGGTATTGGGTGATTATCCGACGTACGACCGGACGTCCATCAACAGTTGGGAAGACACCGAGTTTCGGGAAGCGGTCGCAAAGACCGGTCGCAAGAAGCTGATTATGACAGCGCTGTGGACCGAGGCTTGCCTGACATTCCCGGCGCTCGACGCGCTGGCGGAGGGCTATGAAGTCTATGTCCCCGTCGATGCGGTCGGCGGCACATCGCTTGCTGCGCACGAGGCGGCCCTGCGCCGTGTCGAACAGGCCGGTGCAAAACTGATTTCGGTGGTGCAGCTGTTCTGCGAACTGCAGCGCGACTGGAAGCGCAGCGAAACGGTGCCGGCATTCCTCGATCTCTTCATCCAGCTCGGCGGCACGCCCGCGATTCAATTTTCATACGACAAGGAAGAGTGAGCCACGCTGCCGGCGCGGGGGCTTTGTCCCGGCGCCGGTATTCGTGACGCCGCCCCATCGTGGCCACACCACGCGCAGCGTAGGGAACGAAAGGATTTCGCCCATGAGCGGGTTATTCATCGTCGTCGGACTTCGAGCCAAAAGCGGCAAGGAAGATGAACTGCGCAGGGATCTGATTGCTGTCGTCGAGCCCTCGTGTGCCGAAGAAGGCAGCCTTAGCTACGATCTTTACGAAGACAAGGATTCGCCCGGCTTGTTCGTATTCGTCGAGCATTGGGCGAGGCGAGAAACATCATACGCAAGGGGCCCACATTCTCCATTTCCACGATAACGGCATAAAGAATGTCGAACGGACCGAGTTCGCACATTTTCTCAAGCGAATAGCCTGAGGCGGTTGGGCGCGTCGATGGCTAGGCTGGCGCCTCTCAATCCTGCTTGCTGAATGCCTGAATAAACCGAACTGAAGGAGCATGACCCAGGGGAGGTGGCTCAATATCGTGCACCTTTCGGTCTATGCCGACACAGATGATTTTGGTCGGGCCGCAAATCTGCTCCACGACTCGGCACGCGGCGCTTGAACCGCCGGATAAATTCGTCTTGCATATCAAGGTATTTGGCGCGGATCGCCGCTCCACCCCTGAAAATCCTTTCGCCTATCGGCCGGCCCTGCCCCCGGCATGGCCCGTTGGACGCCATGAATTTGCGCCTTGCTTCTGGAAGCGATCGGCGGAGTGATCGTTTGGAATTGTCTGAATCGGTCCGCTCGCTCGTCTAATTGGACGAAGCGATATATGGGAACGCTATGTCGAGCCTGACCGAGATGATGGCAAAAGCAAGACGCGCGGTGATGCGGCGCGGCGTGGCGGCCGATGATGCGGACGAAATTGTGCACGACGCCTTTATCAAGGTCGAGCAATATGAGCAGATCCACCGGGCCCAATCGCGCGAGGCACTTTTGGTCAAGGCCGCCGTCAATCTGTCGATCGATCGCGCGCGCCGGAGCCGCCGGTCGCCCTTTACCGATTATGACAATATTGCCGAGATCCGCGATACGTCGCCGGACGCCGCGCAAATTGTCGAAGAACGGTTGCGTCTGCTGCACGCCGCGACAGGGCTGGAGCAGTTGAGCGAGCGCGCGCGACGGATTCTGTTGCGGCGGCGGCTCGACAATATTTCGTTCGCCGAGATCGCCGAACTCGAAGGGATGTCGGTCGCCGCGGTGGAAAAGCAGGTCGCGCGCGCGACATTGCAACTGATGAAATGGATGGAACAATGGTGACGCCGCCCGACCGGTCCGAACGGATTGCCGCGGAAGCCGCGGCGTGGCTCGCCCGGCTGGAATCGACGGGGCGCAGCGCGGCGACCGAGCCGGGGCTGCAGGCGTGGCTCGTGTCCGACGACGAGCACCGGCGGTCGTTCGAACGCGCCATGGACGCCTGGGCGATCATCCCGGGGGCGGCGCAGCTGCTCGACGCCAAGCCGGCGCCCGCGAACGATCGGTCGCGGCTTGTCCGGGCGCTTGCGATCGCGGCGTCGCTTGTCTTCGTCCTTTTTGCCGCGGGCTGGTGGCTTCTCGACCAGCCCACCGCCTATTCGACCGCGACGGGCGAGCAGAAAATCGCCACGCTGGAGGACGGAACCCGCATCGCGCTGAACGCCGAGACGCACCTCAGCGTCCGATACGACCGCCGGGCGCGGAGCGTCCGCCTCGACAGCGGCGAGGCGATGTTCGAGGTGAAGCACAATCCCAAAAGACCCTTCCGGGTCGAGGCGGGCGACAAGACCGTGACCGCGCTCGGCACCAGCTTCCTTGTGCGCAAACTGGGCGACGCGGTGGTCGTGACGCTGATTTCGGGGAAGGTGCGCGTCGACACGCATGGTGACGCGGCCCGGTCGGCGTCACCGGCGCCCGTCGTGCTGGCACCGGGCGAGCGCCTGATCGCGGCAGCCGACTCGCCGGAAATCGTCACGCGCACCTCGTCCGAGGCGGCGACGGCGTGGCGGCGCGGACAGGTGGTGTTCGAAGATACGACATTGTCGGCCGCCATCGCCGAACTCAATCATTATGGCGGCGTACAGATCGACGTGGCGGACCCCAGGCTGGGCGGCCTTTTGGTTTCGGGGGTGTTTGCCACCAATGACGCGGCGGAATTCGCCTCGGCCGTCGCGGTGCTCCACGGGCTGGAAGTGACACGAGAGAACGGCCGCCTGCGTCTGTCGCGCTAGGCGAAACCGCGGGCAAGTGAACCGAAAATCGGAATATAATTACACACTTGCCGCCGCAGACATGTTTTTGTTCGTGATTGTGTCGGATTTGCGACGCCCGCGCGTCTAAACCAATGCGGCGGAATGCGATCAACGCACCGGGCGCAGGGGGACATATTATGATTTCGAAGGCTATGCTGGGGGCCTGCGCCGCCATTGTCGCAATTGCAGCAAACACCGCCGAGGCGCGCGACCAGGCGGAATACAGCTTTGACCTGCCATCGCAGCCGCTCGGCCGGTCGCTGCGCGACGTGGCTTCGATCACCAACAGCAATGTCGTCTTTGCCGGATCGGTCGTCCAGGGAAAGACCGCGCCGGCGGTTCGCGGGCGCGTCACGGCGGGGGCCGCCTACCGGATGTTGCTTCAGGGTTCGGGTCTGATCCTGCGCGAAACGGCGGGGGGATCGTTCGTCGTTGCCCGGCCGGGCCATGCGGTCTCCGCAGCCGCACTGGGCGGCAACACAGCCAATTACGGTGCAACGGTTCAAGAGCCCGCACCGTCGGCCGAAGCCGCCGAAACGACCGAAATTGTCGTCACCGGTTCGCAGATCAAGGGCGCCAAAATCGACGCCGTTCTGCCGGTCACTGTCTTGACCGAAGAGGATGTCGAAACGACCGGCGCCATCACCGGCGACGAATTATTCCGGTCGATCCCGCAAATCGGCGCGACCGCTTTCAACGACCAGAATACCGTCGGCAGCGCCAATGCGGCGCGCGGCGACGTCGCGTCGATCAATTTGCGCGACCTTGGCACCGGCAACACGCTGCTGCTGATCAATGGACGCCGCATGGTTTTGAACCCCGGTTTCCAGACCGAGTTGCTGGTCCCCGTCGTGTCGCCGAACACCAACACCATTCCGCCCGGCGCCGTTCGCCGTGTCGAGGTGCTGCGCGACGGCGCGTCGCCCATTTACGGGGCCGACGCGGTCGCCGGGGTGATCGACACCCAGCTCCGCGGGAATATGAAGGGCGGCTTTCTGCAGGGCCGTTATGATTTTTCCGACAGCACGTCGCAATATGAATATAATATATTCGGCGGATACGGCTTCGACTTCAACGGCGGGAAAACCAACCTGACCGTGTATGGCAGCTATTTCCACGGCAACGGCATCCTCGCCACCGAACAGGATTTTTCGTCGACCGACAATTTCCAGCGCTTTTTCGAAGGCACCAGCTTCGAAGGCGACAGCCAGCTCGACAACCGCAGCACCGTGACGCCCTGGGGCCGTTTCAAGGCGAGCCGCCGCATCAATCTGGTCGGCGACGATGATTTCCACATCCAGCCCGCGACCAACAGCGGCTGCAACATCCAGATCGGCAACGGGCTCTGTATCGATAACGGCAGCACGACCAGCGCGATCACCAGTGACCTTCGCTATGATTCGGCGCCGGTATCGAATCTCTATTCGAACCGCGACCGGTACAACGCCTATGCCTTGCTCAACCATGAATTCGACAACGGCATGGAGCTTTATGCCGAGGGGTCCTATTATTATTCGAAACTGAACCGCACGATCGAACAATCCTCGCCGCTGGGCGCCGCGCCCGTGACCGTTTCGGCAACCGCCTATTACAACCCGTTCGGCGCCGCCGACCCCACCAACCCCAACCGCGTCACCGGCACCGATGTTCCGCCCGAAGGTCTGACGGTGGCCATCGTGGGCTATCGCCCGATCGACGCGGGGCCGCGCCTCGTCCAGGTGACGGGCGACAGCTGGCGGCTGCTCGCGGGGCTGCGCGGCGAAATCGGCGCATGGGATTTCGACAGCGCGATCCTCTATACGCAGGCGAACACGACCGACCGCGCGCGGCGCATTTCGCAAACCCTGTATCAGGCGGCGATCAACCGCACCGATCCGACGGCGTATAACCCGTTCAGCGGCGGCAGCCTGACCAACACGAATACCGAAGGCAGCGGACGTAACAGCCAGGCGACGATCGACAGTTTCCTGGTCAATGTCTACCGCAAGGGCGAGACGACGCTGGCGCTGGCCGATTTCAAGATTTCGCGCAACGACCTGTTCCAGCTTCCGGCCGGCGATCTGGGCATCGCGCTGGGCGTCGAAGCCCGCCGCGAAACCTTTATCGACGACCGCGATCCGCGCGCCGACGGCACGATCACCTTCACCGACAGCGTGACGGGCCTGTTCGACGAAAGCGACATTCTGGGCACCAGCCCCAGCCCCGACACATCGGGCAACCGCGAAGTCTATTCGGCCTTTGCCGAACTCTTCGTGCCGGTGGTCAGCGAAGACATGAACATCCCGCTGGTGCATAAGCTCGACGTGCAACTTGCCGGCCGCTTCGAAAGCTTCTCCGACGTCGGCAGCACCTTTGTCCCGCGCATTGCGGCATCGTGGGGGCTGAACGATTCGGTCACGTTGCGCGGCGCCTGGTCGAAGGGGTTCCGTGCCCCGAACCTGGCGCAGGTCAACGATGTCGGCACGACGCGCAGCAACACAACCGACGACTTTGTCCGCTGCTTGCCGCGCGTCGAACGGGGC
Organism: Sphingopyxis sp.; assembly: GCA_041939405.1. Taxonomy (GTDB): domain Bacteria; phylum Pseudomonadota; class Alphaproteobacteria; order Sphingomonadales; family Sphingomonadaceae; genus Sphingopyxis. The sequence continues at coordinate 9,062 of JBGTUD010000015.1, read as the reverse complement.
GAGCCCGGGATCAACAATGTCGAAGATTGCGCCGGCACCAGCATCTCCAGCCTGCGGAACGGTACCGACGCGCTCAATCCCGAACATACGCAAAGCATCAACGCAGGTATCGTCATTGCGCCGCCCGAACTGCGCGGCTTCGTCGTCACCGCCGACTATTGGCGGATCAAGCAAACCGGGCTTGTCGGAACCTTCGGTTTTCAGAACCAGGTCGCGCTCGATCTGTTGCTGCGCACGCAGGGCAGCTCCAATCCCAATGTGCTGCGCGGTCCGGTCGACGCCGACACGATCGCCCTGTTCGCCGGGACCAGCCTGGAGGCCAATCCGGCGGGGCCGATCACCTTCATCCTCGACCCGTATCTGAACCTCGACAGCCGGACGTCCTCGGGCATCGACTTCGGCCTCTATTACGATATTGGCACCACCCCGATCGGCGATTTCAAATTCCGTTTCAACGCGGCGCGCCTGCGGTCCTTCTTCCAGGTACCCAGCGTCGACGGCCAGGCCCTGCTCGACGCCAATTTCCCGGTCGAAGGGCTGGGCGAGCTGCTGTTGATCGATGGCCGCCCGAAATGGCGTTTCAGCACGTCGATCAACTGGGACATCGGCGATTTCGACATCGACCTGTTCGGCAAATATACGGGCAAGTTCCTGGATCCGAGCACGACCAACAACGACGGCGATTACCTGCCTGTGCGATCCTGGTTCGTCGTCAACCTGTCGGCCGGCTATACGTTCAAGGGCCGCGGGCCGCTCGGCGACACGCGCATCCGTATCGGCGCGAACAATCTGTTCGACCGCAATCCGCCGATCGCCGACGAAAGCTACGGCTATTATGGCGCCGAACATAGCGGCAAGGGACGCATGCTCTTTGCTGAAATCCGCAAGAAGTTCTGAGGCGAAGCGGTGATCGGGGCGCGGCGCGCATGAAAGCCATGATCCGTCACGCCCTTATTGTGCCGGGCGCAGTCGCAGTCGCGGCTGCGGTTCCGGGGCCGGGGTCGGCCCTGGCGGCCGTGACCGGCGCGGCTACGGCGCCGGTCGCCGCGGCACAAAAGGCGGGGTGTGCCAACCGCCACGTGCAACTCGACACCGATTTCCCGACCGGCGCCGCCGCGCGCTGCGATGCGGTGGGAGGGCGCGAACTGGTGGTGACGCTGGCGCCCGAAGATGCGCCGCCGATCAATTGCAGCGCATGGTATGCGTTTCGCCTGACGCCGCAAGGCGGGGCAAAACGCGGCCAGCGGGTGACGATCACGCTGAACTATACCGCGTGCGGGCATCGCTATTGGCCCAAAGTCAGCGAAGACGGGGTGCGCTGGACCAAGCTGTCTGCAAAAGATGTGACCTTGTTCGAAAACCAGGGGATCAAGCAGGCGCGGTTGCGGATCCGGATCGGCGAAAGGCCGCTGTTCGTCGCGGGCCAGGAAATCATCGCGCCTTCGACCAACGATCAGTGGCTCGCCGAAAAATCTCGCCATCCCGACGTCAGCCGCACGGTGCTGGGACAGTCGGCCGAGGGCCGCACCATCGACCAGCTCACGATCACGTCGGCGCGGACCCCGCCGCGCGAACAGGTGGTGCTGCTCGGCCGCCAGCACCCGCCGGAAATTACCGGCGCGCAGGCGATGCTGGCTTTCGTCGACACGATCCTGTCGGACGACCCGATTGCCATCGCCTATCGCGCGCGCTTTTCTACGATTGTCGTGCCGATGCTGAACCCCGACGGCGTCGCGCGCGGGCATTGGCGCCATGCCACGGGCGGGCTCGACCTGAACCGCGACTGGGGGCCGTTTACCCAGCCCGAAACCAGGTTGATGCAGAGCCTGCTTCAGCGCATTGCCGACGACCCGGCGCGGACGCTGCGCCTCTTTCTCGATTTCCATTCGACGCACAAGGATGTCGTCTACACCTTGCCCGATAGCAAGGTCAGTGATCCGCCCGGTTTCACTGCCGATTGGCTTGCGCGCTATCAGGACCGTATGCCCGGCTATCGCGTCGAGCGCGATGCCAGCCACAATCCCGGCCTGCCGACCGCCAAGTCATGGGTTTACGAAGCCTATCGCGTCCCCACCGCGACGTTCGAAATCGGCGATGAAACCGACCGCACGCGCATCGCAGAGATCGGCCGGCAGGCGGCGCTGGCGATGATGGAAACGATGCTCGCGACGCCCGCGCCCTGACACCGCCGCCCGCCCACTTCAAGCGCGCTCGACCGTCACCGTCTGTTCGATCAACCGGACCTCGCGATAAGCGGTCAGGAAGGCGATGTCCGCGGCGTCGCGGCCGACGCAGATGCGCGCGCATTCGCCGGGGCGCGACATGCCCGTCGCATCGACCATGTGCCAGTCGCCGTCCAGATAGACTTCGGCGAGCGCGTGGAAATCCGGCGGGTCGACGCCCAGCGCATAGACGCTCGCCATGCGCGCGGGAATATGCGCGGCGCGGGCGAGCGCGATCAGCACATGCGCATAGTCGCGGCACACGCCGCGGCGTTCGACAAAGCTGTCGAGCGCGCCGGTTTCGGCGGCGCTCGATCCCGCGGCATAGGTAAAGCGGCTTTCGATCCAGTCGCGCATCCGGCGGATCTTCGCCCCGCCTTCGGCGTCGCCGAAGCGGCGCTCGACAAAGGCGTGAAACTTGTTCGACGGGCAATAGCGCGATTCGTTGAGATAGGGGATGGCTTCCGCGGGCAGGCGGTGGAGCGGCACCGCAGCGAGCGCCGCCAGATCGGCACCGTCGCGCTCGACGGCGACAATCGCGCGATAAGCGACATCGAGCGCCCGCTCGGCGCGCAGCCAGACCGGCGTGCACACGCCCTCGGCAGCCGGAACGCGCACCACCTCGGCCGGAGTTTTAAGGTCGAGCGCCGCGTCGATCACCCGCTGCCCGCCGCCGTCGGCTGCCTCGATCTGAAGCATCAGTTCGGCGGGTTCGACGATCCGGTAATTTAGGGAGGCGGAAATTTTCAGTTTCATCTATCGGCACCCTATGACGGAAAGAACGGCCGCGCCAATGACAATCGGGAAGCAGAACAAGTGAACGCGGGACGCACCATCCCTTTCATCGTCGCGACGATCTTTGTCGATGCCGTCGGGTTCGGCATCATCATGCCGGTCCTGCCGCAGCTGGTGATGGAGGTCGGGCGAATCGACCTTGCCAAAGCGATCGAGGTCGGCGCGTGGATCGGGCTGGTGATGGCGATCGCGACCTTTCTGGCGTCGCCGGTGCTCGGCAATCTGTCGGACCATTATGGGCGGCGGCGCATCCTGTTGCTCGCACTCGGCGGGCTGGCGGTCGATTATGCGCTGCTCACCGTCGTCGAGACTTTGCCGTGGCTGTTCGTGGCCCGCGCGCTGTCGGGGATTTTCGGCGGCAGCTATGCCGCGGCGCAGGCCGCCATCGCCGACATCACCGCGCCCGAGGAGCGCGCGCGCAACTTCGGCTTCGTCGGCGCGGCCTTTGGCGTCGGCTTTGTCGCCGGGCCCGCGATCGGCGGCTTCCTGGGCGAGATGAGCCCGCGCGCGCCCTTCGTCGCCGCCGCGATCCTGGCCGCCGCCAACATGCTATACGGCTTTTTCATCTTTCCCGAAACCTTGCCGCCCGACCGCCGCCGCGCCTTCGACTGGCGCCGCGCCAATCCGCTGGGCGCCTGGAAAACGATGCGCGCGCTGCCCGGAATGGACGGCGTCGCGGGCGTGCTCGTGCTGTGGCAGATCGCCAGCCTCGTCTATCCGATGACGTGGAGCTTCTATTGCATCGCGCAGCTCGGCTGGACTCCCGGCATGATCGGTGCCAGCCTCGCCGCGGTCGGGGTGATGATCGCACTCGGACAGACGTTCGTGGTCGGCCCCGCGGTCGCGCGCTTCGGCGAGCGCGATGCCGCGACGCTCGGCATCCTCGTCGCTGTCGCCGTATACATCGCCTATGCCTTCACCACCTCGACGATCGGGGCGTTCCTGCTGCTTGTCCCCGTCGCATTGCAGGCGCCCGTACAGCCGTCGCTGATGGCGATGATGTCGCGCCGCGCGACCGCCGATACGCAGGGCGAGGTGCAGGGGATTTCGGCGATGTCGATGGGGCTGGGCCAGCTCGCCGCGCCGATGCTGCTCACCGGCACGATGGCCTATTTCACCGCCGATACGGCGCCCGTCCATTTCCCCGGCGCGGCGTTCATCGTCGCGGCGATCTTTGGCTTTTTGGCGATTGCGATGCTGCGCCGCCTGCCCCGCGCAACGCCGACCGGCGATCAGATCCCGCCGTCGGTCACAGCATAGCCCGTCGCCTCGAGCCCCGCCGTCAGCATCGCGGTGCAGGCCGCAACCGCCGCCCCGTCGACCGACCGGATCACGAAATTGGCGCCGACCTTGCCATCGCGGAAAAAGGGATAGCTGCCGATCGCGACCCCCGGATGCTCCTTTTCGCCGAGGCGGAGCAGATCGGCGATCTCGCTTTCGGGCGCCCAGGCGCCGATCGTATGCGCGACAAGTGGTGCGCCGCCTTCGAGCTCGCCCGTCAGGGCGTCGAGCATCCCCGCGGTGATGTGCGGCACCCCCGCCATCACGAACAAATTGCCGATGCGGATACCCGGCGCGCCCGACATGCGGTTCGGAATCAGCTCGGCCCCGTCGGGGGTGCGCGCCATGCGCAGCCGCGCCTCGGTGAGTTCGCCGCCCCGCGCGCTGTAATAATTTTCCAGAATCGCGCGGGCCTCAGGGTGGACGATCACGCCGACGCCAAGCGCCTTCGCCACGGCATCGACCGTGATGTCGTCGTGCGTCGGCCCGATGCCGCCCGTGGTGAAGACATAGTCGTAACGCGCACGCAGCGCATTCAGCGCCTCGACGATCTCCACCTCGACGTCGGGAACGATGCGCACTTCGCGGAGGCGGATCCCCTGCACGTCGAGCCAGGTCGCGATCTGCGACACATTCTTGTCCTGCGTGCGGCCCGAAAGGATTTCGTCGCCGATCACCAGCACGGCGGCGGTCCAGATGCGTTCGTCGGTCATCGCCTTGCCTTACCGCGCCGCCATGACAAAACAAGAGCGGTGGCAGACTCAAGACGTTCCCGCTATGTTCCCTATCGACTCGCAAGCTGCAAGGAGAGGCACGATGGCCGGCGACCTGATTTTCTATACCAACCCGATGTCGCGCGGCCAGATCGTGCGCTGGATGCTCGAAGAGGTCGGCGTTCCCTATGAACCGCGCATCCTCGATTATGGGACGACGATGAAGGACGCCGCCTATCTGGCGGTAAACCCGATGGGCAAGGTTCCGGCGATCGTCCACGATGGCAGGGTCGTGACCGAATGCGCCGCGATCTGTGCCTATCTTGCCGATGCCTTTCCCGAAAAGGGGCTGGCCCCGGCCGCGTCCGACCGCGCCGATTATTATCGCTGGCTTTTCTTTACCGCGGGCCCGGTCGAGCAGGCGATCACCGCCAAAATGTTCGGGCTGGAACCCGACGCCGATCAGCAGCGCATGGCCGGATTTGGCTCGCTCGCCGCGGCGCTCGACGCGCTCGAACGCGCGGTTGCGGGCAAGGCTTTCGTCGCGGGCGATCGTTTCAGCGCCGCCGACGTCTATGTCGGCAGCCAGATCGACTGGGGGCTGCAGTTCGGGACGATCGCGTCGCGCCCCGCCTTTGAATCCTATGTCGCGCCCCTGCGCGAACGCGCGGCGTACCGGCGGGCGAAGGACATCGACAATGCGCTGATCGCGGCGGGGCAGGCGAACGGTCCGGCATAACATCCTCTCGACCGCGCCGGTCCGCCCGCGAAGCGTCGACGAAATCAAGAAAATTGTCGCAATTTGTCGCAAGACGGCCGCGGGACTTGCCAGCGGCGGAGCAATGGGCTGATAGGTCCGAATGCCCCCGCCCGCGGCGGCCTGTGACGAGACATGTGATATGCTGAACAAACGGCCGCTGCTCCGCCTGGGGGCCTGGGGCGCCATTGTCTTGACGATGAGCGCCTGCTCCGCCGAACCCGAAAATGGCGGCCGCCGCGCGCCCGAGGTCGGCTATGTCACCGCCACCGTGCAGGCCGTCCCGCTGACGACGTCGCTCGGCGGCCGCACCGTCGCCTTTGAAACGAGCGAAGTGCGGCCGCAGGTGAACGGCATCATTCGGCGGCGATTGTTCACCGAGGGCGGTTTCGTGCGCGCCGGCCAGCCGCTCTATCAGATCGACGCCAGCCTCTATCGCGCCGCGGCCCAGCAGGCGGAGGCCAATCTGGCAAGCGCGCGGGCGAGCGCCGATGCGGCCGAAGAGCGGGCGCGGCGGCTGGAGCCGCTGGCGAAGATGCAGGCGGTCGCCGAACAGGATTATACCGATGCGCGGGCCCAGGCGCGGATGGCGCGCGCCGCGGTCGCGCAGAACCGCGCCGCGCTCGAAACCGCGCGGATAAACCTGCGCTATGCGACGATCGCCGCACCGATCAGCGGGCGGATCGGGCGCAGCCTGGCGACCCCCGGCGCGCTCGTCAGCGCCAGCCAGGCCGAACCGCTCGCAACGATCCAGCGCATCGATCCCATCTATGTCGACATGCAGCAGTCGAGCGCCGACCTCACCCGGCTGCGCCAGGCGCTGCAGCGTGGCGGGGTCGCGCCGGGAAGCGCCGCGGTGCGGCTGCGGCTGGAGGACGGCAGCGAATATGGCCCCGCAGGCTCGGTCGAATTTTCGGAGGTCACGGTGAACGAGGCGACGGGCACGGTGACGCTCCGCGCGCGCTTTCCCAATCCCGACGGACTGCTGTTGCCGGGGATGTTCGTGACCGCGCTGTTCGACCAGGCGGTGAACCCCGCCGCGATCCTGCTGCCGCAACCCGCGGTGCAGCGCGATTTCGACGGGTCGGCCTTTGTTTATATCGTCGGCAAGGACAATAAGACCGCGCGGCGCCGCATCGTCGCCGAACGCACGCTCGGCGCGAACTGGGTCGTCACCGGCGGCCTCAAAGCCGACGAGCGCGTCATCACCCAGGGGCTCGGCAATCTCCGGCAGGGGGCGGCGGTTCGCCCGGTCCCCGCGGCCCGCGCACAGCGCCTGGGCCCGGCCAAGCGAGCCGATACCGGCGCGGCGGCGAAGTAGCGCACCATGTCGCGCCTTTTCATCGACCGGCCAATCTTCGCCTGGGTGCTGGCGATCATCGTCATGCTGGGCGGCATCGGCGCGATCTCTGCCCTCCCGATCGAGCAATATCCCGACATCGCGCCGACGCAGGTGAATATCCGCGCATCCTATCCGGGCGCGTCGGCCGAAACGATCGAGAACAGCGTCACCCAGGTGCTCGAACAGCAGCTTACCGGCATCGACGGCCTCCTTTATTTCAGCTCGCAGTCGAGTTCGCGCGGACAGGCGACGATCACCGCAATCTTCGAAAAGGGCACCGACCCCGACATCGCGCAGGTCCAGGTTCAGAACAAGATCCAGTCGGCGGTTTCGCGCCTGCCGCAGCAGGTGCAGGCGCAGGGCGTCCGCGTCACCAAGTCCAATGCCGATTCGCTGCTGCTCCTCGGCGTCTATGACACCACCGACACGCGCTCGAACCAGGACGTCTCCGACTATCTGTCGTCGAACATTCAGGACCCGCTGTCGCGCGTCGAGGGGGTGGGCGACGTCAATGTCTTCGGCTCGCCGCACGCGATGCGCATCTGGCTCAATCCCCAGCGACTGGCGGCGATGTCGCTGATGCCGGGCGACGTCGTCGCGGCGATCGGTGCCCAGAACAGCGAGGTCGCGGCCGGCGAGGTCGGCGGCCTTCCCGCGCCCGCGGGCCAGATGCTGAATGCGACCGTCACCGCCCAGTCGCGGATGCAGACCCCCGAAGAGTTCGAGAATATCCTGCTCAAGACGCTGCCCGACGGCGCGACGGTGCGGCTCAAGGATGTCGCGCGGGTCGAGGTCGGCGCCGAAAATTACAGCACCATCGTCCGCATCAACGGGCATCCGGGATCGGGCATGTCGGTCTCGCTGTCGCCGGGCGCCGACGCGCTCGAAACCGCGGAGCGCGTAAAGGCGCGGATGGAGGAGCTCGCCGATAATTTCCCGGACGGACTCACGTACAGCTACGCCAACGACTCGACCGCCTTCATCAAGCTGTCGGTGAGCGAGGTGCAGAAATCCTTGTTCGAGGCGATCCTGCTGGTGATCCTTGTGATGTTCGTCTTTCTGCAAAGCTGGCGCGCGGTGCTGATCCCGGCGATCGCGGTGCCCGTCGTGTTGCTGGGCACCTTCGGCATCTTTTACCTCCTGGGATTCAGCATCAACACATTGACGCTGTTCGGGCTGACGCTCGCGATCGGCCTGCTGGTCGACGACGCGATCGTCGTCGGGGCCGGATTCTCCGGCCTGTACCAGCTGCACCTGCTGCGCGACGCCGTCGGCGGGCAACGCCTGCGCCCCGGGCAGCGGCTCGCCGTCGATCGCGACGGTGAGGTCGATGTCGCGCGGCAGCAGCCGGTGGACGGCGGTCAGCAGGGCATCGGTGTCGTAGACGGTGAGGATGGCGGCGGCGTGCTCGCCGTTACGCCAACCGCGAAAACGTTGACGACGTGACCGCCAAAGTCTATGACAACATCCGCATCTCAGAAAAAGCGGCAGCGCCGAAACTGATTCATACGCTGATTACGGAATAACAGAAGAAAGGCACATACCTCATCAGTATGCGCCTTTTTTTTATGGCATGGTTTTATCCAAATGAATGTCACGGACGGATTGTTTCGGCTGTTTCTTTCTCAAAAAACGAATGAGATAGCACAGGATCATACAAGGAATTCCGCAGAAGAGGGCGATTCTTTGATTGGGATCAAATGCAAGGCCTACGCATGAAGCGAAACATAAGATCACAGCGGCGATCGGAACGAGAGGGTATAACGGTGTGCGGAAGGTCAGATCCGCGACGCGTCCGCCGTTTTTCACATAATGTTTTCGAAATATGACCCAGTCGGCATGATTGGGTTTTTTTATGTGGCCCGGCGAAACAGTTCAGTCAGATCGACGCGATCACCGATCGTCGGAGGTTTCGGTTTTTCAAGATATTGTTTATCCCGCTCGACAAGCTT
>JBGTUD010000014.1:0-26524 GCA_041939405.1 Sphingopyxis sp. | reverse complement strand
GTCGACGCGGCGGCCGACGAGGTTGCAGATGCGCTGTGCAATCTGGAACAGATGCTGTTCGTCGCGGAACTGGATCGGGGCGAGCATGAGCTGGCCCTTGCGCTCGACATAGGTTTGATACGGGCCGTTGACCATGATGTCCGACACGTCGGGGTCGGCAAGCAACTCCTCGAGCGGGCCAAAGCCCAGGAGTTCGTCGACGAGCACTTTTTCGAGCGCAAATTGTTCGCGGCGATTGAGCGTGATGCGCAGTTCGGCGAGCACTTCGAGGATGATCGGGCGAAACTCCTCGGTCAGCTCGTCCTTCGACAGCGTCGCCGCGGCTTCGGGGTCGACGCGTTCGAGCAGGCGCGGAAGCACCTGTTCCTTGATCTTGTGGACGCTGGCTTCGAACCCCTGCGCTTTTTCGGGCTCGGCCATTTCGGCGGTCGAGCGCTGATTGAGCCGCTCCATCGCATCGTCTTCGGAGGAAAGCGCCGATGGCGGCGGCGGGGCCTCGGCGGGGGTGTCGATTGCCGGAAATTGCGTTCCGCCGGGCACGCCGGCGCCCGTCTGCATCGGTTTCGCCACGCCAAAGGCGGGGCGGCCAGCGGTTCCGGGGCGGCGTCCGAATGCACTCATCCGTTTTATCCTGCTTTCCAAATCTTTCGGGCATAGCCCGCCGCTGCGGACGCACACCCATGGGACAGGGTGAATAAATCGGAAACTTTGACATTGTCCTAATGCACGCGAGCAAATGCACTGGGCGGCTTCGGAGGGGATTCCCGACCTTTCTATATTCGTCATCCCGGCGAAGGCCGGGCACGCCGATCTTGTATGCCTACCGCTTTGTTCGCAAACCAATGAGGTGGCAGCAGGTCATAGGTTGCTTGCCCATATAGCGGACGACATCCCCGTGCCGTCGCACGGATTTGGAAACGGAATCTATGGACGGAGCGCACCCTTCAGAAATGCGACCACCTGCGGCCAGGATTCGACACGCGCCCTGGCATTGGCTTCCGGCGTTCCGCCGCCGCGTGGGTCCGCGCGGGCTTCGCCCGATCCGCCCGCCAAGTCATGGCCGGCTTCGGGATAGATGAACGCAACCGTCGCCAACCCGGCCTTGCGCCGCGAGGCGACAATGTTCCGCGCCATTGCTCCTGAATTCCACAGCTGGTCGCGATCGCCGGCGATCAGCATCAGCCGGCCATGATAGGCCTCGACGGGAATCCGCGCCGCGGCTTCGCGATCGGGGTGATCGGCGCGTCCGTTCTCGTGGATCGCGCGGAGGTCGGCCTTGGGACCTGCAAGCAGTCCTTCAGTAAAACCGCGATAGGGCATGAACGGCAAAGCCTTACCGCCGAAAGAGAAGGAGGAGCGCGTCCCCTCGGCCTCGACCGTCTCCAGCCCCCAGCCTTCCCACACCAGATCCGATGGCGCATAGGCAACCACCGCCTTGATCCATGGATAGCGACTGGCGGCTATCAGCGCGAACTCCGCCCCCTTCGAACCGGCGAAGAGGCCGATGCGGCGGGTGTCGGCGCCTGGGATCGATCGCAACGCGCCTCTTAATGCGTCGAGCCGGTCGACCGGCAAGTCGACGAAGCTGCCCGGAAGGTCGGGATACTCGGGCGGTGGAGCATGCGGTCCCCAGTTGGGCGAATAATAGGGCAGGCTGACCGCGACATAGCCAAGTTGCGCCAATATGGGTCCGAAACGCCTACCCGCTCCATCGCCGCCCTCCGCCCCCGGCAGGATGACGACGACCGGCCGGGCCTTGCGGTCGGCCAAGCGATAGAGCCTCGCGTGCGGGAAACCGTCGACTGGTGCTTCGGCGACGGCCGGGGGTACCGACGCCATGTCCAGTTGCGCGGGCGCCGCGATCACCACCGCCGGTGCCAGCAGCAGGAGCGCCGTTGCCGCGGCCAGCTTCAACAATGTCACGATTTTGGCACTCCATCTTCGTTGGACCCGACATGTTCGCGCAGAAAATCCGATACGGCACGCCAGCTATCGCGACGCGCCGCGGCATTGCCTGCACGCGTGCCTCCGAGCTTGCTCCACTTATCGAGCCGCTTCTCGCTTGTAAAAGGGGCACCCATGACGCCATGGCCTGCATCGGGGTAGCGGAGAAGAGCGATGCCCCGCCCGTCACGCCGCACACGCGTCGCGATCTGGTCGGCCATTGGACAACTGGGCCAGACTATGTCTTTTTCGCCACATATTAGCAGGAGCTTGCCCGCAAACTGCTCTGCGGGAATGACGGTCTCCGGATGGCGGTCAAGCTGCTTGAGCCCATTCACAAACACCGGCAGCAGTCCTCGTTCATCAGGATAGCCCTTATAGGCGAGATGCGGGACGGGCTTGCCATGCTCGCTCCACGATGAACTGAACGAGCCGATCATATAATTCTCCGCCGCCATACCGTCCCACACCACGCTCGAAGGCATACCGAGCACGACTGCGCGAAGCCCCGGATAGCGGGTCGCCACCAGCAGCCCGGCCTCGGCCCCCTTCGAATAGCCCACGATCGCCATGCGGTCGGGATCGACATCGGCTTGCCGTTTCAGCCAGTCGAGCCCGCGATAGAAGGTTTCGAGCGGAACATTCGCCAGCCGTGCGGGGTGGCCCGGCGCATTGTGATAGGCAAGATGAAGCGTGCTGTAGCCCTCCGTCTGAAGCAATAGCGCCAGATCGCGCACGTCGCGGCCCAGTCCCCCCTCAGACCCGCCCAGCAGAAGGATCGCGGGATTGCGCCCCGGCTTCGCCGCCGGATAGTAATTGCCCAACAAGCCGTCGCTCTCGATCCGCCGTCCTTCGGGTGCCGGATCGACCAGCGACGCAGGCGGAGGCGGTTGCAGGATCATCCACGCGAACCCAGCGCCCCCTGCAAGCAGCACGGCAGCGACCACCCCCAGCGCAATTTTCCACCGCCGTTTCATGTTCGACACCTAGCCGCGCAGCGGTATGTCATATCGCATCGCGCCAATATCATTCCCTTCCGTGTCGAGGAAACGGATCAGCGTGCCGACGGTCGGGATCACCGACTTTGCGAAGGTTATGGTGCCGCCATTCGCCTCGACCGCCGCCGCGACCGCGTCGATATCGTCGACGGAAAAAGTCGGCTCTATACCGTTGAGGCCGGTTCCCTGACGCGGCTCGTGCCGACGATGCATCAATCCCTGGACCCCCGGCGAAGCTTCGTCGCCTGTGTGGATGAGGTAAAATCCGGGCGGGCCCCACGGCTCGAACGTCCAATCGAACACCGCCTCGTAAAAGGCGCGGGCACGGTCGATGTCATCGACGTGGATGGAAAAAGAGGCGAGGTTGCTTGGCATGGGCTGATGACTATCGCCGCTGGCCTGTGCTGCGCAATCCCGCTATTCTGTCAAATGATGTCGCAAAAACGTCGCACCGTCGCGGATGAACCCTTCCTGATCGTCCGCACAGCCGCGTCGGACGTGCCCGCAGGAACACATTTTGCCGAACATGCGCACGACTGGCACCAGCTCGTCTATGCCGGCGCGGGGCTTCTGGCGGTCGATACCGATCAGGGGTCATGGCTTGCGCCACCCAGCTGGTCAGTGTGGATCCCGGCGCATGTGCGCCATTCGCTCCGCTTCGTCGGGGCCAGCCGCTTTCGTACAATTTATATCCGTCCAGACAGCGGCTGGACCTTTCCGGCGCGCTGCCTCTGTCTTGCGGCGTCGCCGCTGCTGCGCGAAGCCGTCATGCGAGCGTGCGAAACCGGCATGCTCGACGAGCGCGACAGGATCGAGCACGCGCTTGCAACGCTGATCTTCGGCGAACTCGACCGGCCGGGGCCGCCGCCTTTTGCGCTCCCGCAGCCAAGCTCGATCGACATGTCCGAAGCGGCGCGACTATTGATGGAAGGGCGCATGACGAGTCTACCCCAAGTGGCGCGGGTGATCGGGCTTGGCCTGCGAACCTTCGAACGCCGATTTCGTGCGGAGACCGGCCTGTCACCGGGGCGCTGGCAACGGCAGTGGCGGCTGTTGGCGGGATTGGAACATATAGCGGCGGGGGGATCGGTAAAGGGTGCCGCCCGCGTATCGGGTTTTGCAAGCTCAAGCGCCTATGTCGCCGCCTTCGGCGCGGTGTTCGGAACCACGCCAGGGAAATATTTTTCCTGACCATGCCGTCAAAGAAATGCCAAGACGCCTCGGGTTGAGGATAACATCTGCGCCCGGCATCTGGCTGGTAGCGGTCAGGCCGTTACCAAGAGTGAAACGTCGAGAGTCGACGTTCTTATAGCCAAATGTTCGCTTTCCTGTCCGCTTGATGGACTTGCGGCCGATCATCAATATTCCAAAACTTTCCGGCGAAGCAATGAACAAATCGATCAAATCCCGAAAGGATACCCTTCCGATCGGGTTCGACATTGCCGAATGCCCTATACGTCGATCGAGCCTCGATCGCTCTACGACGAATCGATCGTTTCCATTCGCTGGCGCACCGGTTCGATAACCTGCGCGATGTCGCCGTCCGGATCATCTGCGGAGGCCGCGAGGAATCGTTTGCGCGCGGCGTCGCCTGTCGCAGTATCGATCCCCGCTACGGCAAACTGGGCGACAGCATAGCCCAGGTCCTTGGCCATCATTCTGGCGGCGAAATTCGGCCGATAATCACCCGCGAGCATGCGCTGCGACAGCATGATCTGGAACGGGCTGCCCGGCGCGCCGGCATTCAGCACCTCGACGGCTTGTGCGATATCGAGGCCGCCGCGCTCGGCCATGACCAGTGCCTCGGCCAACGCCGCGCCCTGCACGCCGCACAGGAAATTGTTGATGAGCTTGACGAGCGCCCCGCTGCCCGCGGGCCCCATGCCGACGACTTGGCTTCCCATCGCCAGAAGGGCGGGCCGAAGGCGATCGATCGTCTCCGGAGCGCCGCCAGCAAGGAACCGTAATTGCCCCGCTTCCGCCTGCGCGCGCGACCCGGTGACGGGCGCATCGGCAAAGTCCAGCCCGCGGCTGGCGGCGGCTTCGGCAAGCTCGCGCACCCAATCGACCGTCAAGGTGCTGCACTCGACCGCCACGGCACCGCGCGCCATGGCTGCGAGCGCGCCGTCGGCGCCGAGCCACACCGCGCGCGACGCCGCATCATCGGCGAGCATTGCGAAGACGATTTCGGCCCCTCGCGCGGCATCGGCGGGGCTCTCGGCGATGCGTGCCGCGTCCGCCCGGAACGGCGCCAGCCTTGCCGGATTGCGGTTCCACACTGCCAGGTCATGGCCATTCGCAAGCAGCTGGCCGGCCATGCCCGCGCCCATCAGACCCAGGCCGAGAAACCCGATCTTCATATCCGGTCACTCCGCCGGCGACAGCCCCGGATCGGCCGGTAGCGCTGCCTCGACCTCGCGGCTCGGCGCTGACCGAACCGCCGGCAACAGCATCGCGACCAGCGCGGCCAGGCCCAGGAGCAGCGCGAAGCTCATGAAGGCCGGCGAAAAGCCGCCCTGCGTGTCGGCGATATAGCCAGCATAGAGCGGCCCAAGCACCGCGGCCGTCGTCGCCATCGTCGCCATCGCCACCATCTCGCCCGCGATCGCGGCACCGAAATAGCGCAGCAGCAGGATATGCGCCGCGAGCCAGCCGAAGCCCCAGCCGGTCCCGAACAAGAGCGCGGTGAGATAGATCATCGCGGGCGTCGAAATCGACCCGAGCGCCAGCATCGCGAAACATTGCAGACAAAGCCCGCCGACGAGCAGCAGCTTGGCGCTCAGCCGCTCGGAAAGCACGCCCGTGACCCCCTTGGAGAGCGTGCCCGCGAGCGCCAGCAGGCTCATCGCGAAAGCGCCCGACGCGCTGCCGTGGCCCAGCGCCGCGACATGCGCGACGAGCGTCGAGTGCATCGTGGTCACGACCGTTTGGACGACCAGCATGGCAAAGGCGATCTGGATGAAGATGGGGCTGGCCAGCGCGCGCCGCACGGTCCAGTCGGGGGCGAGATCGCCCTCGCGCCGGCCTCCCCCGCCCGCGGCTTTCACCTGCTCGACGGTTTCGACGCGCACCTTGTCGCGGATGCAGAGAAGGAACAGGACGCCGAGCACAAGCGCCGCGAGCGCCATCAGAAACCAGTGGACGCGCCAGCTTCCGGTCAGCGTGACGATGGCGCCGACGATCAGCGGCCCCACGACGCCGCCGAACGAGCCCGCCATGAAATAATAACCCATGAGCCGCGCCGACCGGTCGGGAAACCAGGTGGCGAGCAGATAGACCGCGGGCGACGGCGCGATGAGCGAGAAGCCCGCACCCATCAGCGTCGTCGCGAGAAAGAAATATTCGATCCGATCAATCGTCGCGGCGAGCAGGAAACCCGCCGCCAGGACCAGGCTGCCGATGAACATCGTCAGCCGCGTGCCGACCCATTTCATGATGAAGGGCGGCAGCGGCGAACTGAGACCGCAGGCGAGCCCCAATATCGAAAAGCCCATTCCGGCCGCGACCTGCGACCAGCCGAGATCGTCGACCATCGTATAAAGGACATAGCCGAGCGAGGTGAAGGTCGTCGCGGTGACGAAGAAAAACCCTAGCGATACCGCGACGAAGATCAGCGTGCTTCGAGTCATGCCTTACGTCCCTTGCGAAATCCGTCACCCATTTTGACAGGCCGAAGATGCACCGGCGGGGACGCAGGGGCTTGATGCTGTGCGCCCTAAGAGTTGACGGCGCGCCATGCCCGGGGCTTCAGAATTTATATCCGACCGAGGCGATGAACTGCCGCGGCGGGATATAGGTGTCGGTGACCTGCGCGCTGCCATAGGGATCGGACAGCCGCGAATTGAGCCCGTTCGAATCGAACAGATTCTCGACCGAAAGACCCAGCGTCAAATTGATTCCATTGGGTTGATATTGAAGCGAAACATCCACCGTCTCGTATGACGGCACAGTGTCGATCGCGCCGAAGTTGAACAGGCGGTACTGATATTCGCCGCGATAGACGAATTTCGCGCGCGCGGTCAGCATTCCCGGCCCGACTTCGTGGTTATAGGTCGCGCTCACAAAGCCCTGCACGCCCGGCAGCTTGGGCACTTCATTGCCGTTGATGTTGGCGCGCGCGGCGTCGCGGGCCAGGAGCGCGGGAAAGAAGTTGGCGAAGAACAGGCCGATACCCGGATAGCCGGCGGCGGTCTGTGCCGCATCGGCGACGGCCGGATCCAGCGCGAAATAATCGGCGGTGAACTCGCCTTCGAGCAACGAAACCGACGCATCGAGCTTGAAACTGGGCGTCACGATCCACGAGGCCTCGGCTTCGAGGCCGTAGATGCGCGCCCGCGGCGCGTTGCTGGTGCCTTCGCCGAACAGGATCGGATCCTCCTCGAGGAACTGCATATTGTGATAATTGTAGAGGAAAGCCGCGAGGTTGAGCTGGACTGAATTGCCGAACAGCCGGTTCTTCGACCCGATCTCGAACGCATCGACCGTTTCGGGCAGATAGGTCGGATTGATCGAATAGGAATTGCCCGCCGAGGCGGAACTGTTGAGCCCGCCCGGCTTGAACCCGCGCGTATAGCTCGCATAGATCATGTTGCGCGGGCTGATCTCGAACTGGATCGCCGCCTTGCCGGTCACCTCCTCGGTGCTGAAACCGGCGATCGGCATCGGCTGCAGATAGCTGCCCGAGGTCGCATCGCCGACGCTCGCAAACTGGCCCGAATATTTGTCGTGATTGTAACGGACCCCGGCGATCAGGCTGAGCCGATCGGTCAGCTTGTAGCTCCCCTGGAAATAGGCGGCCCATGCCTCGCGCGTGATCGCCGACAGTTCGGCATAGGTCAGCGTATCGACGAGCGGATCGTCAAAGGGCGTATCGACCGGCAGCGGCGGCTGGACGATATTGTCGTCGTCGCCGCGAAACTCGTTGATATATTGCTCGTTGCGCGAGTGGAGGTAGACCCCGCCGACGATCCAGTCGAAGCGGCCGTCGGTGTTGGAGGCGAGGTTGATCTCTTGCGTCCACGAGGTCGTGTCACTGCGCCAGATCGCGACATGGTCATAGCGCGTGCAGCTGTTGAACACCGCGATATAGGTGAGGTCGCAGAACAGGTCGGCGGTCAACGCATCGGCGTCCCACGATTGCTCGCTGTGCAGCTTTTGAAAGCTGGTGATCGTCTTGAGTGTCGCGAAATCGGGCAGGTCGAGCTTGACCACGCCATAATAGAGCTCGGTACGGACCTTCGACCGCGCGGGATAGTCCTGGGTCAGCTCGCGCGGATCGGGTTCGGGGTCGAGAATATTCTTCTGCGCCGGGCCGTTGACATCGCCGTCATACTGGATCGTCGTCAGCGTGATCGAAAAATCGTCGAGCGGCTGCCACAGCATCGAAAGCTTGCCGCCCCATTCCTTCGCATCGTCGAGTTCATATCCGTCGGGATAGCCCTCAACGCCATAGGCTTTGGAATAGCCATCATGCTTCAATCCCTGGACCGCACCGCGGATCGCCAGCGTGTCGCCGAGCGGCAGGTTGATCGCCGCGTCGCCCTTGAAAAATGCGTGATTACCCGCACCGAAATTGATCGCACCCGACACACCGTCGAGCGACGGCTGCGCCGAGACGACGTTGATTGTGCCGCCGGTCGAGCCCTGGCCGAACATCGTCCCCTGCGGTCCGCGCAGCACCTCGACCTGCGCGACGTCGATGAAGGCAGCGTTGGCGGCGATGCTGTTGAAGATATAGACGCCGTCGACATGATAGGAGACGCCCGGCTGGGTATTGGTGTTTTCGGGCGTCTCGGATCCGATGCCGCGGATCGAGATGATGCGCTCGGCGCCGCCGCTGCGCGCGACGACCAGCCCCGGCACGGTCCCGTTCAGGCCGGTGATGTCGGTGATGTTATCGGCGCGCAACGTGTCAGCGTCGACCGCCGAGACCGCGAGCGGCGCCGATTGCAGATTGACCTCGCGGCGTTCGGCTGTGACGACGATGTCGGCGATCTGGCCGCCCTCTCCGGCGGCCTCTGCCGCCTGTGCCGCACCGGGCGCGATGGCGAGACAGGATGTACCGGCGAGCAGTAAACTGAAAATTTGGTTTCGGATCGACATAGCTATCCCCCAGCGTGCGTCTCTCCTCTCCGGCGACCCCCATGTTGGTTCCTGGGCGGCGTTATCGCTTCATATTGGGCCAGCTTGCGGGCGATTAATCTTGTGCCGGTGCGCAAAATTAGTTGACGGATATGTGACATCGGGCGCGCGTCATCCCGCCCCACGATCCCGGCTACGGACAAGGGAGCGGCGAGTACGACCCACGCATCGCTTCCCTGGCGACGCACCGTGCGCCCGGTGAAAAGGACGATGCCATCTGGCGACAAGATCGGCCGTCACGCCCCTGCTAGGGCAGGTCGAGCCGATCCGCCGCAAGGCGGGGAAACATCGAAAGGAAGCGAAACGTGTCCGTCGTCGCAGCGATAGAGCCCATTGCCACCACCGCCGCCTGGCGCGGCGATACGCTTAGCGAGAGCGGTGAATGGATATACCAGCTCTCGCCCGCCCAGATCGACGAGCTGGAGATGCTAGGCGCACGTTTCGTGGCCGCCGATCCCGACCTGCGCGTCGTCACCGCGGAAGATTACCCGCTGATCGAATGCGCGGGGGCCGTGAAGCAGTGGGGTAGCGATTGCGACTATGGCCGCGGATTCGTCCTCGTGCGCGGACTGCGGACGCAACTTTATTCGGACGCGCTGTCGGCGGCCATCTACTATATTTTGGGTCTCCATATGGGCGACCCGATCCGCCAGAACGAGATGGGTGACCTGATCGACCATGTCTATGCGACGTCGGACAAGACGATGGACGATCCGACCGCCCTGTCGTCGAAGGTGCGCGACAAGCTCGTCTATCATTCGGACAGTTCGGACATCGTCGCGCTAATGTGCCTGCGCGGCGCCAAGCAAGGCGGCGCATCGTGCCTCGTCTCGGGCGCCGAAATCTACAACGAAATACTGAAGCGGCGTCCCGATCTCGCTCCGCTGCTGTTCGAGCCGGTGCATTGGGACTGGCGGCGGCAGGACCATAATGCGCCCGCAGACACCTATCGCTCGCCGCTGATCAGCATCGTCGACGGGGTGTTCAGCATGTATGCGGGCTCGCTCTATATACTGACGGCGCAGGATTATCCTGGCGTTCCCAAATTGACGCCCGCGCAGACCGAAATGCTCGAACTGTTCGACCAGATCACCTATGAGGAAGGCATGGCGATCGAGATGGATTTTCGCCCCGGCGATATCCAGTGGCTGTCCAACTACGCCGCGCTGCATGCGCGCACCGCCTTTTCCGACCATCCCGAACCGCAACGCCGCCGACACCTGCTACGCCTGTGGCTGCACCGCGACAGCGGCCGCCCAGTGGTTCCGGGCTTCGGCAAGAACGGTGTCGTGCAACACCGCGACCGGCCGCGCGACGGCGGGGCCGAGCATCCCGCCGCGCGCTTTCATATCGTCGACGCTGCCGTTCCCCGGTTGATCAGCTAGCCCCTTCCGCCCGAAAGCGGCCGGCGATCGCGATCCGCGCGAGCGGCGCACGATCGCTCGGCGCTTCGCGCGCGCGCAGACGGTCGGGCAGGCTCGCGGGATCGCCCATCCGCCCGATCGCCACAGCCGCCTCAATGCGATGATCGTCGGGCACTTCGAGTCGCTCGGCGGCGCGCGCCGGGTCGAAGCCGATCATTGCGCGAGCGTGGAGCCCGACGCGGCGCGCCTGCAAGGCGAGCGACATCCAGGCGGCACCCGCGTCGAAGCTGTGGCTGGCGGAAACCCCGCGCGAAACGCCATCGGCGTCGCGCAGATGCGTGTCGGAGACGATGAAGAGCAGCGCCGAAGCCCGCTCCGCCCAGTCGCGATTGAAGGGCAGCAGCAGGTCGAGGAACAGCGGCCAGTCGCCGCCGTCGCGCAGCGCGTACAGAAAGCGCCAGGGCTGCGCATTATAGGCCGACGGCGCCCAGCGCGCCGCTTCGATCAGGCGCAGAACATCCTCTTCGCCAAGTTCGCTTGCGTCGAAAGCACGCGGCGACCAGCGGTCGAGGAACAGTGGATCGACGGGATAAGTGGGCTGGCGGATCGTCATCGTCGTCACTCCGGAAAGGCGATCGAAAGCGAGAGCGGACGCCAGCGGTCGATTTCCGCCCGGATCGTCTCGATCTGCGCTTCGGCATAGTGCAGCGCATCCTCGCCAAGAAGGAGATGGCGCGGCGGCGCGTCCATATCCGCCGCCGCGAGGATCGCCGCCGCGGCGCGATCGGGATCGCCCCGCTCCTTGCCGCGCCCGCCAGCGAGAATTGCCTTCGACCGGTGCGCGGTCGCGGCATAATCGCCGATCGCAAGCACCGCTTCGGCGAGGCCTCGCCCCGCGAATCCTGTCCGCAAGCCTCCCGGCGCGACATTGGTGACGCGGATGCCGAGCGGTTCGACCTCCTGCGCCAGCGTCTGGCCGATGCACTCGATCGCATATTTGCTGGCACCATAGATGGCGGTCCCCGCCCATGGCGCAAAGCCGCTGACCGAGGTAATGGTGATGATGTGGCCGGCGCGGCGGCGGCGCATCGCCGGCAGCGCCGCCTGGATCATCGCGATCGGACCGAAAAGATTGACGTCGAACAGGCGGCGCGCCTCCGTCATGTCGGTCTCCTCGATCGCGCCGACCATGCCGTAACCGGCGTTGTTGACGAGGACGTCGATCTGCCCGAGCGCCTTTTCGGCCGTCGCCACCGCTGTCGCTGCGGCTACAGTTTCTTCGAGGTCGAGCAGGATGCCGATCGCGGCGCCGGGCGCCGCGGCTTCGAACGCCCGCTTGTCGTCGACGCGCCGGACGGTGCCCGCCACGCGGTCGCCGCGCGCGATCGCCGCGTGCGCCAGCGCCTTGCCCAAACCGCCTCCGACCCCAGTGATCAGCCAATTGCGCATCATCGCTTCTCCACTCGCCGGCCACCGCCATCCGGTGGCGATTGCCATCAATGTCTGTGCCTAAACGGGCGTCAGCGCCCGCTCTTGCCCAATGGGGCCGCAAATCTTGGCGCCACGCGCATGCATGCCATTTGGGGGTTGCATCGGCACTGCGCGCGTCCATCGATAGCCGATGGCAACCATGGGGAGCAGGACATGGCCATCCAGATTCTGGGATCGATCAATGTCGACCGCGTCGTTTCGGTCGCAGCCTTGCCGAAGGCGGGCGAAACGGTGCTGGCGAGCGGCGCCGCGCGGCTTGCCGGTGGCAAGGGCGCCAATCAGGCGGTGGCCGCGGCGCGCATGGGGGCCGCGGTCGCGATGATCGCCGCCGTTGGCGCGGACAGCGCGGGCGCGTGGATGCGCGGCGAACTGCAGCGCGAGGGGATCGACCTTTCGGCGCTTCAAATGGTCGCCGACAGCGCCACCGGAACCGCCTATGTTGTGGTCGACCGGCACGGCGAGAACCAGATCATCGTCGTTCCCGGGGCAAATGAGCGGCTCGCCACCGGCGATCTGCCGCCGCCTGCGCAAACCACGCGCGTCCGCCTTTGCCAGCTCGAAACGCCGATCGAAACCGCCGCCGCCTTCTTCGACCCTGGCGCGGCCCGCGGCACGCGGCGCATCCTCAACGCCGCGCCCGCCATTCCCGAGGCGGCGCGCCTTTTTGCCGACGTCGATCTGCTGATCGTCAACCAGACCGAACTCGCAGTCTATCTGGGCGCGGCGAGCCGGCCGGAAACGGTCGCGGAGGCCTGCGCCGCGCGAGCGCTTCTCACACGGCCCGATCAGCAGGCGATCGTCACGCTCGGGCCGGGCGGCGCGGTCGCCGTTCGCATCGACGGACATTATCATGTACCCGCGATGCCCACGCAGGTCGTCGACACCACCGGAGCGGGCGATTGCTTCGTCGGCACTTTGGCGGCGCTGATTGACCAGGGCCGGACGGTGGAGCAAGCGCTCCCGATCGCCAATGCCGCCGCGGCACTGTGCACCACGACGCGCGGGGCGGCGCCGACGATGCCGACACGCGACGCGGTCGATGCCGCCTTGATCGCGGCAACTTAACATGCGCCCGCGGTCAAGAACCGCAGCCCGCAATCTATAGAGGTGGTGGCGCGCGAACCATTGAAGGGCGAGATATGACCGAGAGCATCAAACCGACGCCCTTTGGCCTGCCGTCGGACGGCGGCGGCAAGGATCTCGGCATTTTCCTGCCCATGGCCAATGGCGGCTGGATCCTTTCCAGGAACACACCGCCGCTCGACGGCTCCTATTCCTACAATCGCACGGCCGCCCTGCTCGCCGAAGAAGCGGGGCTCGACTTCGTGATGGCAATGGCCAAATTCCGGGGTTATGGCGGCGAAACGCTCCATTGGAACAGCGCGCTCGAATCGGTGACGCTGATGGCGGGGCTGGCCGAGGCGACCAGCCGGGTGAAGGTGTGGGCGACGATCCACACCATCCTGCAAAATCCCGGCGTCGCCGCCAAGATGATCGCGACGCTCGATCAGGTCAGCGAAGGCCGCGCCGGGCTCAACCTCGTAACGGGTTCCTACAAAGACGAATTCGCACAGATGGGCGCCTGGCCCGAAGGCGTCGATCACGATCAGCGCTACGATCTCGCCTATGAGTGGATCCGCGCGATCAAGGCGCTGTGGACTGACGCCTCGGTGACGCAGCACGGCACCTATTTCAACCTCGACGATTGCCAGTCGTGGCCCAAGCCCGAAAAGCGCCCCTTCCTGGTCTGCGCCGGGACGTCGCCCAAGGGAATGCGCTTCACCTCCGACGAGATGGACGCCATCTTCCTGTCGGGCGACACGCCGGAAAAGATGAAGCAGTCGAGCGATGCGGCAAAGGCCGACGCCGCCGAACTGGGCCGTTTCGTGCGCACCTATTGCATGATGACGATCGTCTTCGGCGAGACCGACGAAGCCGCCGAGGCGATCGCCGACCATTATCGCGCAGGGCTCGACGAGGGCGCGCTGCGCGGGATGATGCGCGCCTATGGCTTTTTCGACGCCGAGGCCGGCAAGGAAAATGTCTTCATCGCCAAATCGCGGCAGGCCTTCATGACGCCCTATATCGCGGGCACGCCTGCAACGGTTACCGAAAGACTGACCGAAATGTTCGCGGTCTCCGGCATTGATGGCATGATGCTGATCTTCCCCGATTATCATGTCGGAATCCCGATACTCGGCGCACAGGTTCTGCCGGTATTGCGCGAGCGTTTCCCCGCGCAGGCGCCTGTTCCGGCGCATGGCTGACCCCGCGCCCCTGCCCCATGTTGATGCCGCCGCGCTGCGGGCGATGATCGCGCCGGCACGCACCTGCCTGCTGGTGGTCGACATTCAGGTCGATTTCGCCGCGCCGGGCGGCCTCGTCGGTCGCGCCGGCGTCGATCTCCACCGCGTAGACGCCGCGATCGATCAGGTCGAAGCATTGATCGCCGCCGCGCGCTGGGCCGGCGCGCCGGTCGGCTTCATGCGGGTCGTCACGCGCGCCGAAACCGATAGCGATTCGTTGAAGGCCTTCATGGCGCGGCGCGGCGAGCCCGGCGGCGAAGCGATCTGCCGCGCGGGAAGCGGCGGAGAGGATTATTATCGCGTGACGCCCGAGCCCGGAGACATCGAGATCGAGAAGCTGCTTTTCAGCAGCTTTCACGGGACGGCACTCGACGAAATTCTGCTCGCGCGCGGCATCGACACGCTTCTGGTCTGCGGCATTACCACCGAATGCTGCGTCGATGCCACGGTGCGCGACGCCTTCCATCACGGCTATCATGTCTTCGTCGTGTCGGACGCCTGCGCCGCCTATGACGAGGACATGCACCGCAGCACGCTCAAGATACTCGAGCGCAATTGTGCGCTGCTTGCCACAACCGAAGCCGTGACGGCGGCATGGACGGCATGAGCGAACAGCGAGCTGCGATCGGCGCCTCCTTCGCCGATGCCGGCGCCGCGCCTTACGCCGTCAGCGCGGTAGAACGCGACGCCCTCGCGGCCGCCATCGACGTGGACGAGCTGGTTGGGCTGGCGCTCCGGCTGGGCAACATTCCCAGCCGGTCGCGTGAGGAAGCGGCAGCCGCCGAGGCGGTCTTCGACTGGATGGAGGCCGAGGGTTTTCACCCGCGCAAGGTCGGCGCGACGCCCGAACGCCCCAATATCGTCGGCGAATATGGCGGGACCGGCACCGGCGCCAACCTGCTGATGACCGCGCATCTCGATACCGAAAGCCCGTCGGGCGTCGCCGAACAGGACCGCTTCCGCTATCGCGCCGCCACACTCGGCGATCCCGAATGGACGCAGTGCTGGCTTGAGGACGGGCAGCTGCGCGGCTATCCGATCACCAACGACCGCGGCCCCATGGCCTGCTTCCTGATCGCGGCCAAGGCGCTCAAAAAGGCCGGAATCGGGCTTGCCGGCAAGGTCTGGCTCACTGCCTGTCCCGGCGAAATCGGGCCCGAGCCGATCGAGGAGTTCGCCGGCATCGACTATCTTGGCAAGGATATCGGCGCGCATTATCTGTTCCACCACGGCGGGGTCGCGCCCGATTATGCGATCGCCGCCGAGGGCACCGACTTCGGCCTGACATGGCAGGGCTGCGGCTATGCGCTGTTCCGCATCCGCATCTATGGCCAAGGGGTGTTTTCGCCGATCCTCGACGCGTCGGCGCGCGCCGCCGACCATCCCAATCCCATCTATCGGCTTGGTCCGGTGATCGACGCGCTGCATGGCTGGGGCCTCGCCTGGGAAAGCGCGAGCGTTTACGACGGGCCGGGCGGCCGATCCGAACCCAAGGTCCAGATCGCGTCGGTGCGAGGCGGCATCGCGAATGATTTCGGTGCGGGGACCGAGGTTTGCGCGCTCTATATCGATGTCGGCCTCAATCCGCGCCAGCGCGCGGCAGAAGCCTATCATGGCATCGTTGCCGCGATGCGAACCGTCGCGGTCGAAGCCTTCGACGTGGAGGCCATGGTGGTGCGCCACGGATTCGAAGCCGAAACCGATGCCGTGGCGCCGCTCGCGGGCGCGGTGGACGCCGCGACGCGCCTTGCCCGCGGAACGCCCGTGCCGCGCGCACACCCCGTCTATGCGAGCATGTGGCGCGACCATAATGTGTTCAACATGCATCGCATCCCGGCGATCACCACCGGGATGCCGCGTTGGCGGCCGACGCCCGGGGACATGGCCACGAGCGCGCTCGTTTATGCGATCACCATGCTCGCCGTGTGCGGGCGCGGCTATGCGGTCGATACGAGCGGCCCGGCGGCGAGCGTCTATGGCAACGCCGTCCCGTTCCGGCACGACGATCGACTTTAGCGTTTGACGCTCTGGCGCCACGCGGCATATCGTCATGGAATCGGCACCAGACCGGACGGAGAGGTTGAACCTGTCGTCAGACGAAGTGGGTTGCCGATTGCTTTTCACGACCAATGCCTATCCCAGAGAAGAACGGCACGACGCGTGGCGCTTTGCCCTGCAACGCTTCTCGATCATGCTCCGGCAGGCCGACGATACCGCGCTCTATGGCGAACTCGTCCACTCGCGCAGCGGCCAGCGCATCGATTTCATCCGCCTCACCGCGACGGCGCAGGCGTACAGCCTCGACCTCAGCGAACGCCCGGGCGCCTGCTGGCTCGCTCTATTGCTGGGAGGACAGGCGACGGTCGAGCACGGCACCGAAAGCTTCGCGCTTGCCGACAGCGATATGGTCTGCGCCCGAAGCGAGGCGATCGCCCATTTCAGCTTCCCCGGCGATCACGGTCTGCTGCTCGTCATCATCCCGCCGGCGATCCTTGACCCGCGCCTGAAGACGCCGCTCCCCGCGACACCGCACCGGATTGGCGCGGAAAGCACGACCGCACGGGTGATGTCGAGCATGCTGCGCGCGCTTTCCGACACCCTTATCGATACGGCGGCCGACCAACTGGCGCCGATCGAACTGGCGCTGCCCGAATTTTTGCTGGCGACACTGCTCGACAATGCCCCACCGCGCGCGCTCGGCGGCGCGGCGGGAATGCGCGCGGCGCTGCTCGCCCGCATTTTTCAGACGATCGAGATGCGGCTTAGCGATCCCAATCTCAACTATCAGCAGGTCGCGAGCGAGCACGGCATTTCGCCGCGCTATCTTCAGAAACTGTTCGAATCGATCGACGACAGCTTCGGCCATTATGTGAAGGTGCGCCGCCTCGAGCGCTGCCGGCTCGACCTGCGCAGCCCCCTCTATGTCCAGAAATCCATCTCGGACATATTGTTCCAGTGGGGCTTCAACGATTCGGCGTCGTTCAGCCGCGCCTTTCGTGAGCAATATGGCATTTCGCCGCGCGAATATCGGCGCGCGCCGGCGGAAGAGGAGCCGCGGCTCGAAACGCCGCGGCGCGGACGTCCGACGCAGGCGCGGCCGCCCGCCGAGGCGGAGGTCATCCCGCCGATCGAGCCGGCCGGCGACGAAGCCGAACTCGACGGCGATGTCGAAACGCCTGCTCCGCCGGTCGGTGCGGCGGTCCGGCACCATCATTTGCCGGTCGGCCCTCGCACCGTGCACTGGGGTTTCTTCAGCCGTTCGCTGAAGCCTGCACTGACCGTCCGTTCGGGCGATTTCGTGACCGTCGAGACGCTGACCCATCATGCCAATGATGATCCCGAACGCATGGTCGACGGCGATGCCGGCGCCGAGAGCGTTTATCACTGGGACGAGACCGGCAAGACCATCGACCGGCGCGGCGCCGGACCGATGGACGCGAGCGCGGTGGGGCGCGGGCCGGGCGAAGGCTTCGGCGTCCATATCTGTACCGGCCCGATCGCCATCGAAGGCGCCGAACCCGGCGACATTGTCGAAGTGCGCATCCTCGACCTTACCGCGCGCAAGTGCCGCAACCCGCGTTTTCTGGGCAAGGCCTTCGGCAGCAACGCCGCGACCTTCTGGGGCTTTCAATATGACGACCTGCTGACCGAACCGCGCAACCGCGAAGTCATAACCATTTACGAGGTCGATACCGACAGCGGCCGGCCACCCGCCGCCCACGCCGTCTACAGCTTTCGCTGGACACCGCAGACCGATCCGTCGGGCCGCGTCCACGATCGCTACGACTATCCCGGCGTTCCGGTCGATCCCGCGAAGATCGAGCGCAATTACGACATATTGCGCGACGTCGAGATTCCGGTGCGGCCACATTTCGGGGTGATTGCGCTCGCCCCCGATCATGCGGGGCTGGTCGATTCGGTGCCGCCGAGCGCCTTTGGCGGCAATCTCGACAATTGGCGGACGGGCCCCGGGTCCAGCGTGTATCTGCCGGTGCAGGTCGCCGGCGGCCTGTTGTCGCTGGGCGACCCCCACGCCTCGCAAGGCGATTCGGAACTGTGCGGGACCGCGATCGAATGTTCGATGACCGGGCTGATCCAGGTCATCCGCCACCCGGCCAATCGATTGAGCGATCATCTGCGCGACCTCGACTATCCGCTCATCGAAACCGCCGACGAATGGGTGATCCTGGGCTTCAGCCAGGCCGATTACCTGAAGGAATTGGGCGAAGGCGCGCAGAGCGAGATCTACAAGCGCGCGTCGATCGACGCGGCGATGCGCGACGCGTTCCGCAAGGCGCGACGCTTTTTGATGACGACCAAGAATCTGACCGAGGACGAAGCGATCTCGCTGCTGTCGGTCGGCGTCGATTTCGGCATTTCGCAGGTCGCCAACGGCAATTGGGGCGTCCACGCGGTGATCCGCAAGGCGTTGTTTACGGCATAATGGCCGTCAACGGGGCTTGTCGCCGGCGATGGTGACGCGGTAGCCCGAGCGCGTCTCGGGGAAATAATCCCATGTCGCGAAATGCTGTGTGCAGCGATTGTCCCAGAAAGCGACCGAGTGCGGCTGCCAGCGGAACCGGACCTGGAAGTTGGGATCCTTCACATGCTCGGTCAGGAAACCCAGCACTGCGTCGCTTTCGATCTTGGACAGCTCGTTGATCCGCACCGTCTTGGACTTGCTGATAAACAGGCATTTGCGCCCTGTAACTGGATGCGTGCGCACGACAGGATGGGTATTGCGCGGATAGGTCTTCTCCACCTCGGGAAAAAGCGCGCGGTAGATATGGTTCGAATCATGCACTGCCGTCAGCGGCGCGAGGAATTGCTGCATCGCCGGCGAAAGCGCCTCATAGGCAGCATACATGCTGGAAAACAGCGTGTCGCCGCCGACCGGAGGCAGGGTGTGCATATAGAGGATGCTGCCCATCGGCGGCTCGGCATCTTCGCTGAGGTCCGAATGCCAGTCCTCGCCGGCGATGAACTTGCTGTCGGCATCTGCATGAATCGCGACGATTTCCGGATGATCGGGTAGACCCGACACTCCCGAATGCTGCGCCAGCTCGCCAAAAGCGCGGCCGAGCGCCTTGTGGCTTTCGTGCGTCAACCGCTGGTCGCGGAAGAAAATCACCTGATGCGCCATCAGCGCATCTTGCAATTCGGCGCGCAGCTTGTCGCCAAGCGGGGCATTGAGATCGACGCCGAAGATCTCGGCGCCGATGCGCTTCGTCATCGGGCGGACGTCGAGAATATCATAGGGCATGGAGGCTCTCCCCAGGCACTGCGGCCACCTCGTCCCGCTGCGCATAGCGCTGGGCGACCGCGGCGCAGACGATCAGTTGCAGTTGATGATAGATCATGACCGGCAGGATGATGAAACCGACCTGCGCCGGCGCGAACAATGCGCCTGCCATGGGGACGCCGCTGGCGAGGCTCTTCTTCGAACCACAAAAGACCAGCGTGATTTCGTCGACGACGGGCAGACCCGCCAGCCGCGCGGCCAGCCGCGTGCCGAGCAATATGGTCGCAAGAAGCGCCGCGCTGCCGGCGACGACAAGCATCAGATCCTGCGCCGCTATCCGGCTCCACAGCCCCTCGACGATCGCAGCGCTGAACGCCGCATAGACGACGAGCAGGATCGCGCCCCGGTCGACGCGCATGATCAGCGTCCGGCGCCGGTCGACGAAGGCCCCGGTGAGCGGACGCGACATATGCCCGAGCACGAAGGGCAAAAACAGCGTGAGCATGATGTCGCCGATCGCGGACAGCAGAAAGCCGGGCCCTGCCCCACCTGACCGGCCGACGAGGAGCAAACCCGCAAGCAGCGGCGTAGCCACGATGCCGAGCAGGTTCGACAGCGCCGCGCTGCACACCGCCGCCGGCACATTGCCGCGCGCGATCGCCGTCATCGCAATCGAAGACTGCACTGTCGAGGGCAGGATAGCGAGATAGAGCAGCCCCATCGCAAGCGGCGGATCGAGGAAGGGTCTGATCGCACGGTCGAGCCCGAGCCCGACGATCGGAAACGCGACGAATGTCGCCCCCAGCACCATCAGGTGCAACCGCCACGTGCCGATCCCGGAGAGGATCGCCGCGCGCGACAGCTTCGCGCCGTGCAGGAAGAAAAGCATCGCAATCGCGAGTCCGGTGAGCATATCGAACCGGCTCGTCCAGACGCCGCGCACCGGCAACAGGGTCGCGAGGAGCAGCGTGCCCAGCAGCATGAGCAGGAAGCGGTCGGGAAGGAGGCGCGCCAGCCGGTCTGTCATACGCGCGCCGCTCGTCGCGTATCCGGCAAGGCGCCGCACCGCCGGAAGGGCCGATACCAAAACCTCATGACACGTCGCGCACCGTTCCCTTGGCCGGAAACAACCGCCTGTCGATCTTGACATGCACGCCCTGCGTCCCGTCGACCACCTGCGTCACGCCGAAATCGGCCGCGACGCTCATCAAGGAATAGCTGTCGTTCCGCGACAGGCCTTGATGCTCGCTGAGCAGGTGCAGCATGTCGATCGACGCTCCCTTCATCGCGGCGTCGAGGTCGTCGCCAAAACCGTGAACGATCCAGTAATCAGGCGTTTCGAGCAGCGGCGAAGGAAAGGCGAAATCTTTGCGCAGGATGATCTGGAACAGCACGTCGAGCGAGGCCTCGATCGCCGTGCCGCTGATCTCGCCGTCGCCCTGGCTGACGTGCGGGTCGCCGATCGAAAACAGCCCGCCCTTCACCTGTACCGGATAATACATGATGGCGCCGGCGCCGATGCGCCAATTGTCGATATTGCCCCCGTGCAGCCCCGGCGGAATCGTGCTGACCGGCGCATCGACGGCGGGCGCAACGCCGGCGGTGCCGAGATGCGGGCGCGCCGGCACTGTCACGCCCTCGAGCGCGGGCTGACGATCGCAGACGGGGCAGTTGGTGATGCGGCCGGGGACCAGATAGGTCTCCTCTACATCATAGGCGTAAAGCGCGCTCGCCGTGTTGCTGTTCGGATCGAGCCGATAGATCGTGACGCGCTCGGTCTCGCCGAATTCCTTGTAAAGATGGCCCCAGTTGGCGGCGAGGTTCGATCCATAGTTGCAGCGCGGCGTCATCTGGAAATAGCGCACTTCCAGCATGTCGCCGGGCTCGGCGCCCTCGACATGGATCGGACCGGTCATGATATGGACGCCCGGCGCGCGCGTTTCGGGCCGGATTTCCTCGAAGATGCGGCGGACGTCGGCATCCATCATCAATTCGGGATCGTCTCCGGCGTGGTGCGTGATCGCCTCGGCCTGAATGAGGTCGCCGCTCCGCACGCGGAGCGCCGGCTTGATCTCGGGCGAGAAATAACCCCAATGCACCGTCTGCGGCGTCGCACGCAGCTGGTGCAGCGCGCCGGGGCGTGTCTGTTGCCGGTGCGCCTGGTGCGTGCAGATCAATGCCATTCATACCCCCTTGCAACGAAAATCCGGACCGCGGACCCGTTCATCGATCGACCTCGAAAAGGATGCTGGTCATGCCCAGCGACTTGTGATGGATGAAATCGGGCTCGAACCGCGCCGCCTCGCCCGGATGCCGGGCGCCGAGGACATAGAGCAGCGGCCAGAAATGATCGGGCGTCGGCACCGATAGCCGTGCATCCTCACCCATATCCTCGAAATTCACGACGACCTCGGGCCGATCGGCGACGATGGCGTCGAGCATCGTCCGGTTGAAGCGCTCCGCCCAGGGATAGGGCGGTGCCGACGGATTCTGCCAATCCATCGCGGGAAGATTGTGGACGATATTGCCCGTGCCCATGATGAGCACGCCTTCGTCGCGCAGCGGGCGCAGCAATTCGCCGACCTGGTAATGCTCGGCGGGCGTCTTGCCGACATCCATGCCGAGCTGAACGACGGGCACGTCGGCATCGGGATAGGCGTGGACGAGCACCGACCATGTGCCATGGTCGAGACCCCAATCCTGGTCGAAAGCGACCGGCAGCGGCGCGAGCAGTTCGCGCACGCGCGCCGAGAGCTTCGGATCGCCCGGCGCCGGATAGCGGACGTCGAAGAGCGCCTGCGGAAAGGCGCCGAAATCATGGATGGTGCGCGGCTGCGCCATCGCCGTCACCGCCGTTCCGCGCGTCATCCAATGCGCGGAAATGCACAATATCGCGCGCGGTTTGCCGATCCGTTCGGCAATCGCGCGCCAGGCGCGCGTGACATCGCTCTGCTCGAGTGCGACCATCGGGCTTCCATGACCGAAGAATATGGCTGGCATCCTGATCATGAGGGGGCACCCCGGCCGCATGGATTGGCGTTCGTCATGGCTATCGAGCTAGGATCATAGCGCCACAGCGGTCTTGCGCGGGCGCGCACACAATGTTGTTGCGCTGGCGCGAACGCACTTCATTCCCGGGTATAGCTCGCCGGAATTTCCGGTGTGGGGCCCGCCTTGACCCACAGGACGATCTCATTGCCCCACGGGTCGGCGAAAGCATGATTGAAGCCGTTGAACTCCTTCCAGTAATGATCGCGCCACAAAAGGGTCGCACCCAGCCGCGTCGCGGTGTCGAGGATGCGGTCATGGCTGTCGTCGTCGCCGACCAGCACCCAGATGCGCGCCCTGCGCCCCTCGGCCGCGCACAGGCGCGGCTCCACCCCGGCGGGGTCGGGATGCGGCCGCGCATTGGTGACATTGGCGATGCCGATATGCAGATTGCCGATCGGGCTGTCGGTCCCGTCGGGGTTTTTGAAGAAGCCGCCCGGAACCATACGGTGATAATGGCCTGCGGGACGCGGATCGTCCTGCCACCCGAACACCTCGGCATAGAAACGGCCCGCGGCCGCCGGATCGTCCGCCATCAAGTCGACGAAAATGAGCGTGTTGGTCATCGGTATCTCCGCTTCGATGTTATTTTCCGCTACGCATTTCATCGCCCCGCGGGTTCCGCCGGACATCACGCATCGGATCATGGAAAGGGTCTGGTTAGGAGCGCGCCTTGAGTGCGGTTACCGGAGCCGACGGGCCGCGTCGACGATCCCGTTCGGCCCAATAGCGTTCGACGAGCCACAGGTTGAACTGGCGCTGCGCCCCTTCCTGCCAGCTATAGCGCCCGCGCGGCGCATGGCGCGATTTCAGCCCCTTTTGCACCAGCTCGTCGACATGCAGGTCCTGCGCGACGATTTCGCTGACGCCGTCGTCATTGAGCTTCATCTTGTGGCCGAACAGCGGGTCGTCGAGCGCCTCGGGGCGCACAAGCACGCCCATCGTCATTTCGTGTGTATCGGCGCTTTGGGCGTTCAAAATCAGGTACAGAACCATGTCGCTCATGACGACCAGCGACAGGCTCGGCGGCAGGTTGACGAAGAGCAGCCGGTGGCGCTCCTCCTCGGTCAGCTTCGGAAAGATCGGGAAGACTGCGCGCAGCGTAGCATTGAAGCTGAAATCGGGCTGCAGCGAACGATTGAGCCGGTAATAGCCCGCGCTGTCGGGCGGAAGCTCGGGGAATTCGGCCTCCGAACTCGGCACCAGATTGTGCAGCGGGCCGGCATGGAGGCGGTTTGCGTGGTAGCCGTCGTTGTTGTTCTCGAACATGACCTTCCAGTTCCACGCATAGTGCGCGGGCGCGTCGGGCCGCGGGCCGCGCAGGTTCGCGAAATCATAATTGGCGACAACTTCTTCGAGTGCCCGGGTTTGCGAGGCCAGCGAAGGTGCATCCGGATCAAAATTAACGAAGAGGAAGCCGTGCCAGCTTTCGACCCTGAATTGGGGGAGGCCGAAGTCCGCCTTGTCGAAATTGCAGGTCGCGTTCATCGCCGGCGCGCCGACGAGCTTGCCGTCGAGGTCGTAGGTCCAGTGATGATAGGGGCAGACGAAGGCACGAATATTGCCGTGGCCCTCGGCGACCAGCATGGCGCGGTGCTGACAGACCGAGGACATGGCGCGGATCGCACCGTCGCGGCCACGCACCACGATGATCGGTTCGTCGCAATGGGTGGCCGTGAAAAAGTCGCCGGGTTCCGCCAGCCATTCCTCGCGGCCGACGCATAGCCATTCGCGATAGAAGAGCGCATCCTTTTCGAACGCATAGAATTCGGCATCGGTATAGCAGGCCGGCGGCAGCGATTCCGCTTCAGTCGTATCCTTCACCGAAGAGGCGAAACTGTCGAAGAACGGGTCGGTTAAAATCGTCATACTTCATCCTCGGCGGCGGGAACGGATCGATACGCCGTTCCGATGATTTGCCGACCGGCGGACGGCACTCCCGCATCCCGCCGATCGGGTCACCACCCTAGCGCCGGATAACGCATCAAGGCTTTGCTGCTCGCGTCCCCTTTTTTGATCCGCATGCGCCAAAGACCGAACGACTATTGCCGCAGAGGCTTGTCGTCGTTGTCCAAACCCGCTCCGCAGGTAACCCTGGAAGGCTTCATGAACATCATTGGGCATGCTGCGAAAAGAAAAATTCCAGCGGGCGATTCCGTTTGGCTTTCAAAATCGCGGGCGGCAGCCACGCCGTCTGGCGTCATGAACGGTCTCTCCGACCGGCATCGTACGATGCCACCCCGATGTCGGGTTTCAAACAAACGACCGGCATTTTTGAACGCCGGAAATCAGCCAAAAACTGCCATTCCTTACCTTCAGACGAGCTTTAAATGGCATGTTCCGGCGAATTATAGCATCGGTAGGCCCGCGAAGGCCGGGATGACGTTCGATGGAAAGATTACCGGCTAATCGAGCGCCGACTCCGCGTCCAGCGCCGCCAGCGCATCCTCGTCCCCCGGCGCGAGCGCCAAGATACGCCGCGCGAGCGACGGGCTGTGCCCCGCGCGCACAAAGGCCGCGACCTGCCGCTCGCGCTGTTTCGGATCGTCCGTGCTGTTCGCCGCAAAGGGACCGAAGCGGCGGCGCCGCGCAAACCCGATTGCCGCGGCGACCGCTTTGCCTTCGGCCGCGTCGATCGCATCGCCGCTGTCCTTCGCGGCGATTCCATCGACGTAAAGCTGCGCCTTCACCCGCAGCACGCCCAGTCCGCGCCGCGTCATCGCGCCCGCGCGCATCGCCGCATATTGGCGGTCGTCGAGGTAGCGCAAGCGCTCCATCCGGTCGGCCACCGCTTCGCACGCCGCCATGGCGTCACTTTCGTCTATCCATTCGGATTCGCGGACTTTTCGGGTCAGATAGCGCAGCAGCTTGGCACGGCTCGTCGCGAATCGCGCGACATAGGCGAGCGCCAGTTCGTCGAGCCGGGCTGCGCCGAGCGGCTTTTTTGTACGGTCGAACGGAGCACGATGCTTGGGCATGTGCCATGTTTGTGCCACAGTCGGGCCCGATTGAGAACGATCAACACCGCCATATCGGGCGTCAAAGCCCGGAAATGGGCGATTTGTTCAAACAACACAGGGTCGCGCACGTCAGAACATGGCACAAAAAGATGACATGCTTGTTGCGCTGCGCCCCGTATCGAGGGACGTCGCACCCCCTATGACCGATACCCAGCTTGCTTCGGCCGACACGCTCGTGCCGACCCCGACCGAATGCGCGCAACCGCGCCGTTTTTCCGATTTCGCCACCGTCGGCGAAGCGCTCGACTATGCCGCGAGCGGCACGCGCGGGCTGAATTTCCACGATCCGCGCGGCAAGTTGATCCGTCCTTATCCGTATAGCGAGCTCAAGGCCGACGCCCTCGCGGCGGCCTATCGCCTGATCGCAGCGGGCGTAAAGCCGCAGGACCGCATCGCGTTGATCGCCGAAACCGGCCCCGAATTTGCCGCGCTTTTTTTCGGCACCATCTATGCCGGCGCCTGGCCGGTACCGCTCCCGCTGCCGACAAGTTTCGGCGGGCGCGACAGCTATGTCGGGCAGCTTGTCGTCCAGCTCACCAGCTCTGACCCCAAGATGCTGTTTTTCCCGCCCGAAATCGCCGCGATGGCGGTCGAGGCGGCCGAGCAACGCGGGGTCGAGCCACTCGACTGGACCGCCTTTGCGGAGCGCGCCGCGCCGATCGCGGCGCTTCCCGAACAAAAGACCGACGAAACCTGCTATCTTCAATATAGCAGCGGTTCGACGCGCTTCCCGCACGGCGTCGCGGTGACGCACGGCGCGCTGCTCAACAATCTGTCGGCGCATTCGCACGGCATGGAAGTACGCGAAAGCGACCGCTGCGTGTCGTGGCTGCCCTGGTATCACGATATGGGGCTCGTCGGCTGCCTGCTCTCGCCCGTCGCGAACCAGGTGTCGGTCGATTACCTCAAGACCGAGGATTTCGCGCGCCGCCCGCTCGCGTGGCTCGATCTGATCAGCCGCAACAAGGGC